>JBOGDK010000440.1:0-3726 GCA_050701795.1 Micromonosporaceae bacterium
GCGCAGCCCGGCCGCGGCGAGTCGGGGTGGTTCCGGCACCAGCAGTCGTGGCCTGCCGCGGTACGGCACCAGCCGGTACCCGGCGGCGGTCGGCCCCGCCTCGGGACGCAACCCGTACGGGGCGGGGTACAGCGCGGCGAGCACCTCGGTGAGGTGGTCGGTCCGGGCCGGTACGGCGAGCGTCACCGCTCCGCCCCCCGGCGCGGCGGGAGGCCCGGCGTGTCCGTCTCCCGGCGCCACAGCACCGCCAACCCGAGGAACGTGAACGCCAGCGGCGTGACCAGCGTGTTGTAGTAGCCGGAGGCGAGCAGGTTCAACACCAGGACCGTCGATCCCGCGATGCCGAGCGGGCTGACGTCCCGGCGGTAGTGCCACATCACGTACCCGAAGAAGCCGAGGAACAGCACCGCGCCGAGCACCCCGTGGGCGTACAGCTCCAGCCAGATCTGGCCGTTGCTGCCGACGGTGTGGTTGCCGCAGTTGTCGCACGCGGCGCTGGCGCCGACGGCGATCGTCGAACCGCTGCCCTGGGTGTCGCGGGTGCTTCCGAAGCCGATCACGGGGGAGTAGCCGATCCCGTCGAGGGCGCGTTCGGTGGTGTAGAGCCGGATGTCGTTGGAGTGGCCGTTGGCCAGGCGTTCACCGACCAGCTGCCCCAGTGGGGTGGTCGCGAGCAGCACCGTCACCGCCGCGGCGGCCACGACCAGCCCCCCGAGCGGGGCCAGCCGGCCGCGCAACGCCAGCCGCAGCGCGACGTACCCGGCCGCGGCGGCCAGCCCCAACCAGAGACCCCGGTTCAGCGAGATGACCACCGGCACCACCGAGGCCGCCAGGATCACCAGCATCCCGATCCGCTGCCACCGGCGGCGGGCGTACCCCCACCCCGCGACCAGGAACCATGGCAACAACAGGAAGAAGTTGTTGCCCCAGAGGTTGGTGTAGCCCCAGGGGGCGGCCGGCCGGGGTGTCGGGTACCCGAGCACCTCCTGCAGCTGCGCCACCGACGGATGCGCCAGGTGCCGTACGAACGAGTTCTCGGCGTAGCGGTCCGGTAGCAGCAGCTCCACCGGCGAGGTGAACGACAGGTACGGCCACAGGGTTCCCACCACCCCGCCCACCACGGTGATCAGGAACGACCACGCGAGCAGGCCCACCAGCCGGCGCTGCGGCAGCTCGTCGGAACGCAGGTTTCCCGCGTACAACAGCAGTACGGTCAGCGACCCGTACTCCACCAGCCGCAGTATCGCGCCCGGCAGTCGGCTCACCGCGCTGCCCGGGAGGGTGCCCGGTGGGTCGTACTCCAGCGCCGTCAGGCTCACCACCACGACGGCCAGGAACAGTGCCCACAGCAGGAAACCGGGCGGTAGCCGGACCGGCCGGCGGCGTATCAGATCCAGCGCCATCGGTACGGCCAGGATCGGGTAGATCAGCACGCCGAGTCCGAGCGCCCACCACAGCGGGTACAGCAGCAGCAGGCCGATCAACGGCCAACCGCTCGGCAACGGCAGCCACCGCGGCCGTACCGCTCGGTGGGGCCGGGTCCCGCGGATGCCGCGCGAGGGCGCTGCCGGCCTGTCACTCGGCGGTGCCGCCGAGGTGACGTTCAACGGCGCCGGCCTTTCGGCTTGTGGCCCGGGTGCCGGCCCGACCGTACGGCGCTCGCGGGCCCTCCGGTGATGACCAGGGTGGCGTCGGTGTCCGATGTGGTCCGGGACGGTTTCGGGTTCGGCCGGCGGTGACCGGTGGACCCGGATCCCGCCGTCCGGATCTCCAGGCCGCGATCGGGACGGTCATCCATGGCGCTGTCGTCGTCATCGGTGTACGGGGTGAGGATCTGGGTGGTCTCCAGGTCCGGGCTGGTGCGGGAGGCAGCGGACGATTCGGCATCATGATCCGTCGCCTCGTCGTCGTCGGTGTTGTCCCTGTGGTCCCTGTCTTCCCTGACGTCCCTGTCGTCCGTGACCCGTGGGAATACCAGGGTCGGTGTGTCGCCGGACGGGGCGACGGAACGGGTGTGCTTCTTCCGTGCCGGCTTCCCGGCGGTGAACGGGGGCAGCACCACGGCGCCGAGCAGCGGCGTACCGACCCGGTGCAGTTGGTCGGCCGCGTCGGCGACTTCCACGTCGGTGGTACGCCGCAGGTCGACCGCCAGCAGTACGCCGTCGGCGTGGATGGCCAGGCTCTGGGCGTCCGCGCTCTCGGCGGCCGACGGGGCGTGCACGATGACGTACTCCACCCGGGATTTCAGCGACGCGAGCATCCGCCGGGCCGCCTCCGACTGCAGCAGTCCGGCGGAGCTCGCGATGCTGCCGGTGGGCAGCACCCGCAGCTCCGGGTATCGGGCGGCGGCGAGCAGCGCGTCGTCGAGTGGCACCCGACCGGCGAGCACTTCGGACAGTCCAGGCGTGGTCGGTACGCCGAACAGCCGGGTGGCGGGCGCCCCGGCACCGATCTCCCAGGTGCCGGGTACGTCGGCGTACACCACGGCGGCGCTGTTGCCGGCCCGGGTGAAGGCGACCGCCAGGTTGGCGGCGAGGGTGGGGGCGGCGGGGCCACGGCAGGCGCCGGTGACCACCACCACGGACCCGGCGGGCAGGCACGCGGCGACCTCGTTGCGCAGCCGGGAGAACATCCGCCCGGCGGGGGTGAAGGCGCCGAACACCGCGTCCCCGGTGGGGGTGGACCTGCTCGCCAGCCGGTCGGTCAGTTCGCAGAGCAACGGCACTCCGGCGCGGCGTACCACGTCGGCTCCGTGGTGGACCCGGCGATCCAGGTACTCCCGGGCACCTACCGCGGCGCCCCCGAGCAGCAGGCCGATCATCATGCCGGCCGCGAGGTTGAGTGGCAGCACCGGGTGGCTGGGTTCGGTCGGCCGCTGCGCTTCGCTGATCACCCGGCCCCCGCTGACCGGTGTGGTGCGCAGCTCGTTCAGCCGGCTGCTGAGGGCGTTCAGCTGGGACGAGAGGTTCTGCTGCTGCGCGTCGAGGTAGCTGGTACCGCCCCCGGATTCGGCGCGGGCGCCTTCTCTGGAGAGCACGACCCGCAGCTGCTTCTCGATCCCCGCGATCTGCGTCCGCAGCGCCTCGATCTGGCCGCTGATGTCGGCCTTCGCGTTGTTCTGGCGGTTGCTCAGGTACGCGTCGGCGAATGCGGCCGAGCCGGCGCGCGCCGCCTGCGGGGTGCCGGCGGCGTACCTGATCTCCATGATCGCGGTGTTCGGCGGCACCGTGACCGAGACGTCGCGGAGCAGGTCCCGGGCCGGGGTGTCCGAATCCAACAGTTCCTTGGCGAGGTTGGCGGTGGCACTGGACTGCACCAGCTGCGCCTCGGTGTCGAGGTTGATGGTGTTCTTGGAACGCCCTCCGGCGAGATCCGGATCCTCCACCCCGGTGGGGAGCACGAGTACGGCGGTGGACGCTTCATACACCTTGGTCTGGACGATGGTGACGCCGACCGCGGCGACCAGCCCCAGGAGCATGCTGGCGATCAGGATCCACCAGCCGCGACGCAGCATGCCGAGGTAGTCGGCGAGGTCGTACCGGGGGCGGGGCAGCGGCGAGTCAGGCGCAGCCGGTGGTGTCCAGCTGCCTGGTCGGCGCGCGGTCTGGGGGGTCATGGGGCTGGAACTGTAATCACCGAACGACATGGGACACTCGCCAATCTTTCGACCGTGACCTAACGGTACGTGGTCGCATGACCACAAGTGGTAGAGACACTCCTCCGAAT
>JBOGDK010000441.1:0-3712 GCA_050701795.1 Micromonosporaceae bacterium
GGCCTCCGTAAGAAGTACATCAACGCCCTCACGGCGGAGGGTGGCGGCTCCGACTCAGAGATCATGGGTACGGCAGCAGACTACGGCGGTGTCGGCGCCGGCCTCGGCGCCATCGGTGGCCCGAAAGGCGCTGCGATCGGTGGCGCGGTCGGCGTCATTCTAGGGGCGATCATGGGCTTCGTGGAAAGTAGCGAGAAATCCGCGCGTAGGAATCTGCATATCGAGAAGGTCGGTGACAGCTTCGGTATGACCATCAAGGAGTTGACCACAAAGCTCGACGTTATGGACCGCGCCAGGTACTCAGATGGGCCTGCTGATCCTAATGATCCTGAAGATGGTCGCTCTGAATACGATCGTGCTGAAGAGGATACGGGAGACCCGAAGAGAGATTCAAAACTCGATCGGCCCTGGACCTGATATTGAACGAGCAGATGCGAAGTATCTCGTTGATGAAGGCTCTCCTGTCGCTGACTTTGGTGGTATCTGGTTGCTCCGAGACCACGAGGCCACGTGCCGTCGAGCCACATTCCTCAGAGAGTTCGGTCGATCGCGCGGACCCGCGCTTCACGGAAGCGCGACTCACTGTCCAGGAACAACAGCAGGTTTGTCTCGCTGTGACCCGCGCCCTACGAGAAGAATTGAAGCCGCGGAGGTTCCACGGCGGAAACGAATGCGAGTGGCGCTGGGATATGGGGGGCAAGGAGCTGGGGGCCGATATTGATTTTGTAGCCGTGGATGGCGGCGGCCACTACGCGAGGAAGTATGGTCGAGCTACCTCCGAGTGCCTTCTCTACAGCGAGCCTGATGACCGCGAATGGTTCCTGCACTCCGCGGGTTTGATGCGGACTGGTAGTGGAGACTTCTGCGCGCAATATATCGGAGGAGCTGGCGAGGAACGGGTGGCCGGTGATTTTACGCTGCGGCGCACTCAGACATTCGTGGCTGTGTACGGATGGAGTCATCGCCGGGATTGGGAGCCGTTGTCTGACGACGAGCTGATTCCCGCGAGGGATCTGATCGTCAGCGTTGCGCGTAAAGAGATGGCGGGCTGAGAGATATGCACGTGGTCCCCCGAGGCGTCCGCTCGATGCTGCGACTGACCGTTCCCATCGTGACCACCACGGCGCTGCTGGCGGTGGCAGGCTGCACGGATCAGCAGCCGCCGAAGGCGGACGGAACCCCGTCGGCGGCGTCGTCCTCGCCTGAGGTCCAGGACGAACGATTCGCGAAGAAGTCACCATCAGTCGAGGCGCTGAAATCCGTGTGCGAGGACGCTGTCCGGTCCACATCGAAGGCCATCGTCAAGACGGCAGTCAAGGTCAGTTGGACCTGGCCCAGCAAACACGTGCCGGACAGTGTGCGCTGCTACAACGGCTTCGATTCCACGGTGAAGGGCCCGAAGCACCCGTACGGGGTCACCGAGGTCGCGGTCTGGGTGGAGTTACGCCCCCACCTCGATGCCGAGCGCGAGGCGATGTTGCCGCCGGACGAACAACAGACGTCGTGTGACCTGCTCGCCGAGCTGTCGAAGAGCCAGGCCCGGCAGGAGGCGGAGGTCGCGGGCACGGAGGTCTGCACCGTCCGGCACCCGGAGTCAAGGGAGACGCGGTACCGCGCCCTGTCCGGGTACATCGGTCGTTCCACTGTGGTCACTGTCGGCACGATCGGGTTCGTGCGGGTCCCCAGAGGCGGGAACCGCAACGAGACAGGGGTGGATCCCAGCTTCACCAACGACGTACACGACGCCTTGCTTGAAGCTGTGGTGAAGGGCTTCAAGAACGCCCGGTGAACCCGTGCCGGCGGGGCAGGTGGATGTCGTCGGGTGGTCCGGAGTGCGGCCGGTACGTCGTGCGCCAGATTCCCGGGGCCCACGTTGCCGGGTCGCCGTCTCGACGCGCGTTCCTGAGGGCTGCCCGGCATCCAGAACCGCCACGAGGTGGCCCGAGCCACGATCGGCGCGCTCCGGTATGAATAGCGTGTGGAGTTCGGGGTGCTCGGTCCGGTCGACGTACGGCACGAGGACGCCAGCCTGCCCACCGGCAGCGCCCGCGAGCGGTTCGTCCTGGCCACCCTGCTGCTCAACGCCGGGCGGCTGGTGTCCACCGAGCACCTGGTGAACTCCCTGTGGCGGCAGCCACCGGCCTCGGCGAAGGCGCAGCTGCACAACATGGTGAGCAAGATCAGGTCGCGGCTGAAAAGTATCGACGACCAGCTCATCGTGACCCGTACCTCCGGGTACGAGCTCCGGCTCAGAGCCCACCGGCTCGATGTCACCGAGTTCCGTGGGTACGTCGCCCAGGGCCGCCGGGCGGCCGCGGCCGCCGACCACACCGGCACCAGGGCGATCCTGGAACGTGCGCTGCGGATCTGGCGCGGGCCGGCGCTGGCCGACGTACCGGACGAGCTGGCGACCGACCTGCGGATGGCGCTCGCCGACGAGCTGCTCGCGGCGGCGGAGCTGAAATTGAACGCGGAGTTGGCGCTCGGCCAGTTCGACGAGGTGCTCCGTGGCACCGCACCGCTGCTCGCGGAGCACCCGTACGCCGAACAGCTCTACCGGCTGCAGATGTCGGCGCTGGCGGGTGCCGGGCGCAGGGCGGACGCGCTGGCGGCGTACCGCAGGGCGTACCGGCGGTTCACCGACGACCTCGGGGTGGAGCCCAGCTCGGTGCTGCGGGCGCTGGAGCAGCGGATTCTGCAGGGAGCCCCGGTGGTCGACGCGCCGTCGCCGCGGCTGCTGCCACGCCAGTTGCCGGCCCTGCACGCCACCGTGACCGGCCGTGACGGACTCCTGGGTCAGATCACCACCCGGCTCGCGGGAGGGGCCTCCGACGTGCTCCCGGTGGTGGTGCTGGTGGGCAGCGGTGGAGTCGGGAAGACCGCGCTGGCCGTCAGTGTGGGCCGGCGGCTGGAGCATCGGTACCCGGACGGCCAGCTGTACGCCGACCTCCGGGGCAGCCACGCCAACCCGTCGAGTCCGCACGACGTCGCGGGCCGGTTCCTGCGGGCGCTGGGCGTACCGGGCACCGCCGTACCGGAGGATCCGGACGAACGGATCGCGATGTACCGCAGCCGGCTCGCCGACGGGCGGGTGCTGGTGGTGCTGGACGACGCCGCTGACGAAGCCCAGGTGCGTCCGCTGCTTCCGGGCTCACCGCGGTGTGGCGCTCTGGTGACGTCCCGGCGGCAGCTCGCGGCGTTGATGGAGGTGGCCCGGTTCAGCGTCCCGCAGCTGCCGGTCGAGGATGCGGTACGGCTGCTGGCGCGACTCGGGGGCGGGGAGCGGGTCGCCACCGAACCGGGGGAGGCGGCACGGCTGGTCGAGCTGTGTGGCGGCCTGCCGCTGGCTGTCTGCATCGCCGCGGCCCGGCTGGGGGTGCGTCCCGACTGGCCGCTGGCCGAGTTCGTGGATCGGCTCGCCGCCGAACGCAGTCGGCTCGACGAACTGGCCCTGGGGGACCTCGACGTACGGGCCAGCATCGGGTTGAGTTACCGGGCGCTGCCGCCGGGTGCGCGAGAGCTGTTCCGGCGACTCGGCCTGCTGGTGACCCCGACCTGGCCCCGGTGGGTGGCCGAGGCGCTGCGGCCGGGCGACCACCACCTCGACCAGCTCATCGACGTCCACCTGGTGGAGTCGGTCGGCGTCGACGGCGCCGGGCAGCAGCGGTACCGGCTGCACGACCTGGTCGCCGACTACGCCACGGAGCAGACG
>JBOGDK010000442.1:0-3707 GCA_050701795.1 Micromonosporaceae bacterium
CACCACCGCGCGCCGCAACGCCGCCTGGGACAACGGCGGGCGGGTCAGGTCCGTGTACGGAGATGCCGCCATGCCGCGCAGCCTATGCCCTCAACTGCCGTTCCCCGACGGCCTCACCCCCGTCGAAGTGGTGGTCGAGCTGCGTACCCATACCCCGGACGAAGCTGGCGGGACGGCTGCTGCGGATCAACGCCACGCTGGTGCGCGCGGTCACCACGTAGCCTGCACTCGGTGCGAGCGGCCCTGGCGGCACTGGCGGCGCCGAACGTGCCGGAACGGGCGCTGTCGGATCCCGATCCCCCCCGTTCGTCGCACCGGTAGAACCATCATCGGGATGCTCAAGCACCTGGCGCTCTCCGACGAGCACTACTGGTTCCGCTGCGCCGTGAACGGCGAGCCGCTGGACTACTTTCCGCCTGGCCCGAACGCGGACTGGCAGGTTGACGAGTCAGAGTCGGCCGAGGCGGTGTTCGCGCTCTACCGGGACGAGATCGAGCGATCCAACACGATCATCGCCGCCACCGAGCTCGACGCCCCACCACGACAGCCCGACGCGTGGTGGGCAGAATCGGGCATGGACCTCCCGGATCTCCGTTCCATCCTGATGCACGTACTCACCGAGACGGCGGTCCACGCCGGGCATCTCGACGCGGTACGTGAGCTCATCGACGGCCGCCAGTGGATAGCGCTCTGAACCGTGGCGACACCCGTCGATCCAGCCACCCCTGATTCCGGTGCGCGACTCGACGCCACCGGGACGATCCTCGGATGAGCGTTACGATGCCGGCGTGAGCGCGAGGAGTGAGCGGAGCGAGCCCCGCAGTCGCGAACGAAAGGCAGCACAGTGACAGCCGAACCAGCCGGCGAACCGGCACCGCCATCCGGTCAGCCGGCACCGCCCGACATCCACACCACAGCCGGCAAGATCGAAGACCTACTGCTGCGGTACGACGAGGCGGTGCACGCCGGCTCGGCACGCGCGGTGGAGAAGCAGCACGCCAAGGGCAAGAAGACCGCCCGGGAGCGGATCGAGATGCTGCTCGATGAGGACTCGTTCACCGAGCTGGACGAGCTGGCCCGGCACCGGTCGACCAACTTCGGGCTGGCCGCGACCCGGCCGTACGGGGACGGGGTGGTCACCGGCTACGGCACCGTGGACGGCCGGCCGGTGTGCGTGTTCGCGCAGGACTTCACGGTGTTCGGCGGCTCCCTCGGCGAGGTGTACGGGGAGAAGATCGTCAAGGTGATGGACCTGGCGATGAAGACCGGCTGCCCCGTGATCGGGATCAACGAGGGGGCGGGCGCCCGGATCCAGGAAGGCGTGGTCAGTCTCGGCCTGTACGGCGAGATCTTCCGCCGTAACGTGCACGCCTCCGGGGTGGTGCCGCAGATCTCGCTGATCATGGGTGCCTGCGCGGGCGGGCACGTGTACTCCCCCGCGATCACCGACTTCACCGTGATGGTCGACCAGACCTCGCACATGTTCATCACCGGCCCCGACGTGATCAAGACCGTCACCGGCGAGGACGTCACGTTCGAGGATCTCGGTGGGGCGCGTACCCACAACACGAAGTCGGGCAACGCGCACTACATGGGCAGCGACGAGGACGACGCCATCGAGTACGTCAAGCAGCTGCTGTCGTTCCTGCCCAGCAACAACCTGGACGACCCGCCGGTCTTCGACGCCCCGGCCGACCTGGAGCCGACGGACGACGACCGGGCGCTGGACATCCTGATTCCGGACTCCGCGAACCAGCCGTACGACATGCACACCGTAATCGAGTCGGTGCTCGACGACGGCGACTTCCTGGAGACCCAGCCGCTGTTCGCCCAGAACGTCGTCTGCGGCTTCGGCCGGATCGAAGGACACTCCGTCGGGGTGGTCGCCAACCAGCCGATGCACTTCGCCGGGTGCCTGGACATCGACGCGTCGGAGAAGGCGGCCCGGTTCGTACGCACCTGCGACGCGTTCAACATCCCGGTGCTGACCTTCGTGGACGTACCGGGGTTCCTGCCCGGCACTGACCAGGAGTGGGACGGGATCATCCGGCGCGGCGCGAAGCTGATCTACGCGTACGCGGAGGCCACCGTCCCGCTGGTCACGGTGATCACCCGCAAGGCGTACGGCGGAGCGTACGACGTGATGGGCTCCAAGCACCTCGGCGCCGACATCAACCTCGCCTGGCCCACCGCGCAGATCGCGGTGATGGGCGCGCAGGGCGCGGTGAACATCCTGTACCGCAAGGAGCTTGCCGCCGCCTCCGACCCCGACGCCGCCCGCGCCCGGTTCATCCAGGAGTACGAGGACACCCTCGCCAACCCGTACATCGCCGCCGAGCGGGGCTACGTGGACTCGGTGATCCCGCCGTCGCAGACCCGGGTGGCGGTCACCAAGGCGCTGCGTACCCTCCGGGGAAAGCGGGAGACTCTGCTGCCCCGCAAGCACGGCAACATCCCACTGTGACCTGATGCGGACCTGGGCCGGGACAGCCGGCGCCCTGACGCTGCTCGCAGGTCTGCTCACCGGGTGCGGTTCCCCCGCGAGCCCGGCGGGAGACGCCGGGACACCACATCGGCCGCTCCCGGTGGACGCTCCGATCTATGGCGTGACCAGCGACGACGGGTACGCCGCCGGCCCCCTCGCGGCTTCCGCGGAGCACCTGTCACGCACCCCGACGACCCGGCTGGTGTTCGACGAACACGTGCCCGCGACCGAGTACCAGGAGTCGGTACGCCGGCTGCGCCGCTCCAGCTACCTGATGGGCCTGATCCTCGACTCGTACTACGTGAAGGAGTATTCGGCCACCGAGTACGCCGACCGGGTGACCGACTATCTCGACGCGTTCGGAGACCAGGTCGACATCTGGGAGATCGGCAACGAGGTCAACGGGGAGTGGCTGGGTGACCCCGACGACGTGATCACAAAGATCGCCTCCGGGTACGACCAGGCCGAAGACCGTGGCCACCGCACCGCGATGACGCTCTACTACAACCCGGAATGCTGGGAACGATCCGACCACGAGATGTTCAGGTGGGCGGAGACGCACGTACCGGAGCGGATGCGTACCGGGCTGGACTACGTGTGGATCTCGTACTACGAGCACGACTGCGAAGGCCAGCGGTTCGGGGTCGGGCACTGGCGAGGCGTCTTCGACCGGCTGCACCGGTTGTTCCCGAACAGCCGGATCGGGTTCGGAGAGACCGGCGCCGACCCGGAGTCCTCGTACCGCCACAAGGCCGACTATCTGCGGCGCTACTACGGGATGCCGATCACCACCCCGGGGTACGTCGGGGGATACTTCTGGTGGTACTACCGGCAGGAGTGCCTGCCGTGGGACAGCAGGAAACTGTGGTCGGTGCTTGACCGGGAGCTACGGACGTACTAGGAGAGGTGGCCGATGACCGACGAGGCTCGACCACTGCTGCGGGTGGTACGCGGCGCCCCCACCGACGAGGAACTCGCCGCGCTCACGGTGGTGGTCACCGCGAGGACCGCCGCGGCTCCGGAGCCCGCCCGGGCGCCACGTTCCGAGTGGCGGAACCGGGCCGCACTGCTACGCCCCCCGCTGCATTCCGGCCCCGACGCCTGGCGGAACTCCGCCCGGCCCCACTAAGGCCAGCCTTCACCGGACGCTGGCGGTGGTCTGCACCGACCTGGCCGGCTGGCGACGCTCCAACAGTGGACCCGGACCTTGAAACACGCGATC
>JBOGDK010000443.1:0-3678 GCA_050701795.1 Micromonosporaceae bacterium
GTACCTTCCTGCAGGTCTGGGACGGCCCCGCCGGCAAGCCCGCCGCGGCGATGATCCGCACCATGCTGAGCAAGGAATGGTCCAGCCGGCTGCTGCGGGAATTTCTGCTGAGCCAGATCCTGCGCCGGGTCGCGGCGATGCACGTGATCACCGAGCCGGAACGCCGGTTCCCACTGGTCGCCTCCCAGCTGATCGGCATGGTGATGATGCGCTACATCCTCAAGGTCGAGCCGCTGGCCAGCGCGTCCCACGAGTTCGTCGTCGCGGCGGTCGCCCCCACCATCCAGCGCTACCTGACCATGGAGCTGCCACCCACCCGGTGAGCCCCGACCGGCAAGATCGACCGCGGCCCGGGTCAGGCACGGCGGAGTTCGTCGAGCACCGTACGCCAGGCCGCCCCGGACTCGCCCTCGCCGGCCAGCAGTTCCAGGTCCTCCAACTGCCGTTCCAACTCGGCCTGCAGCGCGGGGTGCGCCAACTGCCAGGTGTGCGGGTTCACGTCAGGTGGCCGGCGATGCCCCCAGGAGGCGTCAGCGGCGGCCTCGGTGGCGGCCGCGTCGTAGCCACACGCCGCCGCCCAGAGCGCGAAGTCGACGCAGCCGTACAGGAAACACTCGGCGGCGTACAACGTGGCGGCGACCCCGTCGTCGGTCGCCTCCGCGGGACCGTCCAGGCCGTCATTGTGGTGGTACGGACTGAGGTAGAACTCCGCGATCGCCCGGGACACCTGGCCGAAGCTCGCCGGAGCCCCCGCTAGACCGCGCCACACCGACTCCAGGCAGCCCCGCCATTGACACGGGTACGCCTTGCGCTCGGCCGGCGGCCGGATCTCGTGCGCCCGTACCAGGCGTTCCGCGACGGCCGCCGCGAACCCGACGCGATGGTCCGGGGAGAACGACTCCAGCATCCGGCGCGCGGTGGCCTGGACGTCCGCGACGTAGTGCATCCCGAGCCGGTCCAACTCGGTCCGTACCAGGCCGGTGGAGAGGTGGACCTGGCCGTGCGGGGTCGGACTCGCACCGGCGGCCCGAGCCCCGAGCCGGCCGCCGGCAGACACGTCAGTGCTGGTCAGAGTCCTGGTGGTGGCCATACTGCCTCCCGCAGTCGCGGTCTCCACCCATTCTTACGCGCACCGGCCGGATGCCGGGCCGGCTCAGTACGTACGGTGCTTGAACCAGGAGCGTGCGGCAGAGGTGTTCAGCAGCAGCATGAACAACAGCGGGCCGATCAGGGAGCTCGCCGAGGCACCGATCATCGCCCCGTCCGCGCCGGCCTGCACCAGCAGCACGATCTGCACGATGCTGCCCAGTAGCCCGAGGGTCGAGAAGATCAGCACCAGCACCCGCGCCCACTGCCGGCCGCGCTGCAACTTCCGGGCGATCAGGAAGTACAGGATCATGAGGATGCCGAGCACCACGGCGCCGACCACGGCTATCCCGGCCACCATCCGCTGGTACTGCTCCGGGAACTCGCCGGTGGGCAGGCTCACCGCGCCGGCGGCCAGGGCCGCGAAGCCGACCGTACCGACCAGGGCGAACACACCGCCCAGGTAGATGAAGAACGCCACCACATGCACCGAGAACGGGGCACTCGCACGCTGCGGGTACCCGTACCCGGGCGGTTGGGCCGGCGGATACGGCTGTGGGTAGTAGGGCTGGTAGCTCATGACCCACCTCGCTTCGCTGTGGTGCGCCACGGGGCGCGACGACGCTGCGCTGTCTGATTCGTTCGCTGACGCTCACTCATGTCCTCACCGTCCCTGTACGACCCCATACCGGGCATCCCCGCTTCGTGCCAGCGACTGCCCCCGTCACGAGCTGCGGGTCTGTGTCTGCCACGACGCGTGTAGCCGGCCGTACACCGAGTCAGATTCCCGTACCAGGTCGGCGTGTGGCCCTCGCTGCACCACCCGTCCGGCGTCGAAGACCAACACCTCGTCCGCGGACTCCGCGGTGGAGAGCCGGTGTGCGATCGCCACGGTGGTACGGCCCCGGGTCACCGCGTCCAGCGCCCGCTGCAGTCGTACCTCGGTGGCGGGGTCGACCGCGCTGGTGGCCTCGTCCAGCACCAGCAGATCCGGATCGGCGACGTACGCCCGGGCCAACGCCACCAGCTGCCGCTCCCCCACCGACAGCGCCTCACCCCGTTCCCCCACGTGGGTGTCCATCCCGGCCTGCAGGCCGTCGATCCAGTCGATCAACCCCAGCTCGCAGAACGCCAGGTACAGGTCGGCGTCGTCGATTCCCGGGCGGGCGAACCGTACGTTGTCCGCGACCGTGCCGTCGAACAGGAACCCGTCCTGCGGCACCATCACCACCCGGCGCCGCAGTGACTCGAACCGGGTCTGGCGCAGCGGCACTCCCTGCAGCCGTACCTCGCCGCGGAGCGGGTCCATCAGCCGGGTGAGCAGCTTCGCGAACGTGGTCTTCCCGCTTCCGGTCTGCCCCACCACCGCGATCCGGGTCTGTGGCGGAATGTGCAGGTGCACATCCCCCAGCACCAGCGGGCCTTCGGTGACCTCGCCGTCACCGGAGGACGCGGGATAGGCGAAGTCGACGTGGTCGAAGTCGACGCCGATCGGGCCACGCGGCAGGTCACGGCCCGCCTCGCCCGGGTCCGCGACGTCCGGCGCGGTGTCCAGGACGTCGAGCACCCGGCGCCAACCGGAGATCGCGTTCTGCGCTTCGTTGAGCACCTCCGTCGCGATCTGCACCGGCTGCACGAACAGCGCGACCAGGAACAGGAACGCGGTCAACTCCCCTACCGTGATCTGGCCGTCCACCCCGAGCAGCACACCCACCACGACCACCGACGCGTTGGCGAGCCCCGCCGTCAGCTCGCCCGCCGAGAACGGGTACACGCTGCGCCGCAAAGCCGCGAACTGGGCCGTACGGTACGACTCGATCGCGGTGTCCAGCCGCTGCTCGGTACGCCGCTGCACCCCGTACGCCCGGATCACCGCCGCGCCGACCACGCTCTCCGCGATTGCCGACAGCAGCATCCCGATCCGTTCCCGCACCGTCTGGTACGCCGCCGCCAACCGGCGCTGGAACGCCCGGATGAACAGGAACAGCGGGGCGAACGCGAGATACACCACGAGCGTGAGCTGCCAGGAGTAGATCGCCATGATGATCGTCGCCACCACCAGCTGACCCATGCTGACCAGCAGGATCACGCCACCAAACTGGAGGAACTGGCTGATCTGGTCGATGTCGGTGGTCACCCGGGAGGTCAGGGCGCCACGTCGCTCGGACTGCTGGTGCAGCATCGACAGGTCGTGGATGTGCCGGAAGGTACGGGTGCGTACCCCGGCCAGCGCGGTCTCGGTGACCCGGTAGAGCCGTACGTTCATCAGGTAGCCACAGACCACGGTCACCACCATCACGGCCACGGTGAGCCCGACGATCCCGCCGATCACGTCCAGGTGCGGCCCCCCGGCGACCCGGATTCCCCGGTCGATGCCCTGCTGCACCGCCACCGGCACGGCGACCCGGCCACCGGTCGCCACCAGCGCCAACCCGAGTGTGCCCGCCAACCCGGTACGCAGCTCCGGCGAGAGCGCCAGGCCGCGCTTCAAGGTGTGCATCGTGGAGGCCGGCACCGCCTCGGTCACCGTACTCACGCGGTCACCCCCCGGGCGTCGTGGCTGGGCTCACCGGTGGGCTCGTCGTACGCGCG
>JBOGDK010000444.1:0-3650 GCA_050701795.1 Micromonosporaceae bacterium
GCGCGTCCCGCCGCGCCAACCGCTGCAACACCCCGCGGAGCCGCCCAGTGTCCCGCGTCTCGTCCAGCCACCAGCGGGTCCGGGAGTCCGTGGAGTCCAGCCGCTGCCGCATCGCCTGCAACGCCTGTTGGAAGACCACCAGGTACGCCTGGCCGTGCGCCGCGTACGGCAGATGCACCCGTCGCAGCGTCTTCTCGTTGCCGCTGCGCTCCACCTTCTTCTTCACGATCGTGACGTGGTACTCGGTACGCACCCCGATCGTGTCGACCGTGCCTTCCTCGAAGTTGCTCTTCTCGCCCCGCCGGCCGGTGCCCCGGTCCATGTGCTCGGAAGCCTGCTCGCCAGAGGTGAACTTCTCGGTGGCCGAAATCGCGCTCTCCGGCTGGCCCGGCATGGCCTCGCTCGACGGATCCTGGGTGTCCCCGATGCTCCGGGTGGTCGGAAGCGCCCGTTCCCGGTCACTGCGCTGTGTGGAGGTGTCCTCCCGCCGATCCACCTCACGCAGCTGGGTGTCCTCCCGGGACGGCGCCACCTGCCGCAGGTCCGAGTACGTGGCACGGACCCGCACCTCGATGACCTCGTCCGGGCTGCCGGGAACGGTCAGCCGGGCGGCGACGTGGCCCTCCGGGCTGGACATCTTCTCCAGCATCGCGGTCTGCGCCAACGCGGAGAGCTGCTTGGTCAGCTGCTCGTCCCGTTGGTCAACGTCCGAGCCGAGCATGTCCCGCCGGCCCAGCCGGGCCCGGATCACGTCCCGGAGCCGGCCCGGATGGGTCGACTCGACGCTGTGCAGCCCCTCGACCGTGGTGGTACGCGGATCCGGCAGCGTCTCCGCCGGCCCGGTGGGGGCGAGCCCGACATCTGGCGAGCCGCCCACCTCGATCAGACCCTTCGGCACCAGGCGGACGGCCGTACCACCGAGCTCGCGTGACGCCACGGTGTTGTGGCGGCCACGCAACAGGTCCACCACCCGGAGCACGGCGCGGGTCATGAACGGACGGGTACGTGTCACCTCCACCGTGACCTTGAGCCGCTGCCCGACCCGGTCGGCGCCCTTGATCGACGCCACACCCTGGATCCGGGTGTACGTGCGGGTGGTACCGCCCCGCGCGGTGTGGCCCCGGCCGGTGGAGACCGCACCCTCCGGGGTGTGGCCCGAGGACGTGCCGTCGGTGCCGTCGGTACCGAGTCCGGTGCCGGTCCCGGTGCCGGAACGGCTGGTGTGCTCCGAACGTTCGTCGCCGACGTAGCCGTACACCTGGTCGATCAGTACGACGTCGTCGGTCTCGCCGACCAGCTCGCCGCCCTCGATCGTCGCGGTCATCCGTACCGTCACCCGCTCGGCGAAGAACCTGCCGATCGGGACCAGGATCGACTTCGTGGAGCCGCGCGGTTCCAGCATGTCGTCGAACTTGCCGAGCCAGTCGCGTCCGGCGAGCTCACCGAAGACGCCCTGCCTCAACCCGGGGGTACGCCGCGCGGCGTTCGGCGCCACCTCCTCGATCTGGCGTACCACCTCTTCGGCCAGCTCCAGCGGCCGGCCGTTGGAGTCGGTGAGTTCGGCGTACTCGAAAGCTGTCTCCCCGAGTGCCCGGGCCAGATGCTCCGGAAGCTTGACCGTGAGCCGCTGACCTGGGTCGTTGAGCCGCTCCAGCAGGTAGTCGATGACCTCGCTCGGGTCCGTGACGCTGTCCGGCACCAGGACTACACCTGGGTCGGGCGCGTTGCCGGGAAGTCGCGGATCCCTGGTCCGGGCCAGCTCGGTGAGCCGTTCGGCCAGATCCACGGCGAGCCCGTGCTGGTTCCGGAAGCCGTCGTCCGGCAGTGCCGGATCCGGCTGGGAGGTGGCCGCGTACTGGTTCTGGTACGCCGTCAGCAGCGACGCCGCCAGCTCCCGGTCCAGCGCGAGGTCGCCGGCGGCGAACCGCTGGATCGCGTCCGCCACCTGGGCCAGCGGCAACGCCAGCTCGCCGTCCGCGTACTGCTGCAGGGCGACGCGTTCCGGCAGCGCGTACACCACGGTGTGGCCCTCGGAACGGGCCGGTGTGGTGGTGCCGTCCTCCTGGCGCCGGAACAGCTTCTTCCCGACCAGCGGTTGCTCGCTGCCGGTCAGCGCGACGTCGACCGACATCTCGAACAGGTACGCGTTGCCGGTCTCGATGATCAGCCGTTCCCGGCCGTACACCTGGGTCTGCGACCGGCTCGAGCCGCTGCCGAACGTACCGGTGCCGCCCAGGTTCCCGGCGAGAGCCGTGCCGTCCGGGGTGAGGTCACTGTCCGGGCCGTCCTGGCCGGTCTGCAGGCCGGCACGGCCCTCCAGACCGAGCTGACCGGTCCGTTCCTGGCCGACACCGACGGTGGACGTGCCCATCGTGAAGTTGATGTCGCCGAGCAGCAACGGCGTCATGGTCAGGAACTCCGACGGGCCGGGCTCGCCCTGGATCCGCAACGACGACCGGGTCGGCGAGGCACCCCGCGGATCCACCGCGAGGTCCGTGGCGTACTCGCTCCACAGCCACTCCGGATGCGAGATCAGGCTGCGGATATCGGAGAACTGGCTGAGGTGGACAAAGCCGGCCGAACCCGGTCGGCTGGCGGACGGCAACGCCTGGCGTACCTGGTCCCACAGGTCGCCGGAGAGGTGCAGCAGGGTCGCGCGGCGCAACGTCCGGTACGACGTCGGTGCCTTCGGCGCCGACTCCGGCTGCTGTCCGCCGTGGTCCTCGGGCAGCACGTCCGCCGGCAACAGCAGCTCGACGTCGCCGTCCTGGGTCGCCAGTTCGGTGAGCGAACCGTCGGCCTCCACCCGCGAGACGACCAGCTGCTGCGGCGCCCTGAACTTCGCGGTACGGCCCTGATTCTCCACCAGCGTCACGTGCTGCGCGCGGTCCCCGATGCTCCACCGGGAACTGCGCTTCAGGCTGCCCTTGGCGGCGCCCTTCCCAGACCCGGGTGTGGTGGAACTGTCGCCGACGTCCCCATCGAGGGCGACGCTTCCGGTCAGCGAGTGGCTGGTGCTCTCCTCACCTTCATGCGCCAGCGTGTCAGCGCCGATGTCGAGGTTGACCACGATGTCCGCGTCGGTGTGGCCGAGCCACTCCACGTCGTCCCACTGCTGGTTCAGCTGTACATGCAGCGTGACGTGTTCCGGGGCATGGCCGACCCGCTGGCGCACCAGGTTCAGCACGATCCCGTCCTGGGCGGCCCGGTCGTAGGCCGCCTCGAGCCGGTCGGCCCGCAGGTTGCTGACGACCTCTTCGTAGTTCGCCAGTTGGGCGGCGGCCACCATCGGTGTCGACGACAACTTCGGGAAGCCGTTTGCGTCCTTTTCGGGCAGCAGGCCGTCGGCGGTCAACTGCGCGACAACCTCGTCCCGCAGCTGGTCGACGCCGGACATGTGCTGCACCAGCGCCGGCCCCGCGCCGCCGATCGCGTCCCTGCCCAGCCAGCTCGGCAGTTTCTTCAGCCGACCAGCAGGCGCATCGGTCTCCAGGTCGTCCCGTAGCACCAGGGAACCGTCGTTGCGCCGGACCAGGTCACCGTTGTCGTCTCGGGTCAACGCCTCGCTCGACACTGGCAGGCCGTACCGGTACGCGTCCCGCTCCGAGATCCGGAACAGCCCCTCGCCGGGAACCTCGTCGGTACGTACC
>JBOGDK010000445.1:0-3628 GCA_050701795.1 Micromonosporaceae bacterium
GTGCGGAGGCACCGCCGCCTCGCGGCTGCCAGGTCCTTCTCGACGCCGCGGTGGCCCGCAATGTGAACGGAGGCGAACCATTGCCGCAACAGGGCCGGAGGAGTCCCGAGAGGACCCGTAAGGAGCATTCCGGACAGTGCTCAAAGGACGGTGTCTGCCCGCAGCGGGTCACTGTGGATTTGCCGTTTTCTAGATTTCCGCAGGTCAGGCATGGCAGCGTGGACACATGGCGGACTCCGGATTGAACGCGACCGCGGCGGCCCTGCTGGGGCTGTTGCACGAAGGTCCGATGACCGGCGGTCAGTTGATGGCCGCCGCCCAGCGCAGACTCGGCCCGTTCTGGTCCATGACCCGAAGCCAGGTTTACCGCGAATTGCCGGCCCTGGCGGACTTGGGCTATGTGCGCCTGGGCAAACCTGGGCCCCGGTCCAGCCAGCCGTACGGGATCACCGCGGCGGGAAAGCGGGCGTTCGTACGATGGCTCAAGGAGCCCTTCGGGCGGGACCAGCTGCGAAATCCCGTGACGCTACGGGTGGCGTTCGGGGGGATGCATACCTCGAAGCAGCTGGACAGCTTGTACGAGGAGGCGCTGGATTATCACACCACCGGGCTCAATGAGGCCCGAAACGCTTCCCGGGACGCGGGCAAGGAGGGGGACACGTACGGCGCCTCGGCGCTGGACTTCGCGGTGGCGTACCACCGGGCGGCTCTGGGATGGCTGAAGAAGCTGGCCAGCTGACCAGACCGGGTCTCCCAGCGCGCGCTCGCACCGTCGCGGCGTACCCTTGACGGTCGTGACCAGCGCAGAACTCAACGAGCAGTTACGTGACCTCGACGCCACGCTGCGAAATGTCGCGTCCGTCCTCGACGTGGACGCGCTTCGCAAGGAGCTGGCGGAGCTGGAGCAGGCGGTGGCCGCTCCGGACCTGTGGGACGACCAGGAGCGGGCTCAGCAGGTCAACTCGCGTTTGTCGTACCTCCAGGGGGAGATCAACAAGCTGGAGCAGCTGCGGCAGCGGATCGACGACGCCGGGGTGCTGCTGGAGCTGGCCGAAGCCGAGGACGACGCCGCCTCGAAGGCCGAGGTGGTGACCGAGGTGGCGGCACTGCACAAGGCGGTCGACGAGCTCGAGGTTCGTACCCTGCTGTCCGGGGAGTACGACTCCCGGGAAGCGCTGGTGAACATCCGGGCCGGCGCCGGAGGAGTCGACGCCGCCGACTTCGCCGACATGCTGCTCCGGATGTATCTGCGATGGGCGGAGCGCCACGGCTACCCGACGGAGATCTACGAGACCTCGTACGCCGAGGAAGCGGGCCTGAAGTCCGCCACGTTCGCGGTGAAAGCGCCGTACGCGTACGGCACCCTCTCCGTGGAACAGGGTGTGCACCGCCTGGTACGGATCTCCCCGTTCGACAACCAGGGCCGGCGCCAGACCGGCTTCGCCGGAGTCGACGTGCTGCCGGTGGTGGAGCAGACCGACCACATCGACATCCCGGAGAACGAGCTGCGGGTCGACGTCTACCGATCGTCGGGGCCAGGGGGTCAGAGCGTCAACACCACCGACTCGGCGGTACGGATGACCCACGTCCCGACCGGGATCGTGGTCACCTGCCAGAACGAGAAGTCGCAGCTGCAGAACAAGGCCGCCGCGATGCGGGTGATGCAGGCCCGGTTGCTGGAACGCCGGCGCCAGGAGGAGCAGGCGAAGCTGGATGCGCTGCGCAGCGACGGGGACTCGTCCTGGGGCAACCAGATGCGCTCGTACGTGCTGCACCCGTACCAGATGGTGAAGGACCTGCGTACCGAGTACGAGACCGGCAACACCAGCAGCGTCTTCGACGGCGAGATCGACGGCTTCATCGAGGCGGGAATCCGCTGGCGGAGGCAGCGGGAGAGTGCCGAGAAAGCCTGAGGTGCCGCAGGGGGCACGGTAGATCGACAGTTGCCGCGTACACTGGCGTCCCGTGATTCGGCTTGAGCGTGTGACAAAGGTGTATCCCAAGGCGGCACGGCCGTCTCTGGACGACGTGAGCGTCGAGATTGAGAAGGGCGATTTCGTCTTCTTCATCGGCCCAAGCGGCGCCGGCAAGTCGACGATCATCAAGCTGCTGCTCCGCGAAATGGCCCCCACGAAGGGGCAGGTGTACGTCAACGGCCGCGACGTCGGCTCGTTGCACCGGTGGCGGGTGCCGCAGTTCCGTCGTTCGATCGGCTGCGTGTTCCAGGACTTCCGCCTGCTACCCAATCGCACCGCGGCGGAGAACGTCGCGTTCGCGCTTGAGGTCATCGGCAAGTCACAGACCGTGGCTCGCCGGGTGGTGCCGGAAGTGCTGGAGCTGGTGGGCCTGGGCGGCAAGGAACATCGCTACCCGAACGAGCTCTCCGGTGGGGAGCAGCAGCGGGTGGCGGTCGCCCGGGCATTCGTGAACCGCCCGCTGGTGCTGCTCGCTGACGAGCCGACCGGGAACCTGGACCCCGACACCAGCATCGAGATCATGCGGTTGCTGGACCGGATCAACCGGACCGGCACGACTGTGGTGATGGTGACCCACGACTCGAACATCGTGAACCAGATGCGCCGCCGGGTGATCGAGGTCGACCACGGCCGGATGGTGCGTGACCAGCAGCGCGGTGTCTACGGCTGATCCGGCCCGCATCCCCCACGACCTGTAGCGAAGTAGGACCCCGGAAGGAACCCGATGCGCGCGAAGTACGTGCTGTCCGAGGTTGCCGTCGGACTGTGGCGCAACGTGACCATGACGGTCGCCATGATCATCACGATGACGGTCTCATTGGCGCTGTTGGGCGCGAGCGTCCTGATGTTCTGGACGGTCGCGGACATGAAGGATTACTACTACGCCGAGATCGAAGTCGCGATCTTCCTCACCGACGAGGTGACGGACGACCAGCGGAAGGCTCTCGCGGACGCCCTCGGCAGCGACCCGATGGTCGAAAGCACGCTCCACGAGAGCAAGGACGAGGCGTACAAGCGGTTCCAGGAGCAGTTCAAGGACGCTGATGACCTGGTGGCGGCCACCAAGCCGGAGTCGCTGCCGGAGTCGTACCGGGTGAAGTTGGAAGACCCGGAGAAGTTCGACGCGATCCGGCAGAAGTACCAGGATTACGAGGGCGTTGAGGAGATCGTCGACCAGCGGGCGGTGCTTCAGAAGCTGTTCAACATCCTCGGCTCGTTGCAAGGGCTCTCGCTGGTGATCGCGATCGTGCAGGGGCTGGCGGCGTTGATGCTGGTCGCGAACACGATCCAGGTCGCGGCGTACAGCAAACGACGAGAAGTCGGGATCATGAGGCTGGTGGGCGCCTCGAACTGGTTCATCCAGCTGCCGTTCATCCTGGAGGCGGTGTTCGCGGGCCTGATCGGCGCCGTGCTGGCTTTCCTGACACTCGCGGGGGCGAAGTACTTCCTGCTGGACTCGGAGGCGCTCAGACCGCTGTTCGAGGGCATATTGACGCCTCTGTCGTGGGCGCAGGTCCTCTGGATGCTGCCGTTGCTCGCCGTGGTCTCCGCGTTGATCAGTGCGGTCACCGGCTGGGTCACGCTGCGGTTGTACATCAAGGTCTGACGCAAACCCGCTCGCTGGCTCGACAGGGCCTAGGACACCTGATGGC
>JBOGDK010000446.1:0-3611 GCA_050701795.1 Micromonosporaceae bacterium
ACGGCTCGCCGGGATCGCCGCCAAGGCGGTGAAGGAGACGGCGTACCACCTCGACCACGCCACGATGTGGACGCTGCGGCTGGGCGATGGCACAGCGGAGTCGCACCGGCGGATGCGGGCCGCGGTGGAGCGGTTGTGGCCGTACACCCATGAGCTGTTCGAATCTGATCCAGTGACCGTGAGGTTGGCCGAGACCGGTGCCGGCGTGGACCCGGCAACCCTGCGCGATGGCTGGCTGGCCACTGTGGAGAAGGTGCTGGAGGAGGCGACCCTGGTCCGGCCGGAGGACGGCTGGGCGCCGAGCGGGGGCCGACGGGGGATCCACACCGAGGCGATGGGCTACCTGCTCGCCGAGATGCAGTCGCTGCACCGGACCCATCCGGGGGCACGGTGGTGACGGTGACTCTGGCACCGGTGGACCTGGTCGCGGCCGTGCCCGATCCGGAGCTGCCGATGGTGACGATCGCGGATCTCGGAATCCTGCGGGACGTGGCGGTTGACGGAGGCGTGGTGACGGTGACGATCACCCCGACGTACTCGGGGTGCCCGGCGATGGACGCGATCCGTACCGACATCCAGCGGGCACTCGGGCGGGCGGGACATCACCGGGTTGAGGTGCGTACCCGCCTGTCACCGGCCTGGACCACCGACTGGATGAGCGATACCGCCAAGCGGAAACTGGCTGACGCCGGGATCGCGCCGCCCGGGCGGCGGCAGCCGGTCACCGTGGCGTTGTCGGCGCGCTGCCCGCAATGTGGCTCGCTGGACACCGAGGAGATCAGCCGGTACGGCTCCACGTCTTGCAAGTCGCTGTGGCGGTGCCGGGCGTGCGCCGAACCGTTCGACCACTTCAAGGCAATCTGATGTGTGAGGCGGCGCGAGTGAGCATCGTAGGGAGCGCAGCGAGCGAGGAGCGGAGCGAGCGGGAAGCCGAACTATGAGCACAGTGACGGTCACCAAGCCGGCACGGCGGCGCGCCCACTTCCACAAGCTGGCTGTCGCCGCGGTGGACGAGCTGACCGATGACGCGGTGGCGGTGACGTTCGTGGTGCCGCCCGAGTTGCGGGACGCGTTCGACTTCCGGGCCGGACAGCACCTGACACTGCGGCGTACCGGGGTCGACGACGTACGCCGTTCGTACTCGATCTGCTCCACCCCGGCCGGGCTGGCCGGTACGGGCCGGCTACGCATCGGGGTGCGCCTGGTGCCCGGTGGGTCGTTCTCCGAGTACCTGCACCGGGAGCTGAAACCCGGGGACCTGGTCGAGGTGATGCCGCCGCTCGGGCACTTCACCACGGCGTTCGTCCCCGCGCGGGCCCGGCACTACGCGGGGATCGCTGGCGGCAGCGGCATCACTCCGGTGTTGTCGCTGGTCGCGACGGCGCTGGACACCGAACCGGAGAGTCGCTTCACCCTCCTGTACGGCAACCGGTACGCCCGCTCGGTGATGTTCTCCGAGGAGCTGGCCGACCTGAAGGACCGGTATCCGACCCGGTTGCAGGTGGCGCACGTACTGTCCCGGGAGCCGCAGGAAGCGGAGTTGTTCTCCGGTCGGCTCGATCCCGAGCGGCTCGGCCGGATCTTCGACTCGGTGCTGCCGCCGGCCACCGTGGACGAGTGGTTCCTGTGCGGCCCGCAAGGGCTGGTGGAGGGCGCCCGTACCGCGCTGACGGAGCGGGACGTACCGGCGGAACGGGTGCACGTCGAACTGTTCTTCGTGGAGGGCGAGCAGGCCGACCGCGGCACCGCGATGCCGCCACCAGATGACGGCGCCGACGTGGTCCAGGTGACCGCGACTCTGGACGGGCGGGCTTCCAGTTTCACCATGGGCCGGGGCGAGCGGGTACTCGACGCCGCCCGGCGGGTACGCGCCGAAGTGCCGTTCGCGTGCACCGGCGGGGTGTGCGGCACCTGCCGCGCCAAACTTGTCGGTGGTGAGGTACGGATGGTCCGCAACTACGCGCTGGAACCCGACGAACTCGCCGCCGGGTACGTGCTGACCTGCCAGTCCGTCCCGGTCACCGACACGCTCACCGTTGACTATGACGCCTGAGCGTTCACTATTCGGCTCGTCCATTCCGGAGGCCCGTTAGCCAGACGATCGGTGTGGCCACCGTGTCCATGAATCGCCTCCACGGCGCTGAGCGAGTCGTACACGCCGATGGTGGGGTGGCCGGTGCTTCTCCCGAGCCAGGCGACGGTGACAAGGCCGGCGGGCGGAATACTGCGTCCCGTACGCCACAAGGCCAGTGCCGCTTACTCCGCTGACATCAATCCTGCGGCGCAGTGCGAACAGTCGCGGTATCGCACCAACCGCAGTTCCGCCGGACGAGCCGGAGCGGTGTGCCCCGACGTCTCCATTGCCCTCGCTGTGTCCCATGCGGATCATGGCAGTCGTACGTCAGCGCTTACGGTGGCGCGGCCAATGGCCCGAGGTCGCGAGCGATGTTCTGTGGCAACGACGAGCGCGCACATCGCCTCGCGAGTGAGGTCCCACTGGTCGACGGCGACCTCGCAGCGGCGCCCGAGCCCGGGCAGGTCACGCACCTGTAGTCGACCGCACTCGCACACGTCAGGAAGTCCGGAGCCTGTGTGCCTGCGCATCACCAGGGCGGTTGTCTGCAATTGTCTGCCCACCTCGTACAGGACTCCCGCGGCGTCCAACGACCGGTCACTCACCGCGCCCCCTCCGTGTTTTTCACATCGGCTGCACCAGACGGTGGCAGCCCTGATACAGGATTAGCCGGCGGTCTGGCGCTGGCGAACCATGTGAATGCCCGGGTGAAGTGCGCTATGGCGGACGTGCGTGCTGACACCCACCGTGTTCAGCCGATACCGTGCGGTCAGGCACGGAGGGATCGCTCCATGGTGGACCGAAACGAGGCACTGGCCCGGTACGTCCGGGAGGCGCGCTGTTCGATGGCGGGTCTCGCCCGGAGGATCAACCAGCTCGGTGCCGCCGAAGGGCTGAGTTTGACCTACGACTACACGTCCGTTGGCAGGTGGCTGAAGCGAGGTGAGCAACCTCGTCCACCAGCACCAGTGCTGCTCGCGCGGGTCCTCTCCGAGCTCCTGGGTCGGACGGTCACGCCGGGTGACCTCGGACTCGCCGGCACTGAGACGTTGGCGGCCAAGGCACTGGACTATCCGGCGAACCCCATGGTCACGGTGGATACCGTCCTCGACCTCGGGAGGGCGGAATTGAAGCGCCGCAACGTCATCGCCGCTCCGTTCGCACTCGCCGCGTTGGCCGCCCCGAGCCGTGACTGGCTGATCGCCGCCCTGGCGGAGACCACCGGAGCGCCCGGACCCCCGGCGGTGGACAAGGGGCAGGTCGACAGCATCCGACACATGTTCCGGCTGTTCCAGGAGATGGACGTGATGCGCGGTGGTGGGCATGCCCGGGTCGCGCTGGTGGAGTACCTCAGTGGTGTCGTACTGCCTCTGGTGAAGCGCGGACACCCTGCTGAGGTTCAGAAGTCGCTGCTTCACGCGGCGAGTGAGCAGACGTACCTGGTGGGGTGGATGGCGTACGACGACGGGCAGCACGGTCTCGCGGAGCGTTACCTGATCCAGTCATTGCGTCTCGCCCAGGAGTCCGGCGACCGGGC
>JBOGDK010000447.1:0-3593 GCA_050701795.1 Micromonosporaceae bacterium
CTTTCGGGCCACCGATGGCGCCGAGGCCGGCGCCGACACCGCCGTAGTCTGCTGCCGTACCCATGATCTCTGAGTCGGAGCCGCCACCCTCCGCCGTGAGGGCGTTGATGTACTTCTTACGGAGGCCCTTGAGGTACTGCACTACCAGGTCGGCGACCTCACCCTGAAAGGTCTCCGTGTTCGTGGCCAGGGTGTGCATGTCCGTGGTCTGATCGTGCAGGTACGTCACGATGCCGCGATAAGTGTTCTCGCCGATGACGTACCCTCGGAGCGCCGAAAAACGATCGCTGAACGCGACAGCGCCATCGCCCTGCCAGTGCTCGCTCAAGCGCCCGAACGGGCTGTGGATCTCCGATTTGGCAAGGTCGTCGTACCCCTCCGAGTACAGGCCCTTGAGCTTACGTGTCTTGGCGTCCATGTCTTCGGGATCCATACGGATCACCCAGTTGACCAACTGCCCCGGCGTCGCCACCTTGCTGCCGCCGCCATACTTGTGCAGCAGGTAGTCCGCGACCGCGATGTCGTCGGCGCATCGCGAGGCGACCGAATAGAGATGTGCGCCCTTGTCTACCATTCATCGACTCCCCGGGCCGACCGTGAACCCCTACACGCCATCGACATACTTCTTCATCATCTTCGAATTCTCGAGGTCCACCTCCGGGTACCGCTCGGCCACCTTGATGAGCACCCGGATCAGGAATCGGAGTTCCTTGCGCACCACGTCCGCCTCCCAGAGCCGGTCGTCCACCGCCGCGTCCCAGGTCTTCTTCAGCGGCTTCGCCCACGGGGCGTCCCCGCCGGTAGCCTCCATCCAGGCACCGCCTTCGCGCTCTCCCCCTGCCGCGTAGAAGTCGTGCCAGTTCGGGCCCTTGGTTCTCATGGCGTGGATATCCTCTGGATCCTTGGGCGGATCAATCGGGCGGGTCGGATCGTAGCGATCATCCAGCTTTTTGCCCGTCGCGTCCTCCCACTCCCCGGGACTCATCGGCGTGGAGCGGTAGACGATCTCCGGGTAGCCCGACGCCCGTCCGTCCTCGACGGATCGGAACCCACCACCGCCGCCGGATCCACCGAATGTCGTCAGCGCACACTTGAAGTCCAGGTCGCGCGCCGGGGTGTACGGAGCCAGCGACTCGTGGCACTGGTCGCAGTATCCCGCGAAGTCCACCAGGCTTCTGGTCTGGACCTTCGTAATGCCCATGCTGACTACCCCCGTGGGTCGATTCCGAATTCACGGTCGATGACCGTCCATGCGACACGGTTGACGCTCTCCTTGGCGGCCGAACACGCGTCCACCACCGCCCTGCCGAGGCTCGCCTCGTCGTACTTCTGGTACGCCTTGGCATCGATCGAGACGCCGCGCACCCATTTGTCCGCGCCCACGACGACCTCGACGCCGTCGTCAGCGGAGAGGCCGGCAACCGTAACGTTGCGCATCTCGGTGTTGGCGCGCGACAGGGCGTGGTGGATGTGTTCGAAGACCGCCTGGTTGCCGGCGCGCCACTTGTCCAGGGCGTCCTCGACGTTCATCGGGTGGCCACCTGAAACTGCCGCCGGGCGTACTCCCGGACCGCCTCTTTGACGATCGTTTCTGCGGTGACGATTGTCTTGCAGATCAGTGCGGCCATCTGCCGCTGGTCATGACGTTTCAGCGCGCCGTCGGCGACGATCACTTCCCGCAGCGCGCCGCTCGCGTCACACCACACCTTGATGTCGGCACAGGGCGACTGCACCGAGAATTCGACGTCGGAGAGCTGTCCTACTCGTCCTCGACAGCCCACCGTCCACGATGGACGGCTCGACGGTTACCCCCGCATGCTCGAGCTCACCAATAAGCCGTGCCACTACCGCGCTACTCAACCCCGCCCCTCCCCGTGATGACGTCCGGACAGGATTAGAGCACAGACCCGGCGCTTGTCTCGAATCCGCGATGACGCCCTGTGGATAACTGGTGAACGAGCGGCAGGGCGCGTCAGGGAGCCGGTTGCGGGTCCTTAGTCGGGCCGCGTACGACGGGCTTGCCGTCCACCCAGTCGACCCTGTCCAGCCACATCACCCGGCCCGGCTGGGCGGAGCCGATCGCGTCCGGTGGCCAGGCGTGGTAGAGCAGCCAGTCCTTGCCGTCGGGACCTTCCACCATGGAGCAGTGACCCGGCCCGGCGGCACCAGGTCCGGTTTTCAGGATCGGGTTCTCCTCGGCGTCGTGGCACGGGCCAAGCGGCCCTTCGCAGCGGGCGTAGCCGACGGCGTAGACATCCTTGTCGTACGCGTTCGCCGAGTACAGCAGGATGTGGCCGCCGTGCCGGCGGTGCATCTGGGGCGCCTCGATCACGTGCGCCTGCCAGTCCGCGTAGTTGGTCAGCAGTTTCACCCGCTCCCTGGTGAGGGTCGCGCCGTCCTCTGAGAGGCGCTGCCCGTACAGGTGGGTCGGTACGCCGATGTGGTTGCCGTCGTTCTTCCAGTACAGGTAGAGCTTCCCGTCCTCGTCGCGGAACGGGCTCGCGTCGATCGACCCGCCCTCGTCGGCCTCGCAGATCAGCGGCTTGTCGGCGTCGTCGACGAACGGCCCCTCGGGTGAGGAGGCGACGGCGGCGCCGACGCACTGCAGGTCGGTCTCGGTGTCCCGGGCGGTGTAGTACATGACGTACCGGTCGTCGGCGACCTTCAGCACCTCGGGCGCCCAGGTGAAGCCCGGCGTCACCCAGGTTCCCAGTTCGGGGAGCGTCTCGGCCGGCTCCGACCAGTGCACCAGGTCCTTCGAGGTCAGCAGCGGCACGTTCCGCACCCCGTCATTGGTGCCGTACGCGTAGTACGTAGCGCCCACCTTCAGCACCCCGGGGTCGGGGAAGTTGGCATCGTAGACGGGGTTTGTGAAAGTCATGCCTTTCCCTTCGGTACCAGCGTCAGGGCGTTCCGGCTTGCCAGTGCCGTCACACCCGGCGAACAGCAGCAGCGCGGCCAGGCAACCCGCCGCCACCGGATGGATCTTGGACGTCTTCGGTCGCTCGGACGACCGGAGACGTCCAAGATCAAGGAGCGCGCGGACCGGGCCGCGGGCGAGGCGGCGGGTCACTGCGACTCGTACACCCGGAAGTAATCGAACATCGCGGTGGTCTCCGGTGTGGCGCCGCCCTGCGACACCAGTCCGATCCTCGGGTCGGAGTCGGCCGGGAGGGTCCACACGCCGCCCCAGATCCAGTTCTTGCCGTCCCGGCTGGAACCGGCACGGAACTCGTGCTCGCCGTTGTCCGGGTCAACCCGGTGCGCCAGCCGCAGCCAGGTGGTGTCGGCGGGCGGCCCGACGATGTTGCCACCGAACGCGAGCCGGTCCGCGAACGGCATCTCCTTGCTGAACTCAACCTGGCGGGTGTTCCAGATCGACACGTGGCACAGCCGCAGGAAGTGGTCGTCGCTGGCGTACGCGACCATGCCCGCCTGCTGGTAGTTGCGGATCGTGTCGGTGCCCAGCTCGAAGGTCAGCTTGGTCTCGGCGATGAAGTTGCCGGACGGCAGGCCACGCAACAGGACGCTGGCCTTGTTCTCCTTGCCGACGATTTCACCGTCCTGCACCGGCCAGTTCAGGGAGCCGCCGG
>JBOGDK010000448.1:0-3593 GCA_050701795.1 Micromonosporaceae bacterium
GGGTCGTGAGGTGGTCGACAATCCCAGACGACGCTCCCTTGACCGGGTAGCCCTGATCTCCGACGTTCACGGCAATCTCACCGCACTCGAGGCGGTGCTTGAGGACATCGACGCTCGTGGCGTGGACCGCATCGTCAATCTCGGCGACTACGTCGGGAAGGGCCCGCGTGGCCGTGAGGTGATCGCACTCGCCTGGTGGCTCGGACAGCTGTCCGACGGACAGGGTGAATGGCTGCGTGGCCTGCCGTTCAGCCACGACTTCCTGATCAGTGGACGACAGGTGCGGCTATTTCACGCCTCACCGACAACCGTGCACCGGCGGGTCCGCTTCGACCACGATGAACAGGAGTTTCTCGAGATGTTCGGCAACACCCCCGCCACAGGTGACGGCCCGGAGCCGACCGTGGTGGGGTACGGCGATACCCACGATCCGTACTACGAGGTGGACCGGGCGAAACGGACCCTGTTCAACACCGGCAGTGTCGGCAACAGCATGGACGACCCCACTCCGGTTTACGTGATCGTTGAAGGGCGGTACGGATCGACCGCCGAAGCACCGTTCTCGCTGCAGTTCGTACGTGTCCCGTACGACGTGGAGATGGAACTCCTGGCGGCAAAGGAGATGGACATGCCCGAGTTCGAGGGCTACGCCTCAGAATTGCGATACGGCATCTACCGCGGGGAGATGAACAACCCGACCGGCCCGGGCTACCACCGCCGCCCCCACGTCTCCTCTGGTGCCGGCTGACCAGTTCCGTATCACTGGTCATTGATTCTCACGACGGGTATGACGCGTACGGGCGCGAGACGGTGGAAGAGCTGGTGCACGCGCACCAGGGCGCGCGCGTCGACGCCGGAAAGGTCACCGACGTCAGAAGTCGATCCGCATCACGACCCGTCGCGGGGTCGGACGACTGACCTCGACGAATCCGGCATCGGCGAACACGCTCTCGGTGCCGACGTGGAGCTCCTCGGAGATCACGTCCTTCGTGGTGATCGGGTCGCCCTCCATGGCGCGGGCGCCACGTTGCCGGGCGAAGTCCACCGCGGCCCGCGCCAATGTCCGGCTGATGCCCTGTTTCCGGAAGCCCACGCGGGTGAAGAAGCAGGTCACGGCCCACACGCCAGCATCGGTCCTGTCCTCCACACGACCCACCCAGGGGACGCGGTTGTTACGCAGCAGGCCCCGCGTAGCTGGTACGCGGCTCGACCGCGCACCAGCCGACGGGCTCGCCGCCGAGGTAGGCGACGAGGCCACTGGTCGTACCCGACCCCGGATTTCCACAGGCGGCCTGCGGCGGCCCGCCTGGATGAGGTGTGTGACGGCTGTGGTCACCTGACTGGCCACATCGGACCCCAGCGGCTCCGGTGCTCGCCACTGAGGTGAGAAGCCCATCCCTGGACGGCGGTAGGGCGCCGCCCGGCTCTCCGGCTCGGCCGCGCCCACATCAACATGCTCGGTCGCTACGCCTTCACCCCCCGACCCGGGGCCTTCGGCCGCTGCGAGAACCAGCCGGCAATCAGTAGTAGACAGTCGCCACAGCCAGGCGTCACGCTCGCGGATCAGTGATCCCGAGGTGCTCGTTGAAGGCACGACCCGACATGGTGATCAATCCTCCCGACGCCAAGCAGTGGGAGGCAGCAGCTCGAAGACCTAGAGCGACTTGCTGGACGACTTCTTCCGTGGCCGGGCGCCGCTGGACGTCCCTGAAGCCGCCGCCACCCGCCCAGTCGCCCGCTTCGGCGCGCTTGCGCCAGCTGCCCGGTCGCGTCGTGGCGAGCCCTGCCGGGCCGCCGAACCTGGATCGGCACCGTTGCAGTGGATCGTTGATCCGTACGGCGTGATGGTGTCGGCCTGCTCGTCGTCGCACCACACGCCACCACTGGCGAGGTAGCGGAAGTGATGGGTGCCCGCCGGTACGGTCACCGACACGGCACGGATTCCGTCCTCCCGCAGCCGCATGTGGTGTACGCCGGGCTGCCAGTCGTTGAAGTCCCCCACGACGCTGACCTCGCCGGCTGGTTCCGTGGCGGGAAGCCGGAAGGTCACCTCGACCGCACCGCTGTCCACTGGCCTCTGCTCGATCATCTCGATCTCCTCCGCACACCTGTCCTGCGCGAACCGTCCCCGCGGTGACCGCTCGGAACCGAAGCAGCCGATGATCAGTAAACACCCATTCAACTCAGCGTGATGACGGAACCGAAATTTCCGTTATGCCTGATGCACCGCACAGGCAGGCCGGCCAGAACCGCTCAGAGATGCACCGCAGGAACGCTCAGGAGGGCCGCCGGGAACCTCACGGTGGGCCGTCCGGAACCGTCACGGCGGGCCGTCCGGAAAGCAGTGCCAAAGGATCCGCCTCGTGTCGAGCAGCAGTGACCCGCTGGCCGGATGTCCCCCACGATCCGGCAGCTCGGATGCGCGCAACCGGTGGTCCAGCGTTTCGTGCAGCCGCTCCGCCTGCGCGACACGTTCGTGAACCGTGTCGTGGTTCCCGTCCGCGGACCGCACCGGCTGGTGCGCGAAGGCGCCGACCGTGGCGGCGTACAGGTCGAGAAGCTCCGCGAGTTCGGCGAGGAAAGCGTGATCCGGCGGGGTCAGCGCGTCATCGCGGCTGGCGTCCCGGAGCGTGCCCGTGATGCCGCGTACGTACAGGGTGACGTGCCGCAAGGCGTTCAGCGCTGGTTGGTACCGCTCCGCCGGGTACTCCTGACCACGTGACGGCCAGGGATTCCACCACTGCGCCTCCTTCCCCACGTTGATCGACGCCTGTGCCGCGTCGGCGTCGTGTTCCAGGTCGTGCGCCCGGGCCAGCCACCCGCCGGCGCAGCCTTCTCAGGCACCCGGACGCTGCTGAAGTCATGCCGGGGCACGTACCCGCGCACGCCCGTACCGCAAACGAACAGCATACGTACCAAGGGAAAGCGGTAGCGGGTGTCTACTTTCGACCTGCGGTGACCTCTTCCCTCTCGCGGGCCGGCGGGGCCTCCTCGGTCGGCCGCTCGACCGGTACGAAGAAGCCCTTCACCGCGGGCACCAGCGCACCGACCCGGTTCATCTTCTTCGGCACGGCGGCGTTGGCGTAATCCAGCGGCTCCGGATGCCCGTGCTCGTCGACAGGCGCCAGCGGCTGGTGCACCTCCACGAAATGCCCGGTGGGCAACCGTCTGACGATGCCGGTCTCCACGCCGTGGGCGAGCACCTCACGGTCGTGTTGCTGCAGCCCGAGACAGATCCGGTACGCGAGGACGTACGCCACCGCCGGCACCACGATCACACCGATCCTGCCCGCCCAGGTCATCGCGTTCAGGCTGATGTCGAACCGCAAGGCGATCACGTCGTTGACTCCGGTGAGCACGTTCACCACGTAGAACCCGATCACCGCGGCACCCAGCGCGGTACGCGCCGGCACATCCCGCGGCCGCTGCAGCAGGTTGTGGTATCCGGTGTCCTTGATGAACCGCCGCTCCAGGAACGGGTACAGCGCCACCAGGGTGATCGCGAGGCCGAGCGCAAGCACAGCGGGGAAGAACACCGCCGGCACGGTGTAGCCGAAGGCGCTGATCTCCCACGGCGGATACAGCCGGATCAT
>JBOGDK010000449.1:0-3586 GCA_050701795.1 Micromonosporaceae bacterium
GCGACGACGGCGCCGCCTCACCGGCCCTGCCCGGTGGAATCACGGTCGGCGCCGGGAACCGGACGATCGAGGCCACCCGCTGCTTCGTGGGCTTCGCCGCCGACGCCGACCACCTGCTGGTGCCAGGCACCACCCCGGACGGGGTACGGATCGCCCTGGTACCGGCGAGCCACCCGACCGTGCGGCGGCGGCGGCACGAGGAGCTCGGGCGCGGAGAGGTGTACCACGTACGGTTCGCCAGGACACCGGTGACCGCGTGGCTCGGCGACGCCGAGGACTGGGCGGCCGTACTGGCGACCGCCCGGATCCGGCACGCGAGCTACCTGGTCGGGCTGGCGCAGGGGGTACTCGACCTGACCGTGGCGTACGCCCGCCAGCGTCACCAGTTCGGGCAGCCGATCGGACGGTTCCAGGCGATCGCGTTCCGGCTCAGCAGCCTGACGGCCAGAGTGGACGCGGCACGACTGCTCACCGTGGACGCCGCCCGGCTGGCCGACTCCGGTGGCGACCCCCGGTACGCCGCCTCCGGGTGCCTCGCGCTCGCCGCTGAGTTGGCGCGTACCACCACCACGGAGGCGCTCCAGGTGCACGGCGCCTCCGGAATGCTCGAACGCAACGACCCGCAACTGTTCTACCGCCGGGCCGCCGTCGACGCGATGTGGCTCGGCACGCCGACGCAACTGCGGACCGAGGCCGTGCCGCTGATACGGAACCGACTGAACGGAGACGCCGCATGACACCGACCGACCAGCGCCCCGATGGGCTGTGGCGCGACGCCGACTTTCTGAAGTTCTGGTCCGCCGAGTCGCTGTCGATGGTCGGCACCCAGATCTCGATCGTCGCGATTCCGCTGCTGGCGGTCACGGTGCTGGACGCGTCGCCGTTCCAGATGGGTGTCCTGAACGCTTCCCAGTTCGCGCCGTTCCTGCTGTTCACGCTGCTGGCCGGGGTGTGGGTGGACCGTACCCGGCGGCTGCCACTGCTGATCGGCACGAACGTCGGGCGGGCCGTGCTGTTGGGCGCGATCCCGCTGGCCGTGGTCGCGGGAGTACTCAACATCGGGCTGCTGAGCGTCCTGGTGTTCGCCGCGGCGGCGCTCACCGTGGTCTTCGACCTGGCGTACCAGTCGTACCTGCCGTCCCTGGTGGGGCGGGACCACCTGGTGGAGGGCAACGGGAAGCTCGAGGGCAGCCGTTCGTTCGCGCTGCTCGCCGGCCCCGGCGCGGCGGGCGTCCTGGTGGGGGCGCTCACCGCCCCGGTGGCGATCCTGGTCGACGCGGTGAGCTACGTGGTCTCGGCGGTGGCCCTGCTGTTCGTACGCCGCCGCGAGCCGGCACCCGCCGCCCCCACCGGACCCCGCCAGTCCGTGGTGGCCCAGATCGGCGGCGGGGTACGCCTGCTGTGGCGGAACACGTACCTGCGGGCGCTGGGTCTGGAGGCCGCGACGTACAACCTGTTCAACCAGATGCTGTGGGCGGTGCTGATCCTGTACCTGGCGCGCGAGCTGAACCTGCATCCGGCGGTGATCGGGGTGGTGCTCACGATGTCCGGGGCGGGAGCGTTGCTCGGCAGTTTCGTCTCCGGGAGGCTGGGGCGGCGGTTCGGTCTCGGCCCGACACTGATCTGGTCCATCGTGGTCGCGAACGCGGCTCCGTTGCTGATCCCGGTCGCGGCCGGCGGGTGGCTGCTGACCTCGGTCCTGGTGGGGGTTGCGTTGCTGGTCAACGGGGTGGGGCTGGTGGTCTACAACATCCAGGCGATCAGCCTGCGACAGGCGTCGGTCAGCTCCGCGGTCCTCGGGCGTACCAACGCCGGCTACCGGTTCGCGGTGACCGGGACCGCCGCGCTCGGAGCGGTGATCGGCGGTGGGCTGGGCGAGGTGATCGGGTTGCGGGCCACGATGGTGGTCGGCGCTCTGGGCACCCTGGCCGCGCTGTGGTTCGTGTTCCGTTCCCCTATCCCAGCGCTCCAGGAGCTCTCCGAGGTCACCCCCGAAGACGTCGAGCCGTCCGGTGTCCCGGTGACCCGGCCGGCCGAGTAGCGAGGGCACGGCTGTCGTGGGACGTACCGTCGACGCCGACCTGGTACGCGATGTCAGCGCGCTGGCGGCGGCCACCGCCCTGGTCGGAGCCTCGTTCGGCGCGATCGCGGTCGCCGCCGGGATCTCCCCGTGGTGGGCGGTGGCATTGTCGATCTTCGTGTTCGCGGGTGCGGCGCAGTTCGCCGCCGTCGCGGTGATCGCCTCCGGGGGCAGCCCGTACGCGGCGGTGCTCGCCGGACTGGTGCTGAACGTACGACACGTACCGCTCGGGCTCGCGGTCGGCGACGTACTCGGCCGCGGCTGGCTCAGCAGGCTGGTCGGCAGCCACCTCCTGGTGGACGAGTCGGTCGCGTTCACGATCGCGCAGTCCGACCCGCGGCGCCGCCGGCTCGCGTACTGGACCACGGGGATCGGCCTGTTCATCGCATGGAATCTGGGTGTCGCGGTGGGCGGCTTCGCGGGACGTACCATCGGTGACCCGGCCGCGCTCGGCCTGGACGCGGCATTCCCGGCGGCGCTGGTGGCTCTGCTGCTGCCGTCCCTGCGGGAACCCGGGCCGCGCCGGGTGGCGTTGCTGGCGGTGGTTATCGCGCTCACCACCACGCCGTTTCTGCCGTCCGGGCTCCCGGTGCTACTGGCCCTCGCGGCAGTCCTGGTCGGACTGCTGCCGGCCGGTCGCGCCCGCGACGAGGAGGGTACGGCGTGACGCTGCTCGCGATTGCGCTGTTCGCCGCCGGTACGTACCTGCTGGTGGCCGGTATCGTCGCGGCTCTGGCGCGACTGCCGTTCGTCGTGGTGGTGGTGCTGGCCGCGGCTACCACGGCGGGGTTGCGTCTACTCGGAGTCCCCTGACGGGTGGGCGGTAGGGTCAGCGGTCCGTCACTGTCCAATGTGAGGTGTGATCGTGGATCCAGCGCTGTTCGCGCTCTTCCTGGCAGCAGTCCTGATCATCTGTGTCACACCGGGTCCGGACATGGTGTACGTGCTCGCGCACGCCCTCAGCCAGGGTGCCGTGGCGGGGCTGGTCGCCTCGGTCGGGATGGCCATCGGGATGGTGGTGCACACCGCGGCCGCGACCCTTGGCCTCGCCACCTTGTTGCAGGCGTCGCCGGTGACGTACGACGTGATCCGGATCGGTGGTGCGGCGTATCTGGTCTACATCGGAGTCCGCGCCTGGCTCGACACCGCTGGCGAGCAGGATCTCAGCGAACGTCCTGCGGCACCGCTGCGTACGGTGCTGTGGCGGGCCACCGTGACGAACCTGCTCAACCCGAAGATCGTGCTGTTCTACGTGGCGTTCCTGCCGCAGTTCGTCGACGTGGACCGGGGCCACACGACAGCCCAGTTCCTGGTCCTCGGCGCCGTCTTCGTCGTGGTCGGCCTGGTGGTGGACAGCCTGATCGCGGTGTTCGGTGGCGGGGCCGGGAGGTGGCTGCTGCGGCACCGGGCGGCCGAGACCGTACTGCACCGGATCGCCGGTACGGTCTTCATCGGCCTCGGCATCCGGCTGCTGATTCCCTAACGACTTGGTGTGTTCCCACGGGG
>JBOGDK010000450.1:0-3580 GCA_050701795.1 Micromonosporaceae bacterium
ACTCGCCGCGCTTGACGCGCCACTCGTACTCCCGGCGGATCGAGGTGCCGAACCCGATCTCCAGCATGGTGTTGAAGTCGTCGTCGGCGTACCGCAGCACCGACCCGAGCAGCCGGTCGAGCTCGTCCGTGGTCACCGAGTGCAGCGGCACCCGTCCGGTCAGGTAGACGTCGCCGACCGTGTCGATGCTGTACCCGACCGCGTACATCCTCGCGTTGCGCTGTAGCAGGAACTCCCATAGCTGCTGCCGGTTCTCGTCAGGCTGGCGCATCACGAATGCCTCGATACGCAGCGCGTGTTCCCCGACGATCAGGTTGCACATCGTGGAGTACTTGCGAGTGCCGGGCAGCGTCGCGACGTACGACGACGGCCCGGTACGGTCCCACTCCAGGTCGCCTTCGCCGAGGGTGGACTCGATCAGTTTCGCGACTGTCTCCCGCATCCCACGTCCTCAACGTCGTGCGGGCCCCGGGTGTGCCCGTCACATGTCTACGCACCTGGCCGGTGCTCAGCTCACCAGCTCCAGGCGCTCCGGCCGGCCGGCGCTGAGAGCATCCCGGTACACCGTCAGCAAACCATCGACCGAGCGGTCCCAGGAGAAGTTCGCGGCGTGTCGTACGGCTCCCTGGGCGAGTGCCGCACGGCGGGTCGGGTCGCCGAGCAGCCGACCGAGGGTACGAGCCCACTCGGTGGGATCGTGCCCGGCCACCAGCACCCCGCTCTCTCCGTCGGCAACGGCGGTGCCGAGGCCGCCCACGGCGGCGGCGACCACCGGCGTACCGCAGGCCTGCGCCTCGATGGCGACCAGGCCGAAGCTTTCGTTGTAGCTCGGTACGCACAGCAGGTCCGCCGCACGGTACAGCTCGGCGAGCCGGTCACCGGACTGCGGCGGCAGGAACCGTACGGCGTTCCCGACCCCGAGGTCGGCGGCGAGCTCGTACAGGCAGGTGGGGCGTTCCAGCCCGTTACCGCTGGGCCCGCCACAGATCACCGCGGTGACCCGATTCCGGAGCGCGGGGTCGAGCTCGGCCACGGCGCGGATCAGGACGTCGGGGGCCTTCAACGGCTGGATCCGGCCCACGAACAGCAGCACCAACCCGTCGTCGGCAAGCCCGAACTCGCGGCGGGCGGCAGCCCGGGAGCCCGGCGTGAAGCGGTTCAGGTCGACGCCTGGCTCCACGACCGCCACCCGGTCCGGTGTGGCCTGGTACAGCTGGGTGAGTTGGGTGGCCTCGGCCGCGGTGTTGGCGACCAGCCAGTCGGCTTCGGTGGCCACCTGCTCCTCACCGATCACCCTGGACTGCGGCTCCGGTACGTCGCCGTCGGCCAGCAGTGCGTTCTTCACCTTCGCCAGGGTGTGCGGGGTGTGCACCAGCGGCACCCCCCAGCGCTCCTTCGCCAGCCAGCCGGCCTGGCCGGACAGCCAGTAGTGGCTGTGGACCAGGTCGTACCAGCCGGGGGCGCGGGCCGCCTCGGCACGCAGCACCCCCGCGGTGAACGCGCACAGTTGTGCCGGCAGGTCCTGCTTGGCGAGCCCTTCGTACGGGCCGGCCATCACATGGCGGACCGTCACCCCGGGTACGAGTTCGACGCACGGCGGTTGCTCACTGGAGGTGGCGCGGGTGAAGATCTCGACTTCCACCCCGGTCTCGGCGAGCCGCCGGGACGCCTCGACGATGTAGACGTTCATGCCTCCGGCGTCACCCGTACCGGGCTGCTCCAAGGGGGAGGTGTGCATCGACAGGACGGCGATCCGGCGGGGTCGGTGCAGAGCCGTGGGGACCTGTCGTAATCCGCTGGACAGCGGTCCGCTCTGCCGTAGCCCACCTGCCGTCACGTTGCTCCTCCTCGCGGACACCGATCGATGTCGGTGCTGGCACACCGCAGTGCACAACTCAGCCGACTCGCCTCGTCTTCCCAGGTCACCACCTAGTCGTGACGAACGTCACGTATGCCGCAGCTCGGGCGGGCCCGGCACGGGCGTCCGGAGAATCGGGGGAATGACCTCCTCGTCACAGCCCGTCGCCGTGGTCACCGGTGCCTCCAGCGGGATCGGTGCCGCGACCGCTCAACGGCTCGCCGTCGAAGGCTTTCACGTGGTGCTCGCCGCCCGCCGGCTGGAGCGCTTGACGCCGCTCGCCTCCGAGATCGGCGGTACGCCGGTTCGCTGCGACGTCACCGTCGCTGACGACGTCGCGGCGCTCGCGGAAACCGTCGACGGACTCGGGCGGCCGGTGCGCGTACTGGTGAACAACGCCGGGGGCGCCCTCGGGCTCGACCCGGTCGAGTCGTCGCCGGTGGCGGACTGGCAGCGGATGTACGAATCCAACGTGATCGGCTCGCTGCGGGTGACCCAGGCGCTGCTGCCGGCGCTGGAGGCCTCCTCGGCGGGCACGGTGGTGGTGTTGACGTCGGTGGCCGGGCACGACACGTACCCGGGCGGCGGCGGGTACGTCGCGGCGAAGAGCGCCCAGGTGGGGCTGGTCTCGACTCTGCGGCTGGAGCTGGTCGGACGCCCGGTACGTGTGGTCGAGGTGGCGCCGGGGATGGTGCGTACCGGCGAGTTCTCGCTGGTGCGTTTCGACGGCGACGCCGAGCGGGCCGCCAAGGTGTACGAGGGCGTGCAGGCCCCTCTGGTCGCCGAGGACGTGGCCGACTGCATCGCCTGGTGCGTCACCCGTCCGCATCACGTGAACATCGACCGACTCGTGGTGCGCCCACTGGCCCAGGCCAGCAACACCGTGGTGCACCGGGGTCCGATCGGCGGCTGACCCGCGGTAGTGGTCCACCGGCGGTCGCCGGGGCACGTACCGTCTGGTCATGGAGGGCTGGGTCGAGGTACTGGTTCAGGTCGCGGTGGCGGTCGCGCTCGGGGCCGCGATCGGGTTCGAACGCGAGTTGTCCGCCCAGCCGGCCGGGCTGCGTACCCACATGCTGGTGTCCCTGGGCGCCGCGCTGTTCACGATCGCGGGCAGCGACATCCTCGGCGGCGACCCGACCCGGGTGGCGGCGCAGGTGGTGACTGGGATCGGCTTCCTCGGTGGCGGCGCGATCCTCCGGGAAGGGATGTCGATCCGTGGCCTGACCACGGCCGCGTCGCTGTGGGTGTCCGCGGCGATCGGGCTGGGAGTCGGGCTCCACGCGTATTTCGCCAGCGTCACCACGACGGTGCTCGCGCTGATCGTGCTCGCCGCCATCAAGTGGGTGGAGGAGGAGGTGCTGCCCGGTCGCCGCCAGTTGGAGGTCACGCTGCTGCTGGAGCCGGAGGCCGCGATGTCCGACGTGGAGTCCGAGGTGGCTGAGGCGTTGCCGCAGAGCCGGGTGCTGCGGGTGCAGTACGGCGAGGGCGGCCAGGAACTGGTGGTGGCGGCGAGGCCGCAGGTGTCGGTGTCGTTGGCCAGCATCGGCGAAAAGCTGCTGGCGCTGCCTGGAGTGCACGGCGTCAGCGTCAACAGATAGCCCTCCACACCCTCCGCGCCCTCCGCGATCTTGAAGCCTGAGTGGCGGAAAGTGGCGACTGAGGCTTCAAGATCGCATGGCGGGGCGGGCTGGCGGGTGGCGGGGCGGGTGGCGCAGGATC
>JBOGDK010000451.1:0-3575 GCA_050701795.1 Micromonosporaceae bacterium
CCACTTATCAGGGCGCTGCTCCGCCAGGCCAGCGGCTATCAGGTGGTGGTGATGCTGGCGCACCACATCGCGGTGGACGGCTGGTCCTCCGCGGTGCTGGAGCGCGAGTTTCACGAGCTCCTGAGCGCGGTGCTGGCGGATCGCACACCCACGTTGGCGCCATTGGATGTGCAGTATGCGGACTTCGCCGCGTGGCAGCGTGACCGGCTCACCGAGCAGGTGATCCACAAGGAGTTGGCGCACTGGTGCACCGTACTGGAGGGCGCGAGCCCGACGACCGTACGTACGGACAAGCCGCGTCCCGCCGTACGCGACGGGCGTGGCGCGATGGTGGGGTTCACCGTACCGGCCACCGTGGCGGAGGTGCTCGACAAGCTGGGCAAGCGCGTCGGCGCCACCCGGTTCATGACGCTGCTGACCGCGTTCGCCACCCTGCTCGCCAGGTACAACTCCGAGCGGGACGTCGTGGTCGGCGGCGGTGCGCTGCGCTTACCGAAATCCTCATCCGAGCATGCTGGTCGGCTGACGACCTCAGCCGGACTGATTGAGCTGCCGGGCCTTCAGCGCGTCGCGTCGCTCCTCGAACCGGTTGGCCTGCCGGTCGAGGGCGTCCAGGAAGCCGCTCAGCTCCTCGCGCGCCTGCTCACCTTCTGCGCCCAACCCGGTGACGTCCCAGATCTTCCACTGCCGCAGCACCGGCAGGAGCACATCGTCGCGGTGCTGTCTGGCGTCGTAGATGCCGGCCCGCGCGATCTCGATCGCCTTCCGCTGGAAACCGGCCAGATCATGCCCGGGCATCTGGAACGTGGTGACGACGTCGGTGACCGCGCGCATCGTCTGGTCGGGCGCGAGTTCGAGGGCTGCGGCGAGCAGATTGCGGTAGAAGATCATGTGTAGGTTCTCGTCCAGTGCGATCCGGGCGAGCAGCCGGTCAGCGATCGGGTCGCCGGTCGCCTTGCCGGTGTTGCGGTGCGAGATCCGGGTGGCCAACTCCTGGAACGAGACGTACGCGAGGCTGTGCAGCACGCCGTCGTACGACGACTGGAACCCGGTCGCCATGTGTTCCATGCGCGCCCGCTCCAGCGCCACCGGGTCGACCGCGCGCGTCACCAGCAGGTAGTCCCTGATCGCCGTGCCGTGCCGGCCCTCCTCGGCGGTCCAGCGGTGCACCCAGTGGCCCCACGCGCCGTCCCGCCCGAACAATGACGCGATCTCGTGGTGGTAGCTCGGCAGGTTGTCCTCGGTCAGCAGGTTGACCACCAAGGCAGTACGCGCCACATCGGAGACCTTCGAATCCTCCGGTGACCACGCCTGGCCGCCCAGCACCCCGTCGTAGGTGCGGCCTTCGCTCCACGGCACGTACTCGTGGGGAAACCACTCCTTCGCGGTCGCGAGGTGCCGGTTCAGCTCCCCAGCGACCACCGACTCGAGTTCGAGCAGCAGTTCAGTCTGCGTCAGCCGATCAGCGGCAGTAGTCACGCGGCCTCCCATCACTGTCTCCGTACGGTACCGTAACTTACGGAACCGTAGGTTGATGTAAAGGGCACGTGGCCGACCTCACGTCCTCCTCACCGCAGACCGTCCGTGAGTAACCCGGCCGAAGGCGCCGAGCTGATGGCGGCCTCGGTGGACGCGCGGTGGAAGTGTTCAGACACCGGCATGGAGATCGCCCACGAACCAACGGCGCACCAGATAGGGGCCGGTCGTGAGAGCGAGTCTGCTCAGTCCTGCTTCCGATCGGCGGCTCGCAGGGCAGCCCCGCGCCCGGTGGGGCTGACCAGTCCGGTTTCGTAGGCGACGACGACGGCTTGGACGCGATCGCGGAGGCTGAGTTTGGCGAGTATGCGGGCGACGTGGGTTTTGACGGTCGCTTCTGACAGGTGGAGGTGGGCTCTCGTCAGCTATGTATGGCCAGGAGGACGAAGGTGACCGCTATCGCGCTGACGAGCAGCGCCGCGGCCGCCGGCAGGGTCCGGCGTACGGCTTGCCCCTCGGTGCCTGGGCGGCCGATCGCGCTCGTACCGAGCAGAGCCACCATGGGCGTGAGCGAGTTGCCGATGTTGCCGCCGGCGAGTTGCGCGGCGAGCAGGTCCTCCGGGGGCACTGCGGTCAGTGTGGCCACGTCGCGCTGCAGCGCCGAGAAGAGTGCGTTGCTGCTGGTTGTGGACCCGGTGATGAACGATCCGAGGGCGCCGATGAGCGGAGCCAGCGCGGGGTAGGCCGGTCCGGCAACCGCTGCTGTTCCCAACGCGACGGCACGGATCATCCCGGTGTCGACTAGTACGCCCGCGATGGCGGCCAGCAGCACCACCGACGGTGATGCCTTGAGCGCCTGCGCGAGCCACGGCTTGCGGACCTCGGCCCATGTGCCGGGGCGCCAGGCGCCGGAGGCCCGCCACACGACGAGCCCGACAGCGCAGCCAGCGAGCAGGAACACACCAGGGTGACCGAGCAGCGCGATCGGGTTGTACGTGGTCACCGCGTCGTTAACGACGCCGCGCTCGGTGCTGGTGGCCGGGAACGAGGGACCGATGAGCAGGTGGCTGTGCACGAACGCCCGGACCGGTGGCGGCGCCAGGACCGCGAGGGCGAGGACCGCGAGCGCCAGATGGGGAGTGGCGGCGGTCAACGCGCGTAGGCCGTGGCTCCGGGCCGCGCCGGGGGGATCGGTACGTGCCGAAGTGGCGGTCTTGAACCGCAGCAGTTGTACCGCGAGGAACAGCACGATGCCCGCGGCCCCCGCGCACAGCGCGCCGATTGCTGGCGCGTACCCCACGACCAGCCACTGCACGACGGCCATCGCGGGACCAACGGTGATCAGCAGTGGCCAGGACTCGCGCAGTCCGCACCAACCCGCATGCATCAGCGCGACGAGGAGCCCGGCGAGGATCGCGTTCACGCCAAGCACGATCGCCGCTGAATTGGCGAACGCGGCGGTCTGGGTCTGGTCGAGTCGCGCGGTGAGGGCGCCCATGTAGAACGACGACCCCACGGAGCCGAAGCCGACGGCCCAGTGGTACCCGATCAGCGTCAAGGCGACCGCTCGTATTCCCGCGACGCCAACCGCGACCAGCAGCGGCGCGCAGAGCGCGATCGGGGTCCCGAATCCGGACACCCCCTGGATGAACGACGGCAACACCCAGGCCAGAAACAGCACGGTGTCAGTACGGGACCGGGGCATTCGAGTTCCCGGCAACCACGCTTACCGACGTAACGGAACGACCGCCTTGTAGCGGCCGGGTGGTCCGAGTTTCTCCGTACAGCATCGGGCCGACGACGTCCGGGCAGCGCTTCGGATCCTGCTTGGTGCCCGCCGCGAGCTGACCACCACCAAGACCCAGCAGGTCAACCCGCTGCGGGCCCTGCTGCTCACCGGCGTGCTGGTGCCAGCGTTACTTGACCGGCCCGGCATCGGCCCGGGTCAGCGCCGCCCGAGCGATCGTGTCGTGGCCTGCCCGGCGACTTCATCGGCGCCCTGCCGGTCAGCTCCTTCATCCAGTCCGCTGGCCCGGTCATCAGCACCTCCACGATCGAGGTGTGGCGTCCAGTTGAATCCGCCCCTGGGTGCCTGGTCG
>JBOGDK010000452.1:0-1838 GCA_050701795.1 Micromonosporaceae bacterium
GCCTTACGGGCATCCCACCAGGCCACGGCACCGACCAGGGCCGCGCCCAACCAGACGGCGACCCCGTACCAGCGACGGAGCCCAGCACCGCGCGGGTGACCGGCGGCGACCGGTCTCTCGTTGGTGGCCCCGCGGTTCCCGGCGGCACGCTCGGCGGCGCTGGCCGCCCGGCGGTCCAGCAACACCTGAAAGCCGATCGCGGCCAAGGCTCCCAGCAGGAACCCCAGCACGCTGCGGGTACGACCGACGAAGTTCTCCGAGAACAGCACCGGAAGCTGTTGCAGCACCGCGAGGGGGAACCGGCCGACGTACAGGATCACGAGGAGGAACCCGGTCGCGGCGACCAGGTACGCCCAGACGCCTCGTGGCAGCAGCCGGCGGCCCGCGCCCGGCATCGCAAGCGCCACCACGAGCAGCACCGCGGCCCCGGCACCCACGTACGCCAACGACTCGACGAGGTTCACGTACAGGTACCAGAACGGGGGACGCTGCGGGTCGGTGCTGCCCATCGCCCACGGCGCCACCAACGTCACCAACGTCTCCGGCAACAGGTGGTCGCCGGGGCTCTGCTCCCGGCCGTTGACGTGCGCCGCCGACATGTACGACAGGAACGGCACCAGTTGCACCGCGGTCAGCGCCACCCCCGCCAGCACCGCCGTGGCCGCCCCGGACCCGATCCCCAGGATCCGGCGCCACTGCCCCAGGTACTCCGTGACGGTGCGTACCACCAGGTAACCGGCACCGAACAGCAGGCCGTAACCGGCCACCGCGGGGAACCCACCGAAGATCATGAACGCGGTGATCGCCGTGACCAGGAGACCGTCGGAGAGCCGGCGGCGCACCACCAGCCGGTCCAACGCCCAGAACAGGGCCGGGATCAGCGCCGCCACCCGGGTGTGCGGCCAGTTCGTCCACGCCACCATGAAGCCGCTGCTGGCGAACACCAGGCCGCCCAGCAACGCCGCCGGCCGGCGCAGCCCGATCCGGCGCAGGAACAGGAACGTGCCGCCCACCGCGAACCCGATCTCGAGCAGCTTCACGTAACCCGGGGCCAGCCAGATCGGCAGCACGAAGTACGGCAGCGCGATCGGGTTCAGCAGCCCCAGGTTCAGGCTGGCGCCGAGCGGCGCACCGCCGATGATGTACGGGTTCCACGCCGCGAACTGACCTTCGTACAGCGCTGAGACAAACAGCGCGATGCCCGGCAGGTACGAATCGATCGTGTCGTTCAGGTACGAGTTCTGCACCTCAGTCCCCGCCAGCCCAGCGTCCCGGTACGGGCTCGACCCGGCCAGCAGATCGGTGGCGGCGAACACCTTCACTCCGAACAGCGGCGAACCGATCCCGACCACCGCGTACCCGACGATGGCCAGCAGGATCACCGCGGTCAACGGGTCCAGCTTGCGCCACCAGGGCCGGCTGTTCCCACCGGACGGGTCACCGCCCGCTTCGCCAGCGTCGGCAGCTCGATCACGTCCGTCCGGCGGGAGCGGATCCGGACTGACCCGGTCCGCGCCGCCTCGGTCGGCACCATCTCGGTCCGCACCGCCTCGGTCCGCGCCGCTTCGGTCGGCGGCCGCGCTGGCCGATCCGAGCGGGCCCGGGCTGGCGGGTGAGTCGTCCGCCGCACCGCGGCCGGTGCCCAGATCTCCCCCAGCCACGGGCAAGCCCGGGCCAGCGTCGCCGGAATCGGTCTCTGACCTGCTCATTGGTTCCCCGGAATGGACGAATCGCGGCAGCGCCACGGGACCGGTTGAGGATACCTAGCGCCAGAGCGGCAACTCGGCAACGCAACGGGGGCTACCCGGTGAATCTGTCCTTACGGTTCGGCTTTGCGC
>JBOGDK010000452.1:1938-3566 GCA_050701795.1 Micromonosporaceae bacterium
CTGCGATGCTCACTCGCGGTCGCCTCCGTGGTGATGCCAGGATGGCGGGATGGCGGACGTGGTGGTGATCGGGGCAGGGCACAACGGTCTGGTGGCGGCGACCCTGCTGGCCCGGGCAGGGCTCGATGTGCACGTACTGGAACGCGACACCGTGGTGGGAGGGGCCTGCCGTACCGAGACGCCGTTCAAGGCGGCACCGGACCTGCGTGCCTCCACCGGGGCGTACCTGCTCGGGCCGATGCAACCGGAGCTGCTGTCGCTGCTCGACATCGACCTCCCCCTGGTACGCCGGGACCCGCACTACTTCATGCCCACCGCCGACGGGAGGCATCTGCTGCTCGGGGGCGATGCCGAGGCGAACGAACGGCAGTTCTCCGAATTCTTCACCGCCCAGGACTGGCGGGCACAGCAGGCACTGTCCGACGAGCTGGCGGCGCTGGCGGACGACCTCGCGCCGGCCTGGCTCGCCGAGCCACTTCCGGTTGAGCAGACCGCCGAGCGGTACGTACGGCCGGAGCTGCGGGAACGCTTCGGCGCGCTGGTACGCGGCTCCGCGATCGACTACCTGACCAGCTTCGAGTTCGCCAGCGAACTGCTGGTCGCGATGTACGCGATCACCGACGGAATGCCAGGGCTGACCGGCTCGCCGTGGAGTCCCGGCAGCGGCCACAACCTGCTGGTGCACAACATGTGCCGGCTCCCCGGCGCCGACGGCACCTGGATGGTGGTACGCGGCGGCATGGGCACCGTGACCCGCACCCTCGCCGCGGCGGCGGTACGGTCCGGCGCGGTGATCCGTACCGGCGTGACGGTCGGCGAGGTCACCGTGGCCGGCAACTCCGCCACCGGCGTGGTCACCACGAGCGGCGAGACCGTACCGGCACGGGCGGTGCTGGCGGCGACTGATCCGTACCGGCTGGTGGATCTGCTCGGCGACGCCTGCCCCGGCCCACTCGCCGAACGCGTCGCCGGGTACGCCTCCCGCTCAGCCGGACAGACCATGAAGGTCAACCTGGCGATGTCCGATCTGCCACGGTTCGCCGCGCTGCCGGAGCCGGTCGGCCAGCACTCGACCACGGTGCACCTGATGCCGCCGCCAGCCTCCGACGGCAGTGTGCTCACCGCGGCCCGGGAGGCGTTCGACGCCGCCGCCGACGGCAGGATCGGGCCACTGCCGCCGCTCGAGTGGTACCTGCACTCCACGCTGGACCCGTCGCTGGCCGACGAGGCGGGACGGCACTCCTCGGCGTTCTTCGTGCAGGGCGTACCGCACGCGCCCGAGGGATCGGACTGGGATCAGGAGCGCTCCGGGTATGCCGAGCGGCTGCTCGACCTCGCCGAGACGTACGCACCCGGCCTGGCTTCCCTGGTCGTGGACCTGGACGTACTCGCCCCGCCGGACATCGAGGCCCGGTTCGGGATCACCGGCGGCAACATCTTCCACGTCGACAACTCGATCTCGTTCACCGACCGGATGCCGTACCGGGTCGGCGTCGACGGTGTGTACGCGGGCGCCGCCGGGTGTTTCCCCGCCGGCTCGGTGACCGGGAGCGCGGGGCACAACGCCGCCCAGGTGATGCTCGCCGATCTCGAGGTGCCCGCCGCGCGTTAGTGCGGTGTCCAGTAAC
>JBOGDK010000453.1:0-3554 GCA_050701795.1 Micromonosporaceae bacterium
GATGTGCAATATAACTACGCAATCGTGCGTACTGCCGGCAGTTTATGCCGTACCGCCGTGGTGGAAGGCTGATGGCATGGCGATCCCTGAAGCTCAGGTCGTACACCGGGCACTGGACGGGCGGCGGTATCAGCTCAGCGGGCCGCTGGACCTCTCGGCGCCGGTCACCTCCGTCGCCGAACTGTCGATCAGCGGCCGCCGGTACGAGTTCACCGCCGGCGGCGCGGGTCTCGGCGACGACGTAATCGAAGCGCTCGGCGCCGAGTACGACGAGGAGCTGTCGTACTCCGGCGGCGCCTTGTCGACCGTACGGACCCGGCCGTACGACCCGAAGATCCGGCTCCGCGAGGACCGGCTGACCGGGGTGTGGCGGGGACGCGGCTTCAGCTTCTTCTGCCACATGTACCACGCCACCAGCACCGACCTGATCGGTGTGCTGCGTGAGGTGAAGATCCGGGAGTACGACGACGGTCTCGCGATCACGCCGTACCGGCCGCACGAGTTCGCCGGACCGGCGACGCTGGCCAAGGAGGTGCCCGGCCTGGGGTTACTCGAGATCTCACCGCTGACCCCGCAGCACACCGCACAACTGCCTACGTGGCGCGGTCTGTCCACGCAGGCGGGTGAGCTGTTCAGCGACGAACTCTCCGACGGCAGCCCGTACTTCCTGCTCGCCGGTGCGGACACCTGGGTGACGGTGCTGCCGCTGCACGACACGGCGGTCGACCAGGTGCCCGAGCTGGTGGGCCAGCTGCGGCTGCGTACCGCCGCGTGAGGTCGTGTCGTGTCCGGGCTGATCGGCGGGGTCGCGACGTACACCGTGCTGTTCACGCTGGTGGCGTCGGCCGCCGGACACCTGCGGCAGCCGGGGACACTGGCGACGGCATTGCGGGGGCACCGGGCGGTCCCTGCCCCGGCGCTGGTCGCCACGGCGGTGGTGACCGCCGAGGGACTGATCGGTGCGGCGGTAGCCGTGGCGGTGATCCGTGGCCACGGTGCGCTGACCAGCCTGGCACTGGCGGTTGCCGGAGTGCTCTTCACCTGCTACGGCGGCTACACCTGGTACGTCCGCTCGTCCGGCCGCGCCGGCAGCTGCGGCTGCTCCGGGCTCGACCTGCCGGTGACCGGCTGGGTGGTGGGGCGGGCATTCGCGCTGGCCGGTGTGGCGGTTCTCGGGCTGGTGACCTCACGCCTGTACCCGGTCGCGGAAACGCCTGCCGGCGGTGAGTCGTTGCCGGTCGTGCTGCTGGCCGGGGTGAGCTTCGCCGTGCTGCTGTGGCTGTTACCGGCCGCGATGTACCAGCACCTGGAACCTGAGAGAGGTACGGGATGAGCTTCCAGACCAGCGCGCTGCTCCTGAGCTGGGTGGCGATCGCGCTGCTCGCCCTCGTGGTGTCCGGGCTGGTACGACAGGTGCACACGCTGTCCACCGGCGCGACCCGGCGCCCCGACCGGATCGGTCTGCGTCCCGGCTCGCCCGCCCCGGAGCTGCGGAGGCTGCTGCCGGGGCACGGCGACACCGTGGTGCTGCTGTTCCTGGAGCCGGACTGCGGCACCTGTGGCGAGGTGCTGGCCGAGGCCGCGCGGCATCCCGTTCCGGTGCGGGCGATCTACCGCCAGGCCGGTCCGGCGGACCCACCGGTGCCGGTGCACGAGGACGAAGCCGACCTGTTCGACGCGTACGACGCGCTCGCCACCCCGTACGCCGTCGTGGTCGACCGGGACGGACGGGTCGCCCGATCTGAACCCGTCGGCTCCCGGGCGGCGCTGCGCACCCTGTTCAGCGAGCTGACCAGCGCTGCCACCGGCACCGGGAGCGCTGCCAACGCTGCCGGCGGCACCGGGAGCGCTGGCAGCGGCACCGGGACACCGATCCCATCGGGAGGTAGGCCATGACCGTCTCAGTACCCGCGCTACGAGGTCCGGACCCCGGTACCGGGGCGGTACGGCGGCGTCCCGAGGGCCGGTTGCGGGCGGTGACGTCGTGGGCGCTGTCGCGCCGCGGGCTGCTGCAGGCCGGCACCGCGTTGGGGATGGTGGCGCTGAGCGTGTTCCCGGCGGCTCGCAGGGCGTACGCGGACGGCTACGACATCTACACCGGCAGTTGCCCGTCGTACGCCGACGACCACGACTGTTCGCCCGGATGCGGGCCGAGCACGATCTTCGCGGACTCCTGCGAGACCAGCGGCAGCCACCTGGGATTCCACAAGAACGACGGCGTCACCTGGAAACTGCGCCCCAATCAGTGCTTCTCCGGAACGTACGACGGCTGGCTGTGGCGGCACCAGGGCTCCTGCGGGGCCTGTGCCTGCTCGGTGGAACGCCGTTGTCACGACGGGTACCGCAGGACCACGTCCGGCTGGGTGAAGTCGATCTGCCGCTGGAACACCCAGTGCGGTTGCCAGAGCACGGTGAGCTGGCCGACGGTGCGGCGCGGTGACTCCGGGGCCAACGTGTACACCGTGCAGCACCTGCTGACGTACCGCGGGTACAGCACCGGGATCGACGGGATCTTCGGCAGCGACACCGAGGCGAAGGTGAAGGCGTTCGAGAGCTCCGCCGGCCTGACCGTGAACGGGATCGTGGAGTCCGCAACCTGGCAGCGCCTGGTGGTCACGGTACGGCGCCCGGACAGCAACCACGCGGTACGCGGCGCCCAGCGGCAGCTCAACCGGTACGGCTACGCGCTGACCGTCGACGGCATCTTCGGGCCGGCGACCGAGGCGGCGGCACGCGACTTCCAACGCCAGAACGGGCTGACCGTCGACGGTGTGGTGGGACAGAACACCTGGCGTACCCTCACCGGCGGCGGCACGTGACCTGTGTCTTCCCGGGCTCGGCGGTGCGGCGCTGGCTCACCGGCCCACTGCCGGCCGCGGTACTGCTGTGCATCGCCGGTGGCGCACTCGCCGGGTACGGCGCGCAGCTCACCTGGGCGGTCCTCGGTGGTCTCGCCGGGTATTCGCTGTCCGGGTCGGTCTGAACCCGCAACAGCGCGTACGCGCTGACCTCGCCCGGGTGGCGGGACATCGCACGACAGCGGATCGCGCTGGCGTACTTCGTGGTGGGGCTGATCGGCGGTGGCCTGTGCGGTGGAATCGTGCTGTGGCTGGCCTCCGGGCTGGCGGCGCCGATTCCGGAGGCGTGGCGGTACGCGGCGGTGCTCGCCGTGGCCGCGGTGGCGGTGCTGCGGGATCTCGGGCTGGTGCGGATCCGGCTGCCGCAGAACACCCGCCAGGTGCCGCAGGACGTACTGCGCGACCACCTGGTACGCGGTGCGCTGCAGTTCGGGTTCGAGCTCGGCACCGGGGTCCGTACGTTCGTCTCGGCCAGCGCCCCGTACGCGTTGGCGTTCGCCGTACTGCTGGTCGGGCAACGGTTCGAGGTGGCCGTACTCGCGGGCGCCGGGTTCGGCGTGGGGCGGGCCATGACGCCGCTGCTGCGGTACGCGTCGGCCGCGGGCGAGCACTGGGACGTCCTGATGCAAGCGCGGATCCGCACGGTGACCGTCCTGACGTCCGCCGCGCTCGCCGTGGGTCTCGGCGTGCTGCTGC
>JBOGDK010000454.1:0-3551 GCA_050701795.1 Micromonosporaceae bacterium
AAGGCGTCGATCGTACGGGCGGTACGTGACCACGTGTGGCCACTGATCGAGTCCGGGAAGCTACGCCCTGTCATCGATCGCCGGCTTCCGGTGACTGAGGCGGCCGAGGCGCACCGGATCGTGGAATCCAGTGACCATGTCGGAAAAGTGCTTCTGATCTGCGACAACGTCGGAGCGGGCGGAACCTGACGGTCGGCTCCCCTATGGACGGAGTTAGATCCGGAGAACCCCGGGGTATACCGCTGGCCAAGCGTTTCCCACGCCCCCCGGGAGGCAGTTGTGCGTATCGGATCGTCAGTTGTTGCAGCAGCTTTGGTCGTCTGGTTGTTGATCGGCGCGTTGGCCTCAGTGCAGCGCGGTTACTTCAACCGCGGCGACGACGCGAATTGCGCCACGCTCGGCACCACCGCCGTGGCCATCATCGCGGGACCGTTGAACTACTTCGGCATGAACCCGAAGTTGGAATGCGAGGCGCCCCAACCATCCAAGTAGCTTCACACCACTGTGGACGGCCCTGGCTCCCCCCAGCCGGGGCCGTTCACCCCTGTAAAGCGATGGCACCGACAGCGCCGGCAGGCGAGTGCCGGGGTCAGATCTTGAGGCCGCGCAGCAGCAACCGGGGTCCGGAGCCCTGCTCGGCGAGCACGTCCCTGGGGTTGTAGAGGGTGCACTTCTTCAGGGACAGGCAGCCGCAGCCGATGCAGCCGTCGAGGTCTTCGCGTAGCCGCTGCAGCAGGGTCACCTGGTCGTCCAGGTGCTGCCGCCACCGTCGCGACAGCCGGCTCCAGTCCTCCTTGGTGGGGGTACGTTCCTGCGGCAGCGTGGCGAGCGCGTCCCGGATCTCGTCCAGGGTCAGCCCGACCCGCTGCGCGATCCGGATGAACGAGACCCGGCGGATCACGCTACGGGCGTACCGCCGTTGGTTGCCGCCGGTGCGTACGGCCCGGATCAGCCCCATCCGCTCGTAGTAGCGGAGCGCCGAGGCCGCCACGCCGGTACGCGCCGCCAACTCCCCGATGGTCACCTGCTCGGTCGCCACCCGACACCTCCACCCACTACCTGAAGCTCGCTTCAGGTAGAAGGCTACCGCTCCCAGGTGTCAGTAGCCGCCGTCGTCGTCGTCCTCGTCCTCGCCGTCTTCGTCCTCACCGTCTTCGTCCCCACCCGCACCGCCACCGCACGCCGCGGCGGCGACCACAACCGCGCCGCTGATCGTGGCGACCGAGACGACCGTGGAGAACGAGGACGGGATCAGCGCGAGCAGCGCGACCAGCAGGCTCCTGACCAGCGCGAGCATGGTACGTGACACGATCAGACCTCCCGTGGCTTGACATACAGCGGATATCACCGAGCGTACGGATAGCAGCTCAGATCGTGTGACGGATGCCGTTGTCGTTCACCCGGCTGAGCATGCCGGTCGGATCGGCGTACACCCGGTCCGCTCCAGTTCCTCCTCCCGCCCGTTCCCGCCGGAACGCCGCGCCGCCGGCTCCGAAACGCCGCGCCGCCGGCTCCGGGAAACCGGCCCCTTGAGTTGAAGTCTGCTTTAAGTTGCATGGTACTTCCCATGACCGCGACGACCACATCCACGCGCTACGCCGACCTGGCCCGGTTGCTGGCCCTGATCCCGGGCGACCCGAAGCATCCCGGCACCGACACATCCACCCTCGACGTCCTCTGGATCCTGTACGACCGGGTGCTCCGGGTCTCCCTGGACACCGCCGAGGACCCTGCCCGGGACCGGTTCCTGCTCTCCAAAGGCCATAACCCGGACGCCTACTACGCCGTACTCGCCGCGAAGGGGTTCATCCCGGAGTCGTGGCTACGGGACGTTGCGGGCACGGATTCGCCGCTGGGCCGGCACCCGGACCGGACGCTGGTGCCCGGTGTGGAGATCTCCAGCGGCTCCCTCGGGCACGGCCTGCCGCTCGGCGTCGGCGTCGCTCACGGGCTGCGCGCCCAGGACCTACCCGCCCGGGTGTACGTACTGCTCGGCGACGCGGAACTGGACGAGGGCTCCAACCACGAGGCGATCGGGTACGCCGGAGCGACCGGACTGGCCGGGCTCACCGCCATCGTGGTCGACAACCGTTCCGCCAGCCACGGCTGGCCCGGCGGCATCGCGAGCCGGTTCACCGTCAACGGCTGGACCGCGGTCACCGTCGACGGCCGCGACCACGACGCGATCGAGACCGGGCTCCGCGCCGCCACCCCCGACCGGCCACACGCGGTGGTCGCCACCGTTGCCATGAAGCGCCGCTGACGCGACCACGGCGAGCAACACCTCAGACCACTGCCACCGCCCCCATAACCACCGAGGAGCCCCCCATGCGGGAACGATTCATCGACGTCACCGAGGAGTTGCTGAAGGAGGATCCGCGTACCGCGCTGGTGCTCGCGGACATCTCGGCGTCCCAGTTCGCCGACACCGCGGCACGACACCCGGACCGGGTGATCAATGTCGGGATCCGGGAACAGCTGATGCTCGGAGTGGCGGGCGGCCTCGCGCTCACCGGGCTCCGGCCGATCGCGCACACGTACGCCCCGTTCCTGGTGGAACGCGGATTCGAACAGCTGAAACTCGACCTCGGGCACCAGGGGGCGGGGGCGATCCTGGTCAGCGTCGGAGCGTCGTACGACTGGAGCCAGGGCGGCCACACCCACCGGGCTCCGGGCGACGTGGCGCTGCTGGACACCCTCGACGGCTGGACGGTGCACGTGCCGGGGCACCCGGACGAGGTGGAGGCCGCGCTCCGGCACGCGGTGACGCATGACGGCCGGGTCTACGTCCGGCTCTCCACCCGTCGCAACGCCGCGCCGTACCCGGGCGGGTCACTGACCGTACTGCGGCGCGGCGGCGGGCCACTGGTCGTCGCGGTCGGGCCGATGCTCGACCCGGTACTGGCCGCCACCGCGGATCTCGACGTCACGGTGGGCTACACCTCACAGGCCCGCCCGCTGGATATGGCGGGGCTGCGGTCAGTCGCCGGCACCGATGTGGTGCTGGTGGAGCCGTACCTTGCCGGTACCTCGTCGTACCTGGTCCACGAGGCGTTGCCGGATCGGCCGCATCGGGTGCTCGGGCTCGGCGTACCGCGCCGGGAACTCCGGCGGTACGGCACTCCCGCCGATCACGACGTCGGGTACGGGCTCGACCCGGCCGGGCTGCGCACCGCGATCACGGACTTCACAGCGGCGGCCTGATCCCGAACTCGTCGACCCGGCTGAGCATGTCGGCCGGGTCGGCGTACACCCGGTACGCGCCTGCCCGTTCCAGCTCCTCCCGGCCGTACCCACCGGACTGCAGCCCGAGACCGAGCGCGCCGGCACGCCGTGCGGCGAGCAGGTCCCACACGCTGTCGCCGACCACCATGGCGTGCAGCGGCTCGACCCCCAACGCCTGCGCGGCCGCGAGGAACAGGTCCGGGTCCGGCTTGGCCCGGTGCACCAGGTCCCGGGTGATGATCGGTACGCCGTCCGGCACTCCCAGCGACTCCAGGGTCGGCCCGGCGGTCCTGATCGAGCCGCTGGTGGCGATCGCCCACTTCACC
>JBOGDK010000455.1:0-3545 GCA_050701795.1 Micromonosporaceae bacterium
CGACCGCACCGAGCAGTCGCGGGCCTCGCAGGGCGCCCAGCGAGAACTGGCCACCCGCGGCCGGATCCCAGGCGGCCAGCGCCGCTTGCGCGTCGAGTACCGAGTAGGGCCCTACCGGATGGGCACCCCACAGGGACCGCCCCGGCTCGCCGCTCGTTGCCTCTGCCAGCGCGGCCGCGTCGCCGGCAACCAGGGCACGCAACCGCAGTTCATCGCCCAGGTCGACGTCGACGCCCATGAGGTCCATCGAAGCGTGTGACCCGGCCGCGGGCCAGCCAGTTACGGGGCCGGCCGGCGGCCAGCGAGCTTCGGACCGGCCGGCGGCAGCGGGTTACCGGGCGGGTGCGCGCCACATCGGCCACATCTTCGGACCGTCGGGCAACACCATCGGCTCGCCGTGATCGGCGTACCCGAGCCGCAGGTACAGCCGGCGGGCTGGCTCCGACGCGGCGGCGAGGTACGCGCTGTGGCCCGCGGCGTCGAGCTCTGCGTGCCGGTGCTTGAGCAACCGGGTGCCGTGTCCCTGGTCCTGCCGATCCGGCCAGGTGGCGGTGAACCCGAGGTACTCATGCGGGTCTGTCGGGTGCATCTGGTGCATGCCCTCGTCGAAGACCGCGAACCGGGCCAGTGGCTCCTGACCGACCGACGCGGCGAGGCGCTTGTCGTAGTCCTCCGGCTCCGGCACCGGGTTCGGCCACCAGACCGCCGCGGCCACCGGCTGATCGTCACCGTCGACCGCCACATCGATCCGGCCATGGGCCATCCCGGCGTCGACGAAGATCCGGATGTACGGACCGAAGACCGCACGGCGTACCGCGTCGTCGGGGATCAGCCACGCGGTCGGCGGGATCTCCACGAACGCCGCCGCTATCAGTTCAGTCACCACGTCGGCCTCGTCGGCGCGTGCCGGCCGTACGGTCATCCTCATGCCTCCTGGGTGAGCAGCGTCGGGTTGGTGGGGCTGGCGGCGGCGTGCGCCCCGAGCCCGATCCGGGTGTACGCCACCGGTCTGCGGGCCCGCAACCACAGCGCGAGCGCGACTCCGACCGCGGCGGCGATGACGTACAGGCCCGGCAACTGCCAGCGCAGCGGCGAGTCGGCCGGTACGCCGAGCAGCGTGGCGAACGTGATCGCCGCCTGGTAGAGCACCCACAGCAGGGCCGCGGACGACAGCAGCGGCGCCCACAGTCGACGCCACGCGTTCTCGCCCCGCGGGTCCCGCAGGAAGAACACCACCACCGCGATCGAGGTGGCGGCGATCAGGCACAGCACCCCGAACGCGCCGGTCGTACCGCCGGCGAAGAACAGCCACACCATCGGGTCGATCCCGCCGAGGCCGTACACCAGGATCACGATCAGGCCGAGTACGGACTGCGCGATCGAGGCGTTGCGTGGCGCGCCGGTGGTCGCCGAGGTGCGGCCCAGACCGCCCGGGAGCACGCGTTCCCGGCCGAGCGCGAATCCGTACCGGGCGCAGGCGTTGTGGAAGCTGATCATCGCGGCGAGGATCGACGTGATCAGCAGGACGTTCGCGATGTCGATCACCACAGCGGGCAGGAAGCCACCCGTCAACGCGAAGATCAGACCGACGCTCTCCTCCTTGGACCGGGTCACCACGTCCCCCAGGCCGGTGGCGATCGCCATGCCCCACGCCGAAATCGCGTACAGCGTGCCGATGATCGCGATCGTCAGGTACGTCGCCAGCGGCACCGTACGCTTCGGGTTGCGGGCCTCCTCGGCGAAGATCGTGCTGTGTTCGAAGCCCACGAACCCGGTGACGCCGAGCACCAGCAGGGCGCCCGCGCCCGCCGCGAACAGGTTCGCCGGGGCCAGCGGGGCGGTGTCGTACCCCTGCGCGGGGATGCTGAAGAACACCAGGTCGAACAGCACGATCACCACGATCTCGGCGCACAGCAGCACCGCCAGGACCCGGCTGTTGATGTTCACGGAACGTACCCCGAGCACACCGGTCAACGCCCAGGCCACCAGGGCGATCACCCACCACGGCAGGGCCAACCCGAACTTCTGTTGCAGCAGGTCCGATGTGGTCACGCCGAGGATGCCGTACAGGCCGACCTGCATCATGTTGTACGCCACCAGGGCGATCATCGCCGCGGCCACCCCAGGGATCCGGCCCAGACCACGGGTGATGTACGCGTAGAACGCGCCGGCGTTGACGACGTGCCGGGACATCGCCACGTAGCCGACGCTGAACAACGCCAGGACGCAGGCGACCGCGATGAAGGCGAACGGGATCGCGGTCATCCCGGTGACGGCGTACGCGGTGGTGACGACGCCCGCGACAACGGTGAACGGGGTGGCGGCCGACATCTGGAAGAACACGATGTCGGCCACCCCGAGCCGATCCTTGGCGAGCGCGTCGGAGACGACGCCGCCGTAGTGAGGGGATGGTGTGGTCACCGGAGGTGACTCCTTCCGAAGGGTTCCAGGGCTATCCAGTGGGTCATCACGCGGCTAGTGGGTCATCACGTGGCGGGCGACGCTCACCTGGGTACGGGTCAGCACTTCCCATACGGGATCAGGCAGCTTTTTGAACAGGGACGGCAGCAGTCCGGGCGGGAACTCGTCGTCCCAGAGCACGATGTGCTCGGACAGTTCGGTGGCCACGGCGAGTGCGACCGCGACAATGTCGTCGTGGCGGACCCCGGGCTCCTGTACGGCGTTGCGCAGCCGTACCGCGGTGTACGCCGCGCGACCTGGGTCGACCGGCAGGTACACCCGGACCGGACGACGCAGCAGGCCGGTCCGTACGGTCTCGGCCTGGTATCCGTAGACGTGCACCATCCGGACACCGACCCGGTGGTGTGCGCCTCGCGAGAGGTACCGCAGCCAGTCGTCGATGCTCAACCGCGCGGGCTCGGCGCAGATCAGGTCGTACACCCGGCGTTGCAGCGATTCACCGGGCACCTCGCGGTGCCGTAGCGGGTGCACCACGCCATCGGAGACCACGATCCAGCCGTCGACTATCTGCTCACAGAGCAGGCCGGCGGCCAACCCCAGACCGAGTGCGACCGGATTCAGCCGGGCACGACCGGTATCGGGGTTGTGGGCGATCTCGAAATAGTCGTCGGTGAAGGTGAGGGGCGGTTGCCGCATCAGGTCGCCTCTGGGCCGTGTCTCGAAGTCCCGATAGCGGTACGGACCGGGCCGTGCCTGCGTGTCATCCGGCGGAACCTTCCCGTACCTATGAGATCGACCCAAAGCCGTAAGCCGAAGACATATTGGACGACCGCCCCGGGTTTCGCCAGACCCTGATGACGCGTGGGACCAATAAACCATTTGAGCCGGCCCATGTGCACCGGCATGATCGCACGCGACTGGTCGATACGACCGGCGTACGGACTCGTGTGTCGGTAAGGGCCTGACCCAAGATCGGCGACGCGAGTCCCCGCCGCGTCCACGCCGTACCGACAACTTCATCAGCCACATCCCCGACCGCGACGCGCGGCCGGAGCGGTGCGCAGCGTTGAACCTTCGTCGCCTTGTTATCGCTCCAGGATGGGGCGCGGTGCCGGGGCCTTGTC
>JBOGDK010000456.1:0-3497 GCA_050701795.1 Micromonosporaceae bacterium
GGCAGGGCGCACTTCTCGACCGTCGACGCCACGGTCACCCGGGCACTGCGTGAACTCAGCGGCCAGGCCGGGGCGACACTGTTCATGGCCCTGCTCGCCGGGATCGCCGTCACGATCTGGCGCTTCACCGGTGACGACGACCTGGTGATCGGGGTGCCGGTCTCCGACCGCCCGGAGGGCACCGAAGACCTCGTCGGGTTCTTCGTCAACACACTGCCGTTGCGCCTGGACACCACTGGCGATCCCAGCTTCACCGAGCTGCTCCGGCGGGTACGCGGCGCCGCGCTGGACGCGTACGACCACGCCGCGGTGCCGTTCGAGTCGGTGGTACGGGCGATCAGCCCGCCCCGCGACACCTCCCGTACCCCCCTGTTCCAGTTGATGGCCGAGTACAAGCACAGCGAGGCGTTCGCGCTTGACCTGGCCGGCCTCGCGGTCACCGCGTTGGACGCCGGGCGCGACGTCGCGGTCACCGATCTCGCGTTTCACCTGGTCAACCGGGGTGACGAGATCGTCGTACACACCGAATACCACACCGGCCTGTTCGACGCCGCGACCATCTCGCGGATCGTCGGCCACGTCCACGCGGCACTCCGGGAGGCGGTCGCGCACCCGAACCGGCCGATCTCCGCGCTGCCGGCCGCGGACCTCGCCCAACTAGCGGAGTGGGGCCAGGGGGTCGTCACCACCGACGAGGACACCACGATCCCCCGGTTGATCGCCGAACGCGCCGCCACCGACCCGGACGCCGTCGCGGTCACCGACGGCGACAGATCGCTCAGCTACGCCGAACTGGACGCCGCCGCCGACCGCCGTGCCGCCTGGCTCGCCACCGCGGGGGTGGCACCGGGCGACGTGGTGGCGGTGTGGCTGCCGAGATCAGTGGACAACGTCACCACCCTGCTGGCGGTGCAGAAGGCCGGCGCGGCGTACCTGCCGCTGGATCCGGCCCTCGGAGGCGCCCGGGTACGTCAGGTCCTGGCGGACAGCCGTACCCGGACCGTGGTGGTCGACGGCCAGCCGCCACCGCTGCCTGACGGGGTGACCGCGTTGCGGCTCGACCCGGCAGCCGAGCCGCGTGACCCTCCGGCCGAAGCCGAGCTGCTCGACCCGGCAGCCGGGGCCGGCCCGTCGGGACCGCCCCACACCGGTCCAGCCCCGGACGACACGTGCTACGTGATCTACACGTCCGGTTCGACCGGCCGGCCCAAGGGCGTGGCGGTCTCCCACCGGGCGGTGGTGAACATGTGCCGCTGGTTCGGCCGGCGCTTCGATGTCAGTACGTCCGACCGCAGCGCCGTGGTGTGCGGCCAGAGCTTCGACGCCTCGGTGCTGGAGACCTGGCCGGCGCTGGTGGCGGGAGCCAGCCTGGCGATCGCGCCGGAACAGACAAGGCTGGACCCCGCGGTCCTGGCGGCCTGGTTCGCCGAGTACGGCGTGACGTTCACCCTGCTGCCGACCGCGCTCGGGGAGGCGGTGATGGAGCTACCGTCCGCACAGCAGCCGCCGCTGAAGACCCTGATGGTCGGGGGGGACGTGCTGCGACGCCGCCCGCCCGCCGGGGCGCCGTACGAGACGGTCAACGCGTACGGACCCACCGAGGCGACCGTACTGGTGTCGACCCAGACGATCTCCCCTGACGGCGCGGAGCCGATCGGCATCGGCACCCCGATCGACAACACCCGGCTGCTGGTGCTCGACGCGCACCGGCGGCCCGTCCCGGTCGGTGTCGCGGGCGAGCTGTACGTCGCCGGACGCTGCCTCGCCGACGGCTACCTGCACGCCACCGACCTGACCCGGCAGCGGTTCGTCGACAGCGACGAGTACGGCCGGCTCTACCGCACCGGTGACCTGGTCCGGTGGCACCCGGGGGGACACCTGGAGTTCCAGGGCCGGGTCGATGAGCAGGTGAAGGTACGCGGCTTCCGGGTCGAACCCACGGAGGCGACCAGGGCGCTACGCGAGGTGCCCGGGGTGGCGGACGCCCTGGTGCTGGCCCTGCGCGACGGCGAGGGACGCGCGTATCTCGCCGGGTACGTCGTCGGTGCCCCGGAAGCCGACCCCGCCGTCAAGAACACCTCGCCTGGCCCCGCCGCCGAGGACGACCTCGCCGGGTATGCCGAGCGGGAGTTGCTCCGTACCCTCCCGGAGTACCTGGTGCCGCGGGTGTGGGCGACGCTCGACACGCTGCCCCGGGACGCGAACGGCAAGGTTGACCGCCGTGCCCTCCCGACGCCCACGGCCACTGGTCGGCCCGCTTCACCGGTAACCGGGACGGAGCCAGGCCCCGCTGGGACGCCGGTCGAGCAACTTCGGGTGCTGTGGGCAGAGGTACTGGACGTCCACCCCGACCAGATCACCCACCGGACGTCGTTCTTCGACCTCGGTGGGCATTCGATCTCGGCCATGCGGCTGCTGAGCCGGGCACGCGATCGCCTCGGGCTCACGCAGCCGGCGCTGGCGTTCTATCAGGACCCCAGTTTCGCCACCATGGCCGCCGGGCTAGGCCCAGGTACCGACGAGGTGCTCGCTGAGGAGCTGGTGTCGTACCAGCAGCACCACATGGTCTCCGCGGCGAGCGTCCGCCCGGCGGCGAGTTGGAACGTCACTCTGCACCTCGGACTGACCGGCGAGCTGGACGTGGCGGCACTGCGCGCCGCCGTCGACGCGGTGACCGAACGCCATCAGTCGCTGCGCACCAGATTCGTCGAACGGGACGGCCGTTGGTGGCAACAGGTACTGCCGCACCACCCCGTCGACCTGCCGGTACGCGACCTCAGAGCGGCCGCGGACGACCGCGCCGCCGAAGCAGCTTTCGAGGCGGCCGAGGTGGCCCGGGAACCGATGGACGTCACCGGCGGGCGGCTGCTCCGGACCCGACTGATCCGGCTGCGGGAGCACAGCTGGCGCCTGGTGCTGGTGATCCACCACGCGGTGTGTGACGGGTGGTCAGCCGCCACTGTGCTGCACGACCTCGGTGAGGCGTACCGCCTGGCGTTCTCCGGCGCGCCCGCCACGCTGCCCCCGGCCAGCCAGAGCATCGACTACGCGCGCTGGCAACGGGCGCACGAGACCTCCGAGACCCGGCCGGAGCGCGTCGAATACTGGCGGAAGCGCCTCGCGGACACCACGTTCCGGGTGGACTTCCCCACCGACCGGCCAGCACCGGGGCAACCGTCGGCGCCCGCTGTGTTCGTACGCCGGCCGCTGACCGCTGAACTCGGAAAGGCGATCGAGGCGCTGGCGCGGCGCCGGGGCGTCACGCCGTTCGCGGTGTGGGCGGCGGCACTGGCGACCCTGGTCGCGGAGCGGACCGGGGTGAGACGGATGGCTCTGGGTACGCCACACGCCGCGCGGGAACGTCCCGAGCACGACAGCGTGGTGTCCAGCCTCGCCCGGGTGTCCCTCGTCGACGTCGACGTCGCGCCGGACCTGGGCTTCGGCGACCTCGCGACGCAGGCGATGCACGGGTACGTGGACGGCCTCGACCACTTCGT
>JBOGDK010000457.1:0-3491 GCA_050701795.1 Micromonosporaceae bacterium
AGGGCTACTTCTTGTCACCGGTCCCTGATGTCTGTTGGAAATGGGATGCGACCACGTCGCCGTCGGCCATGACGTGTCCTTGCCTTCCATACGTACCTTGCCGCGGGAGTTCGCCTCCGCCATCGAGCCGGCGTCCACCAGCTCGTCGTACGAGACCACCTAGGCCTTGATGAAGCCACGCTGGAAACCGGCGGACCCTGTCGAGCAATCCGGACGGCCGCTCGTGGTCACACATCTGGGCGCGTACGGCGATCCGACGAGCGTCAACTCCTCGGGCGTGGCCGGGGACCAGTCGAGGCCCCAGTGCAGCGCGTCGAGTTCGATGTGAGACACGCCGAGGACGTCGGACAGCCGTCTCGCCACCGTCGACTTGCCCGACCCCGAGCACCCCACCACAGACACACGCTTCACTCTGGACGGTCTTCCCGCCAGTCGGTCACGAAGCCGCCTGAATGGGCTCGATGGCGTCGAGTTGCGTCTGCATCCGAGCCTGTTCGACATCGAGGTTGTAGTGATCCTGCAGATTCAGCCAGAACTGCGCCGACGTACCGAAGAACCTGCTGAGCCGCAGAGCAGTGTCCGCAGTGATGGAGCGCTTGCGATGGACTATCTCGTTGATCCTCCGCGGGGGTACACCGATCGAGACAGCAAGCTTGTTCTGGGTGACGCCGAACCCCGATGGATCCGCGGACGCTAGGCGTTAAACCTGAACTCGACCACGTCGCCGTCTGCCATGACGTAGGTCTTGCCTTCCAGGCGTACCTTGCCGCGGGACTTCGCCTCCGCCATCGAGCCGGCGTCCACCAGCTCGTCGTACGAGACCACCTCGGCCTTGATGAAGCCACGCTGGAAATCGGAGTGGATCACTCCGGCGGCTTCCGGGGCGGTGGCGCCGACCGGGATGGTCCACGCCCGGGCCTCCTTCGGCCCGGCGGTGAGGTACGTCTGCAGCCCGAGGGTACGGAACCCCACCTTGATCAACTGGTGCAGACCGGGCTCGTTCTGCCCGATCGCCTCCAGCAGCTCCCGAGCCTCGTCCTCGGGAAGGTCGATCAACTCGCTCTCGGATTTCGCGTCCAGGAACACCGCCTCCGCTGGGGCGACCAGAGACCGCAGCTCGTTCAGGTACTCCTCGTCGACCAGCTCTGACTCGTCGACGTTGAACACGTACAGGAACGGCTTGGTGGTGAGCAGACTGAGTTCCCGCAGCAGCGTCACGTCGATGCCCCTGGCGGCGCCGGCGTACAGGGTGGTGCCCTCGTTGAGCAGTTCCGCGGCGGCGCTGGCGGCGCGGGCGACCGGCAGCCGTTCCTTCTTCAGCCGCGCCTCCTTCTCCAGCCTCGGTACGACCTTCTCCAAGGTCTGCAGGTCGGCGAGGATCAGCTCGGTGTTGATCGTCTCGATGTCGTCCGGCGGCGAGACCTTGTTGTCGACGTGCACCACGTTCGGGTCCTTGAAGGCCCGGATCACCTGGCAGATCGCGCTGGCCTCGCGGATGTTGGCGAGGAAGGCGTTGCCCCGGCCCTGACCCTCGGAGGCACCGCGTACCAGACCGGCGATGTCGACGAACGACACCGCGGCTGGGATGATCTTGGCCGAACCGAAGATCCCGGAGAGTACGCCCAACCGCGGATCGGGCACCCCGACCACACCGACGTTCGGCTCGATGGTGGCGAACGGGTAGTTCGCGGCGACCACGTCGTTCTTCGTCAGGGCGTTGAACAGGGTGCTCTTGCCGACGTTGGGCAGGCCGACGATACCGATGGTTAGGCTCACGGGCGGCCAGTCTACGGCGGGCCGCCCAGAAGTCCGCACCACGACCGTCCCAGACCCCGTACCGGGACTGTGATGTCTGATTTCCGCGAGCTTTAGGCCGGGAACGCTGTCAGGGTTGACAGCGTGACCCCGATACCGGATTTCGATCAGTGCTACCGCGCGGTGGCCAGCCGGGACCCCCGGTTCGACGGCTGGTTCTTCACCGCCGTCACCTCCACGGGCATCTACTGCCGCCCGAGTTGTCCGGCGCTGACGCCGAAACGCTCGAACGTACGGTTCTTCGCTTCCGCCGCGGCGGCCCAGCAGGCGGACTTCCGCGCCTGTATGCGGTGCCGGCCGGACGCCACACCCGGCTCGCCCGACTGGGACGTACGTGCCGACATGGTGGGCCGCGCGATGCGTCTGATCGCCGACGGGACGGTCGACCGGGACGGCGTGGCCGGGTTGGCACACCGACTCGGCTACACCGAACGCCACCTCAACCGGATGTTGATCGCCGAGGTGGGCGCCTCCCCGATCGGGCTCGCCCGGGCACAGCGGGCACAGACCGCACGCACCCTGATCGAAACCACCGACCTGGGGTTCGCCGAGATCGCGTTCGCGGCCGGGTTCGGTTCGGTGCGCCAGTTCAACGACACGGTCCGCGCGATCTTCGCGATGACCCCGTCAAAGCTGAGACGCGAGGTGCGCCGAGACCCCGAACCGGGCCCCGGCAGCGAGCTGACGATCGGTTTGCGGTTGGCGCACCGTTCGCCACTCGCGGCCGAGCCGCTGCTGTCCTTCCTGGCGGTACGGGCACTGCCCGGCGTCGAGGTGGTCACCCCGGAGGCGTACCACCGGACCGTGGCGCTGCCGTACGGGCCAGGCACGGTGAGCCTGTCCCCCCGCGACGGGTACGTCGCAGCGACACTCCGGCTCAGCGACCTGAGGGACCTGGCCCCCGCCGTGAACCGGTGCCGCCGGCTCCTCGACCTCGACGCCGACCCGGAGGCGGTCGACGGGGTGCTCGGTGACGACGACGCCCTCGCCGCGGAGGTGGCCCAGACCCCCGGGATCCGGGTGGCCCGCAGCGTCGACGGTTTCGAGATGGCCTGCCGGGCGATCGTGGGACAGCAGATCTCCGTCGCCTCGGCACGGCGGGTGCTGACCAGGCTGGCCGCCGAACTGGGCGAGCCGGTCGAGCCCGGCGACCCGCCGCTGTCCCGGCTGTTCCCGACTCCGGAGGCGGTGGCGAAGGCACCGGACGAGGCGCTGCGGATGCCGAAGGCACGCCGGCGGGCACTGCGTACCCTCGCCGCCGCCGTGGCCGCCGGAGACCTCGACCTCGCCCCGACCGGGGACCGGGACGCGAGCCGCAACGCGCTGCTGGCGCTGCCCGGGATCGGCCCGTGGACCGTCCAGTACGTCGCGATGCGAGCGCTCGGCGACCCGGACGCTTTCCTGCCGACCGACCTGGTGGTACGGCGTGCCGCCGCACGGCTGGGGCTACCGGATGACCCCGTCGAGCTGGACGAACGCGCGCAGCGGTGGCGGCCGTGGCGGTCGTACGCGGTGATCCGGCTGTGGCGCCAGGCCAGTGAGACCGACGTAATCAGTGGAGGATGAGATGAGCAGTTCGTACGCGACCATTCCGACGCCTGTCGGCCCGTTCACCGTACTGGCCAGCGACGATGCCGTACTCGCGAGTGGTTGGACCGCCGCCGTGGACGACCTGG
>JBOGDK010000458.1:0-3485 GCA_050701795.1 Micromonosporaceae bacterium
CGATCTACGAGGACCTGCGCGGTCGCGACGATCCGGAGGCGCCGACCACGACGACCACCCGGTGGTCGTACGGCGGTGGCGCGGTGGATCCGACCCTGGACGGGGTGGCGTTGCCCGACCCGGACGGGCCGCAGGCACCCGGCACTGGAGCGCCGCTGTCGACAGGTCTCGAACTACCCGGCCTGGACAACCTGCTCACCGGGGATCCGGCCCCGGTCGGCGGGAAACTTGACGCGCCGTTCGGCACCATCGACCTGAGCGCCGCCGCGAAAGGCATGAGCAACGCGGCTGTGGTCTCGGGCGAGCACACCGCGGACGGCCACCCGGTGATGGTGGCCGGCCCGCAGACCGGGCATTACACCCCGCAGCTGTGGACCGAGATGTCGCTGGAGGGTCCCGGTATCAAGGCGCGTGGTGTCGCCTTCGCCGGTACGAACCTGATCGTGCAGGTGGGTCGCGGGGTCGACTACGCCTGGTCCCCCACCAGCGCCGGCTTCGACCTCGTCGACACCGTCGCCGAACGCCTCTGCGAGCCGGACGGCTCCACTCCCACCGTGAAGTCCGAGCACTATCTGCGGGACGGCGAATGTGTCGCGATGGACTCCCGGACCCACTCCGAGACGGCGCTACCCAACATCGGCGCCCCCGGCACGCCGAAGCTGCTGAAGTTCGCGGTGTTGCGTACCCATCACGGGATCGTGCAACTGCGTACCACCGTGGACGGCGACCCGGTGGCGCTGGTGCACCAGCGCAGTACGTACCACCGCGAGGTCGACTCGCTGGTGGGCTTCGCCCGCGCCAACGACCCCGGGTACGTCACCGGCGCTGCGTCGTTCCAACGCGCCATGAGCGGGATCGACTACACGTTCAACTGGCACTACGTCGATTCCCGGGACATCTCGTACTTCGGCTCCGGGCTGCTCCCCCGCCGCTCCGCCGGCGTCACCCTGGACCTTCCGCGATGGGGTGACACGACGTACGACTGGGAGGGCTGGCTCGGCTTCGATGACCATCTGCGTCAGACCAACCCGTCCCGGGGCTACCTGATCTCGTGGAACAACAAGCCTGGACCCGGCCCGGTGCCGTCCGACGACACCTGGGACAACGGTCCGGTACACCGCAGTCTGGCGTTGGAGGACCGGATCGCACCCCTGGTACGCGACGGCACTGTCACTCCACACACGCTGCTGGCCGCGGTGCAGGACGCCGCGTTGGCCGACACCAGGGCGGCCAAGACACTTCCGTACCTGCTGCGAGTGCTCGGCGACGGCCCCGAGGCCGACCTGTTGCGCGCCTGGCTGGCCGACGGGGCGCCTCGCGAGGACCGGGACCGTGACGGCAGCTACTCCCACCAGGCGGCGATCGCGTTGTTCGACGAGTGGTGGGAGTCGGCACCGACGGACTCGGCACCCCGTGGCAGACACGCCGTGGCACGGGACGTGCTGCGGGGCGGCCTGGGGGAGGTCACCGACGGGCTCCGGTTCTCGCTGGACGACCATCCCCGCGCCGGCAACGCCTCGTCGTGGCTGGGCCCACCCTGGTACGGCTGGGTGAACAAGGATCTGCGGCAGCTGCTCGGCGAGCCGGTCGCAGGCGAGTGGTCCCGTACGTACTGCGGCGACAGCGATCTGGCCGCCTGCCGGGACGACCTCCGGACATCCCTGTCCGCCGCCGCGGATCGCGCCACCGCCGCGCAGGGGGTCGGTACGGTCTCCGACCTTCGGTACGACAAGCACGCCGACGACATCACTCCGGTGGCCGGCGGTCTGGTCGGGGTACGCCCTATCGACTGGCAGAACCGCCCGACGTTCCAGCAGATCGCCTGCTTCACCCGCCACCGGTAACGACGGCAGTGCCCGGCGGAGCGCCGGGCACCCGGGCCGGAGCGAGGCGGCCACCACCACAGCACGAAGGGGCCGGCCCGATGGGCTGGCCCCTTCGTTGAGGGGGGCGGAACTGGTGCGTCAGTGGTTGGCGAAGTAGATCAGCCGCGTGCGGTCACCGTTGAAGCGGTTCCCGTCCACGCATCCGGAGATGCCGGAGACGCTGCGGCAGTTGGTGTACTGCCAGAACGTGTAGAAGCTCCAGCCAGACGGCAGGCTCGGCGAGCTGACGCCCCAGTGCGCCACCCACATCGGGCTGCGCGAGGCCTGGCCGGTCCAGCCACCGGTGCAGCTGCTCCACCAGCTGCGGGTGGTGTAGATGACCACGTCGCGACCGCTGAGTGCCTTGTACCGGCTGTAGAAGCTGTAGATCCAGCTCCGCATCGCACTCTGGCTCAGGCCGTGACAGCCGGCTTCGAGGTCGAGGGCGCCCGGCAGTGTCCGGTTGTCCGCCGACCACTTGCCGCCGTTGTTGTAGAAGAAGTTGGCCTGTGTGTAGCCACTGGAGGAGCCCGGACGCGCGAAGTGGTACGAGCCGCGGATGACTCCCGCGTAGTACGAGTTGGTGAAGTTGCTGCCCCAGCGCGGGTCCTTGTAGGTGGTCCCCTCGGTCGCCTTGATGTAAGCGAACTGGACACCGGAGTTGCGTACCGAGGTCCAGTTGATGGAACCCTGCCAGTGCGAGACGTCGATGCCGGGGACGGTGGCCTGGGTGCCGATGTCGCCGGTCTTCGCCGTCTTCGACGAGGTGGTGCTCGCCGAGGCGGACGCGATGCCGAGCGAGGCGACGAGCGCTACCGCGGCGAACGACACCGTCAGTAGTCGCCGGGTGTTGCGATGACCTTTCACTACGAACCTCCCTGGTGAGGAGCTGCGGAGCGTCGCGGGCTTGCGACGACATCCGGGTGAGCTGGGTCTACGCCCCCATCGCCTGCGCGACCCGGTCGCGCAGCTCAGGCAGGCGGGCGTAGAGAACGTCGCCTGGGCACAGCGTGGCGACGTAGTCTCGGTGGCCGACGATCGCCTGGTGCGGGTCCAGGCTGTAGGCGTCGCAGAGCCAGGCGCAGGTCTGCACCAGCATGTCGAACAGCGCCGGGGTGGTGTCCACGTCCATGTAGAGACCCTCGTTCTCGATCCCTATGGTGTGGTCGTTGTGGCCGGCGCACTGGGCACCCATCACGTGCCGTCCCGTGTTGATCGCCTCCAGGCTCCGGTCCCTGCCCTCCATCAGGAAACCGCCACGGCTGATGGTCAGCTGCTGGCCCGCGTCACTCCAACCGTTGCGGTCCATGTGCAGGTCCTGGATCCAGTGCGACAACGCGAAGGCCTGGTCCAGCGAGTAGTCGGTGGAGTTCGCGCTGGCGGTGTGGTGCACGATGATCTGGTCGGGCTTCCGTTTGAGCACCTTGATCGGGTTGCTGGGTGGCCGGGCGTTCCATTCGGCACGGGTGTAGATCCGGGGTGTGGCCACCGCAGCATCGGCGCGCCGGGCGGCGCTCAGGTCAGCAGCACCACCGAGCAGCACGCCGCCCGCGGCCAGTGCGGCGCCACCGAGCAGCCGGCGTCGGGACAGCGGGTTCCGGGGCTGGTGCTCACGCGCGG
>JBOGDK010000459.1:0-3470 GCA_050701795.1 Micromonosporaceae bacterium
TCGCGGACACCCCGACTGCGATCCCCACCGACACCAGCAGCAGTACCCCGAGCGCCACCAGTACGGCCAGGTCGACGCCGAAGCGCACCGCGGCCCGGCCGGGCTGCTCCTCCAGACCCCAGACGGTACGTACCGCCGAGCGCAGCCCTTTCACCCAGGCCATACCGGCGACCAGCAGCGCCGCCAGGGCGATCACACCGATCTTGGTGCCGACCTCGGCGAGCGCCGCGACGTCGAGGCCCGGCAGCGTCTGGTCCACCCACTGCTGCACCGCCCGGGTGGCCGCGGCGTCCTCGCGGAGCAGCCAACCGAGCACCGCGAACCCCACCCCGGTCAGCGCGAACACCGCGAAGAACGCGTAGTACGCCAACGCGGCGGCGAGCCGATCCGCGTGGCAGCCCAGGTACCGGGTACTGGCGCGGGCCACGTGATCCAGCCAGCCGAACCGGCGGCGTGCCCGCTGCCAGATCCCGCCCAGTGCACGACCTCGGCGCCGCAGCGCCCCCATCGTGGTCACCCTGAGATCATTCCCCCGTTATCCGATTCCCACCCGCCACAGCGGAGCTGGCGCGGCGTCCAGCGCACCAGGCCCTGTGCTGTAGGACTGGCCTACCCGCCATCTTCGCGCGACCCGGGAGCATCACGCCGCCCCAACAGGAAGTCACGCTGTGGCCGCCAGCGACCGTCGACACCGTGTTCGAACAGCGTGAAGCTGGCGACGTGGAACCGCGCCTCGAAACCCGCCAGATCCGCGAACACGCGATCCAACCTGGTGGTCCCGATGCTGCTGTCCACGTCGTGGGCCACCGTGACGTGCGGGTGGTACGGGAACCGCAGCTCACGTTTCAGCGGCCCGCTCCGGATCTGCCGCTCCAACTGCTCGCATTCGCTGATTCCGGCCACCACCGCGATGAACACCACGTCGTTCAGCGGCCGGAACGTACCGGTGCCGCGCAGGTGCAGGGTGAACGGCCGGTTCCCGTCCGCCACCGCGGCCAGGTGCTTGTCGATCCCCGACAGCCGCTCCTCGGCGAGATCAGTGGGGCCGAGGAGGGTCAGATGGGAGGGGATCAGCCGGGCCTGCGGGTCACCCGAGGCGGCACGCACGTCGTTGAGCTGACTCCCCCACGGATCCGGGATCGGCACCGCCACCCCAATGGTGCGTACCCCGCCGTCGATGCTGCGGCCGAACGGTTCCATCGACGTCAGCCTTGCGCTGCCGGAACAAACCCGATCCGCCGGTACGCCTCACGCAGCGTCGGGGCGGCCACCGCGCGGGCCTTCTCGGCACCGGCGAGCAGGATCTTGTCCAGCTCGTCGGGGCTGTCCAGATACTCCTGGGTACGCCGCTGGATCGGGGTCACGAACTCGGTGAGCACCTCGGCCAGGTCCTTCTTCAGGTCGCCGTACCCCTTGCCCTGGTAATCGTTCTCCAGGTCAGCGACGGATCGACCGGTCAGCGCCGAGTAGATCGTGAGCAGGTTGCCGATTCCGGGCTTGTTCTCGGGGTCGTACACGATGTCCCTACCGGTGTCGGTGACCGCCGACCGGATCTTCTTGGCGCTCCGCTTCGGGTCTTCCAGCAGATCCACCACCCCGCTCTGGCTGGAGGTGGACTTGCTCATCTTGGCCGTCGGATCCTGCAGGTCGGTAATCTTCGCGGTGTCCCGGACGATGTGGGGCGCCGGCACCGTGAAGGTGGTGCCGAAGCTGGTGTTGAACCGCTGCGCCAGGTCCCTGGTCAACTCCAGGTGCTGCCGCTGGTCCTCGCCCACCGGCACCGCGTCGGCCTGGTACAGCAGGATGTCGGCCGCCTGCAGGATCGGGTACGTGAACAGCCCGACGCTGGCGCGTTCGGCACCCTGCTTCGTGGCCTTGTCCTTGAACTGGGTCATCCGGCTCGCCTCACCGAACCCGGTGATGCAGCTGAGCAGCCACGACAACTGCGGATGCTCCGGTACGTGGCTCTGCACGAACAGCGTGCTCCGCTCCGGGTCGATGCCGAGCGCCAGCAACTGTGCCGCCGACACCCTGGTACGCCGCCTCAGCACCTCGGGGTCGTGGCCCGCGGTGATCGCGTGCAGATCCACGACGCAGTAGAACGCGTCATGGGTCTCCTGCAGCGCCACCCAGTGGCGGAGCGCCCCGAGATAGTTGCCGAGGTGGAACGAGTCGGCGGTGGGCTGGATACCGGAGAGCACACGAGGACGACCGTCGGTCATGTGACGCATTCTTTCAGGCGTGCCGGGGCCACCTCGCACGCGGAGTGCGGAATTCACCTCAGAAACCCGGTGGGGCGTACCGTGAAGTACGACCGCAGGGACGCCAGCGGCCGTACCGCCCAGGCGCCGGGACTTCTTCGGCGCCGCTCAAGAGGCCACCATGCCAGAGTTCGAGCGGCTCACCGCAAGCGCACACGACGTCGGTGGACCCGCCGACGTCATCCAGGCGCGCCCCGGGTTCTGGTCCGGGATCCCGAGCGCGACGGCGTTGCTCGCGATGCTCGTGTTGCTGCTCACCGCCAGCTCACCAGTTGCCACCCAGGGGCGGCCGGCCACCGGCTCGGGCGGGCTGTTGGCCGACGCACCGACGAGGCTGGTCGTGCCGCGGCAGACGCTGGACCTGCCTGGAGAGATCACGTCGTTCGATGTGGGGGCCGGCGGCTACGCGGTCGTGGTCTCCGAGGACTGCCGGCACGGGCCGCCCTGCGTGGGCGGCCTCGCCACCAGTCACGACCTGCGCTACTGGCGGGAACACCCGCTCCCACCAGGAGCGATGCGGCAGGGTGCGCCGGTGCCGCTGGTACTCGGCACTGGTGTCGTGCTGCTGCAGAACTTCGGGTACCGCTACCAGTCCTGGCTGTCCCGCGACAGCGGCCGCAGCTGGCGTGTGGTGCCAGACGCACCGGAACGGTCCGTGGAAGTCGCCGCCGGGCGGGTGGCCGCGGACCCCCTGGACCAGCTGGTGGCAGCGCCCTGTGGCGCCCACCGGTTGGTCGTACACCGGCGCGACACCGGCCAGCGGGCCTGGCTACGGCATCAACCAACCGGAATCTGGCCGTGTACCGCGACCCCGTTCCCGGACCAGGACGGCCGGCTCTGGATCGCCGGTATCGCCGCACCCACCGGCCGGTACGCGGCGGTGGCGCTGTCCACCGACTCGGGGCGGCACTGGCGTACCACCCGGCTTCCCGGCACCGCGGGTGCGTCCCGGGCGTCGATCACCTTCGCCGGCCGCCAGGTGTACGCCATGGTGGCGGGCGAGGATCCGGGGTCACCGTTCTCGTCGCTGCGGGCGATCTTCCGGTACTCGGAGTCCGGCTGGACCCGGGTCTGGCGACCGAACGGCTCCGAACCACCCGGTCTCACCCTGGTGACGGTGTGCCCCGGAGGTGTGTGGCTGTCCACCTCGGAGCGTCCCGGACGGGCGGGCCGGACGCTGTTCAGCTCAGACGGCGGGGACACCTGGTC
>JBOGDK010000460.1:0-3455 GCA_050701795.1 Micromonosporaceae bacterium
CGTCTGAGACCGCGTCCAAGCGGTTCAAGGGGAAGCTGCACAAGGCGACCCCCCGGCTCGCAGTGGACGCGGCCAAGGGGGAGCCACGTCTGGTGTGGAAGGTCGTCGTGGACGGCGTCGCCCCGGATCAGTCCCCCAGCCACCTCAACGTCCTGGTGGATGCGGCGAGCGGCAAGGTCGTACGGTCCTTTGACGACTTCAAGCACGCCGACGAGGCGACTGGCCACACGTACCACGCCGGTGACGTGCCGCTGTCGGTGACGAAGAACGCCGACGGGAAGTACGAGCTGAAGGACCCGGCCCGCGGCGACGGCCAGACCCTGGACGCCCAGGACAAGCAGAGCACCGACGGCGTACCGGTGCTCAGCGACACCGCCGAGTTCGGTGACGGCACCAAGGAGAACCGTGCCACGGTGGCCGCGGACGCCCACTACGGGATCCAGATGACCTGGGACTACTACAAGGCGGCGTACGGGCGCAACGGCATCGCCGATGACGGCAAGGGCGCCACCTCGCTGGTGCACTACGGCAAGGAGTACGCCAACGCCGGCTGGGACGACTCCTGCTTCTGCATGATCTACGGCGACGGTACGGCCGACATGGAGCCATTCACCGCGATCGACGTCGCCGGCCACGAGATGAGCCACGGTGTCACGTCGGCCACCGCTGACCTGATCTACTCGGGCGAGTCCGGAGGGCTGAACGAGTCCACCAGCGACATCTTCGGGTCCATGGTGGAGTTCCACGCGAACAACGCCAAGGACAAGCCGGACTACCTGATCGGGGAGACCATCGACATCCGCGGTGACGGCTCGCCGCTGCGGTACATGGACGACCCGACCAAGGACGGCGACTCCGTGGGCTGCTGGTACGACGGTGTCGGCAACCTCGACGTACACCACTCCTCCGGGGTCGGCAACCACTTCTACTACATGCTCGCCGTAGGTAGCGGGGAGTCGGAGTGGGGCAACAGCCCGACCTGCAACAGCGCACCCGCGGTGACCGGCATCGGGAACGAGAAGGCCGGCGCGATCTGGTACAAGGCGCTGACCACGTACATGGTCTCGACGACGAACTACCACGAGGCCCGGATCGCGACTCTGAAGGCCGCGACCGACCTGTACGGCAGGGACAGCACCGAGTACGCCGCCGTCAACGCCGCCTGGAAGGCGGTCGAGGTGGAGGGCGACGACCCTCCGGGTGGTAGCGACCCGACTCCGACGCCGACGGACAGCCCGTCACCGACCGGCAGCCCTGAGCCGGCGGGACCGGACATCCCGGTGGCCGACGTACAGGCGCACCTTGGTGAGCTGCAGAAGATCGCCGACGCCAACGGCGGCAACCGGGCACACGGCACCCAGGGCTACCAGGGCTCGGTGGACTACGTGTCAGGCAAGCTGGAGGCGGCGGGTTACACCGTCGAGATCCAGGAGTTCCAGGCTGGCGGCCGCACCGGATACAACGTGATCGCGGAGACCCCCGGCGGTGACCACGACAACGTGATCATGGTCGGCGGTCACCTGGACGGCGTCAGCGAGGGTCCCGGGATCAACGACAACGGGTCCGGCAGCGCCGCGATCTTGGAGACCGCGTTGACCCTGGCGGAGAGCGGAAAAGCACCACAGCAGGCGGTACGGTTCGCCTTCTGGGGTGCCGAGGAGCTGGGCATGCTCGGTTCCTCGCACTACGTCGATTCGCTGCCCGAAGCTGACCGGTCGAAGATCAAGGCGTACCTGAACTTCGACATGGTGGGCTCGCCGAACCCGGGCTACTTCGTCTACAACGAAGACCCGAACGGCGCGGAGCTCAACGACCTGCTCACCGGGTACTTCACCGACGCGGGTGTGCAGCCGGAGGACGAGAGCACCGGTGGCCGCTCCGACCACGTCGCGTTCATGGACGCCGGGATCCCCACCAGCGGCACGTTCACCGGCGCGGAGGGCCGCAAGACCTCCGAGCAGGCGGAGAAGTGGGGCGGAACAGCGGGTGAGGCCTACGACCCGTGCTACCACTCCTCCTGCGACGACATCGACAACATCGATGAGCGGGCGCTCGACCGCAACGCCGACGCGATCGGCTTCGCGGTGTGGGAGCTGGCCGGGGTCGCCTGACACCCGACCAATTCATGATCGTGGCGTCCGCCATGCCACTGGGAGGGCATGGTGGACGCCACGATCACGCGAGAGCGACTTCCGAACGGGGTGCCGATCCGACCGAGGTCGTGCTATGGGGTGTCGTCCTCGACGACCTCGATGACCGCCTTGCCGCCATCGATGTACGCATGGGCTTCCGAGCGATGGGTGCTGCTGACGAACTCGACCACGACCCAGTCGCGGTAATAGCGGTACGCACCGACGTCCCAGCCAGGTTTCGGATCGGCCTCGACCACGTACACGTCACTGCCTTCGACGTACTCGAAGGTGGCGGTGCCCCCGCTGGTGGCGGCTTCCCGGTAGATCGTGTCGGGAGGCGGCCCCGTCGGGCCGGCGGTCGGCGATGCCGGCACAGTCGGCGTCGTCGAGCTGGTCGGCGGCTTCGGAGAACCCGGGGATCCGGTCCACGATGAGGACCGCGAAGTCTCGGGGTCTCCGGTCGCCTCACCCTCGATGGTGGGACGCTCGGAATTGGGGCCACCCGGACCCGACGTGCCCGAGGAATCGTTACCGGTGTCGTAGTCCGGAGACTTCGCGACTTCGGGGCGGGGCACCGGGGGACGCTCGGCCAGACCCAGATCCGCGACCGGGTGCACACCAAACCACGCCACCGCTACTGCCCCTAAGGTGGCGAGTAACCAGGCGGCCAACAGAGGTCCGGTTGCCCGTCGCACGGTCGTCATTGTGCCCGAGACAGTAGTTTGGCGGGTATGGGGAAAGTCCTACTTATTGAGGATGACACCGAAATTCGGCTCGCTCTGGTACGCGCATTGAGCGAGCGCGATTACACGGTGCGTTCCTGTGGCGACGCTATGTCGGGAATTCGGGAAGTTACAGATTGGCATCCGGCTGTCGTGGTGCTCGATCTCGGCCTTCCCGACCTGCATGGCGGCTCCGTGCTGCGGATGATTCGTGCCGTTTCCACAGTGCCGGTGATCATCGCGACCGCTCATGATTCCGAAGTGGAAATCGTACGGCTGCTGCAGGCCGGCGCCGACGACTACGTGGTCAAGCCGTTCTCCGCGGACCATCTGGCCGCCCGGATCGGCGCGGTGCTTCGGCGGGTCAACAACGAGGCGCCGGCCGCGCGGATCACCGTAGGTGGCCTGCAGATCGACGCGGACGCCCGGGAAGCCACTCTGGACGGGACCCCGTTGCACCTCTCACGCCGGGAGTTCGACCTGCTCACGTACCTCGCCGCCCGCCCGGGGCGGGTGATCAGCCGCGGTGAGCTGCTCGCGGAGGTGTGGCATCAGCCGTACGGGCGGGACGACCAGACCATCGACGTGCACGTGTCGTGGC
>JBOGDK010000461.1:0-3453 GCA_050701795.1 Micromonosporaceae bacterium
CCGAGATCGGGCAGACCGTCGTGATGGTCACCCACGACCCGACCGCGGCCTCGTACGCGGACCGGGTGGTTTTCCTCGGCGACGGCCAGACCGTCGACGAGCTCGCCGACCCCACCGCGGACACCGTGCTGGACCGGATGAAACACCTGGAGAAGGGCCATGTTTAGGGCAACCCTGAAGAGCCTGCTGTCGCGGAAGACCCGGCTGCTGCTGTCCGGCTTCGCCGTGGTGCTCGGCGTGATGGCGGTGTCGGGGGCGCTGATCGTCACCGACACCATCAACCGGTCGTTCGAGTCGCTGTTCCGTACCGCGAACGCGCAGGTGGACGTCCAGGTCACCGGGGAGAAGACGGTGACCCGGGAAGGCCCGGAAGGTGCCGCCACCGAGCCGGTCTCGCAGGACACCATCGACCGGATCGCGGACGTACCAGGGGTCGACAGCGCCATCGGCACCGTGATGAGCCCCGGGGTACGGGTCCTCGGCAAGGACGGCAAGGTGCTGGTGAAGACCGGCCCGCCGACGTTCGGCATGGACTGGCCCAGCCTCGCCGCCAACAAGGGGTTGGTCGACATGCGCTCCGGACGCGCCCCGACCAGCGACGACGAGGTGGCGCTCAGTGCCGACCTGGCCGCCGCCGCGGGCGTCTCGGTGGGCGAGAAGGTCGACCTGATGGCGTTGCAGCCGCGGGACACGTACACCGTGGTCGGGGTCTTCGGCTACAGCGGCGGCCGGGACACCGTGTTCGGTGAGAGCCGGGTCGCGTTCACCCCCGACGTCGCGAAGCAGCAGATGCTGGGTGGCGAGGTGACCGGATTCGGCGCGGTGAACGTGACCGCGGCACCGGGTCTCGCACCGGACCGGCTGAAGGACCGGATCGCCGACGAGCTCGGCGACGACTTCCAGGTACGTACCGGAGAAGAGGTCGCCGACACCCAGGCCGCGTCGACCGCCGTGTGGATCGACCTGATCCGGCAGGTGCTGCTCGGGTTCGCGGCGGTGGCACTGATCGTCGGGGTGTTCCTGATCCTGAACACGTTCTCGATCCTGGTGAACCAGCGCACCGGAGAGCTGGCGGTGCTGCGTTCGCTGGGTGCCAGCCGGCCGCAGATCATCGGGTCGGTGCTGGTGGAGGCGCTGGTGGTGGGGCTGCTCGCGGCCACCGTCGGGCTAGCGGCCGGGTACGGCCTCGCCGGGCTGTTGAAGTACGTGATGGAGACGTTCTCCGGAGCCGACCTACCGCTGGAAGGGCTGACCGTACCGGGGTTGGCGGTGGCGGCGGCGTACCTGGTGGGGCCGCTGGTCACGGTGTTCGCGGCGGTGCTGCCGGCGGTACGGGCGTCCCGGGTGCCTCCGGTGGCGGCGTTGCGGGCCTCCGCGGTGGAACAGCGTCCGGTGTGGATGTTGAGCGCGGCGGGTGCCGTGCTGCTGGCCGCGGGCGCCGCCGCCCTCGGGTACACCGTCTACCGGGGGGCGCCGTTGTGGCTGCTGGTCGGTGGTGTGGTGGCGAGCTTCATCGGCGCGGCGCTGCTCACGCCCCTGGTCAGCCGTCCGGTGGTGTCGCTGCTCGGCAGAGCCTTTTCCTGGAGTACGCCGGGCGAACTCGGGCGACGCAACTCGGCGCGGAATCCACGGCGTACCGCGATCACGGCGACCGCGTTGATGCTCGGGATCTCGCTGGTCACCGGAGTTGGCGTACTGGCCAGTTCGTTGCAGGCCAGCATCACCAACCTGGTGCAGACCGATCTCGACGCCGATCTGGTGATCACCTCCGGTGCGGCGTCCGGGCCACAGCAGCCGGGCATCGGTGGGTACGACCCCGGGATCCTCGACGACGCCCGCGACATCGACGGCGTCACCGACGCGGTGCCGCTGTACACCGACGTCGGGGAAGCCGGCGACGAACAGGTGACCATCGGCTCCGGTTCGCTGCCGGACCTGGCGCCGGTGTTCACCCTGGACGCCACCGCGGGCACACTTCGGGAACTCGACCCCGGTGAGGTGGCGGTCTCGAAGCAGTTCGCCGACGACCATGGGGTGGCGGTCGGTGACACCGTGGAGTTGTCGACGGTGAAGGGGGGCGGGCACACGTACACCCTGGTGGGGATTTATGAGGGCAGTGAGCTGGTGCCGCCGACGATGCTCTCCCGCGACGACGCCGACGCGCGGTTCCGCACCACGCAGCCGACCGGTGGATACCTGCGGCTGGCGGGGGACGCCGATCCCGCGGCGGTACGCACCGAGGTCGCCGACCTGCTCGCCGACAACCCGGACTACTCGGTCGCCGACCAGAGCGAGTACGCCGCCCAACAGGCCAGCCAGGTCGACACCTTCGTGATGATGCTCTACATCCTCAGCGGACTCGCCATCGTGATCGCGGTGCTCGGCATCGTGAACACCCTGGCGCTGTCCATCGTGGAACGGGTACGCGAGATCGGCCTGCTCCGCGCCGTCGGACTGCTACGCCGCCAGGTGACCTGGATGGTCACCGCCGAGTCGGTGGTGATCGCGGTGTTCGGCGCCGCGCTGGGCGTGGTCGTCGGCGCCGGTCTCGGGGTCGCGGCGGCTCGGGCGCTGCGTGATCAGGGCCTGGAACAGCTCGCCCTGCCGTGGACCCCGATGGGGCTGTTCCTCGCCGGCGCGGTCGTGATCGGGCTGGTCGCCGCGGTGCTCCCCGCCGTACGGGCGTCCCGGGTCGACATGCTGCGGGCAATCTCGTACGAGTAGCCGGCGCCGGCTCTCCCATGATCGTGGCGTCCGCGATGCCCCTCCGAGGGCTTGGCGGACGCCACGATCACGCCCGCGGGCCTGACCTCTGGCGCCGGGCGTTCCGGCCCGGACACGGCTGAGCCGCCGGAGGTGTGGGCTCCTCCGGCGGCTCAACAGGTGCGATCAGTAAACGGCCACGCCGTACCGGCTCAGCGCCTCACGCACTGGCTGGAAGTACGTCGTGCCGCCCCAGGTGCAGTTGCCGCTGCCGCCCGAGGTCAGACCGAGAGCGGTGTTGCCGGCGAACATCGAACCGCCACTGTCGCCACCCTCGGCGCAAGCGTTGGTCCTGACCAGGCCGTACACGGTGCCCTGCGGGTAGTTCACGGTCGCGTTGGTGGCCGTCACGTAGCCGCCGCGCAGACCGGTGGTGCTGCCGCTGCGGTAGATGTACTGGTTGACGTACGCGTTACCGGAGCCCGTGATGTCCCGGTAGGAGCCGTTGTACAGGTAGACGTTCCCGGGGCGGGAGGAGCTGCTGTTGTACCGGACGATGCCGTAGTCGTTGCCCGGGAAGCTGGTGCCGGTCCGGTAGCCCAGGTAGGTGGACGAACTCGGGCCGTACCAGTTGGAGCCGATGTTGGTGCAGTGACCGGCGGTGACGAAGTACTGGACGCCGGAGCTGTTGCGTACGTTGAAGCCGAGCGAGCAGCGGGAGCCGCCGGTGTAGATCGCCTGGCCGCCGCT
>JBOGDK010000462.1:0-3452 GCA_050701795.1 Micromonosporaceae bacterium
CGGCCGTGGTGCTCGGCAGGGCACTGGGTGCCACCGTGTACGCCACCAGCCGCGAAGCCGCCAAACGGGAACGCGCTGAGGCGCTCGGGGCAACCGCCCTGGAGTCCGGCGCGAAGCTTCCGGAACGCGTCGACGTGGTGATCGAGACCGTGGGTGAAGCCACGTTCGAGCACTCGATCCGCAGTCTCGGGTACGGCGGGCGGATCGTGGTCTCCGGCGCCACCTCGGGGCACCGGCCCGCCATCGACCTGCGCCGGCTGTTCTACTTCCAGCAGGAGATCCTGGGCACCAGTATGGGCACTCCCGAGGAACTCGCCGGCCTGCTCACGTTGTGCGCCGAACAGGGCGTCAAGCCGATCATCGACTCCCAGTACGACTTTTCGCAGGTGAGGGATGCCTTCGGGCGGCTCGCCTCCGGAGAGGTGTTCGGGAAAGTGGTCGTCGACCACACCCGGTGAGGCTGTCTCGCACCGGCGGCTGGTGGACGAGGTGGTCGCTGTCCGGCCCCATCGGGCGGCCTGGCCCGGTGGGGCGGCGTGACCCGGTGGGGCGGCGTGACCCGGTGGGGCGGCGTGGAGCCCCAGATCTGTGCCAGAGGTACTCCGGCCGGCGTCGCGGCGGCGGAGACTGCCGCAGGATTCACCGCATGCCTGCTCCCGTCTGGTACGCACGCGCGGCGGTATCCGTACTCGCCGCGGCCGGCGCGCTGCTCTGCGCTCCCGCACCCGGGTACGCCGACGAGGTCCGCGAGAAGCAGTGGAGCCTCGAGATGTTGCACGCGCGCGACGCCTGGCGGCAGTCCACAGGCGACGGCGTGGTGGTGGCGGTCCTGGATTCCGGTGTCGACGCCGATCACCCGGACCTCGAGGGCCAGGTGCTCGACGGCTACAACACGGTCGACGAGAACACCGACACCCGCGATGTGGACGGGCACGGCACCGCGGTCGCGACGGTGATCGCCGGCCGGGACGACGACGCCGGTGTCGCCGGGCTCGCCCCCGACGCCGCGATCCTCCCGGTACGCGTGGGCGGTGAGCGCATGTACGACCATGACGTCGCCGAGGGGATCCGTTGGGCTGTGGACCACGACGCCTCGGTGATCAACATGTCGCTCGGCAGTGCCAGGTCCAGCCCCGAGATGACCGAAGCCGTCGAGTACGCGCTGGAAGCCGATGTCGTCGTGGTCGCCGCCGCCGGCAACGTCAATGACCGCGGCGACCTGCCGATCACCTACCCCGCCAGGCAGGCCGGGGTTGTCGCGGTCACCGGGATCACCCCCGAGGGCAAGGCCTGGCACAACTCCGCCCGGGGCCCACGCGCGGCCCTGTGCGCGCCCGCGAGTGGGGTGATCGCGCCGTACGACGGAGGGTACGAACACGTCAGCGGCACCAGCTTCGCCGCGCCGATGGTCGCCGCCGCCGTCGCACTGGTACGTGCGGAGTGGCCGAAGATGTCCGCTCCGAACGTGATCAACCGGCTCCTGCGTACCGCCGACGACCTGGGCCGACCGGGCCGTGACTCCCGGTACGGATACGGGCGGGTGGATCTCGCGAAAGCGCTCACCGCGGACGTCCCGACAGTGCGTACCAACCCGCTCACCCTCGGCCCGGGGCAGGAGATCGCCGTGCCGTCACCAGCGGCGCCGAAGGCAGCGCCGGGGTCGGGTTCGGTATCGGGCAGCCAACACACCTGGGCGATGGTGTTGTTGCTGGTGCTGATGGTGCTGCTCGCGGCGGCGACCCTGATGACACTGCTCATCTGGCGCCGTGGACCCGCACGCACCTTGCCAGTCGCGCCAGCCCCGCGGGTCCCGCCAGCCGCATCGGCGCCAGCCCCGCGGGCCGCACCGGGGCCACGTACTCCAGCCCCGCGGACCGCGGGGGCGGCGCTGCCGGCCGCCACGCACGTCACAGGTCCCGTACGGGCAACCGCCGCGGTCGTCACGCCCCTCGGCCCGTGACCGGCCACTGAGGTGTGCGGTGGCCCGGCGCGCCCCGCCGTTACTCGTCGCCCTCGTCGTCGAGCCGCGCCAGCCAGGTCGCGAGCCGCTCCACCGGCGTTTCGAACTCCGGGTTGAGGTCGACGAAGTCTCGAAGCCGTTCCGCGAGCCAGCTCAGCGTGACGGCCTCCTCGCCCCGGCGCTCGTTGAGTTCCTCGATTCCACGGTCGGTGAAGTACATCCGTGTTACCTGCTCTTTCGCGCGCAGTCACCCGACCGGCCCCCGGCACCGCCGGGGGCGTACGGTCGGTGAACTTTACTGACCGTTGCCGCCGGGCCGGGGCAGGGACGCCTCGATCAGTGCGGTCTGTTCCCACTCGTGCACCCGTGCCGAACCGGCGGACGGGGCGGCCGCGGACGGGCGGGACACGCGGCGCAGCCGTACCCCTTCAAGGTGTTCGAGCAGGTTGAGCGCGATGAACGTCCAGGCGCCCTGGTTCGCCGGCTCCTCCTGTACCCACACCCAGTCCTCGGCGTTCGGGTACGTCGCCAGCGCGGCCCGGGTCTCCTCGATCGGCAGCGGGTAGAGCTGCTCCAGCCGGACGATCGCGGTGTCGCTGATGCCACGCTCGGCGCGAGCCTGGTAGAGGTCGTAGGACACCTTGCCGCTGCACAGCAGCACCCGCTTCACCGCCGCCGGGTCCAGCGGTGTGCCGTTGACCCCAGGGTCGCCGAGCACCGGCTGGAACGTACCCGTGGCGAACTCTTCCGGGGTCGAGACCGCGAGCTTGTGCCGCAACAGCGACTTCGGGGTGAACACCACCAGCGGCTTGCGCTTGTCCGACAGTCCCTGGCGGCGCAGCAGGTGGAAGTAGCTGGCCGGGGTGCTCGGGATCGCCACCCGCATGTTGTCGTCGGCGCACAGCTGCAGGTAGCGCTCCGGACGTCCCGAGGTGTGGTCCGGGCCCTGGCCCTCGTGGCCGTGCGGGAGTAGCAGGGTGATCGACGAGGTCTGCCCCCACTTCGCCTCACCGGAGGAGATGAACTCGTCCACGATGGACTGGGCCCCGTTGGCGAAGTCGCCGAACTGCGCCTCCCAGAGCACCAGCGCCTCCGGGTTCTCCACCGAGTAGCCGTACTCGAAGCCCATCGCGGCGAACTCACTGAGCAGCGAGTCGTGCGCCAGGAACCTGCCCTGGTCGGCGGAGAGGTGCTGCAGCGGGATGTACTCTTCGCCGCTCTTGCTGTCCACCACCAGCGCGTGCCGCTGCACGAACGTGCCGCGCCGCGAGTCCTGGCCGGTCAGGCGTACCGGTACGCCCTGCAGCAGCAACGAGCCGAAGGCGATCAGCTCGCCCAGTGCCCAGTCGATCGGGCCGTCGGCGGTCTGCTTCGCACGCCGTTCCAGCAGCGTGCTGATCCGTTTGTGCGGTACGAAGCCCTCCGGAAGCTTCGTGTGGGCCTCGCCGATCTGGCGTACCACCTCGGTGGTGGTGGCGGTGTCGACCTCGGG
>JBOGDK010000463.1:0-3448 GCA_050701795.1 Micromonosporaceae bacterium
GGGATGCGCAGCATCACGTTCGTCCAGACCTTCCAGTACTGGCTGAAGCTCACGGCGTTGGCGATCCCGGTGGTCTTCCTGTTCCTGGTCTGGCAGAGCGACGGTGCGCCGTCGGCCGCCGGCACCGGGCTGACCGAATTCCGGGAACCCACCACCGTCACCATGAGCACCTCGGCGACCGTCGAGGTGCCACGCGAGATCACCGTCACCGTCGACGGCATCGTGGACGGCACCCGGTACGACCGCGAAACGGTTACGCTGCGCGCCGGCCCGCACCAGGTACGTGACGGCAGCACCCTGGTCTTCCCGGAGGGCGCGGCCGTTCCCGTGGTGGACCGCCTGCCGGCACTGTCCAATGAGGACTGGAAGCTGCCGTTGGGCGGCGCACAGGACCACCCGCTGTACGCGACGTACTCGCTGATCCTCGCGACATTCCTGGGGACGATGGGGTTGCCGCACGTACTGGTCCGCTTCTACACCAACCCGGACGGCCGGGCGGCACGGCGTACCACCCTGGCGGTGCTGGCGCTGCTCGGAGCGTTCTACCTGTTCCCGGCCGTGTACGGGGCGCTCGGCCGGCTCTACACCCCGGACCTGCTGCTGACCGGGCGTACCGACGCCGTGGTCCTGGAGCTGCCCGGACGGATGGTCGGCGGGCTGACTGGCGACCTGCTCGGCGCGCTGGTGACAGCGGGCGCGTTCGGAGCGTTCCTGTCCACGTCGTCGGGACTGTCGGTGTCGGTGGCCGGGGTGCTCAGCCAGGACATCATCGGCAGGTGGTGGCAGGGCGTGACGGCGTTCCGGCTGGCCACCGTACTGGCGGTGTCGGTGCCGTTCGGACTGGCCGTCGCGGGGCAGCGGGTGCCCGTGGCGAACGCGGTCGGACTGGCCTTCGCGGTCGCCGCCTCGACGTTCTGCCCCCTGCTGGTACTCGGCATCTGGTGGCGCCGGTTGACCGACGTCGGGGCGATCGCGGGCCTGCTGACCGGCGGCGTGCTGTCCGGCGCGGCGGTGGTCGCGACCATGCTGGGTGCCACCTCCGGATGGACGGGTGCGCTGCTCGCGCAGCCCGCGGCGTGGTCGGTGCCGCTCGGCTTCGGCGCGATGGTGGTGGTGTCGTTGGCTACCCGGCGGCGTACCGCTCCCAACGTGGCCCGCACCATGGTGCGACTGCACACCCCCGAGCAACTCGACGTGGACCGGGGCGGCCGGACCTTCCGGGACCACTCGTAAGGTCCGCGCGCGTAACCCCGTAACGCGGTTTCGGGCTGTCACCGGGCCGTCACGGCGGCCACTCGTCGCACCAGAACGACCGCTCACCGTACCGCTGGCCGCCGGGCTCGTCCCGTTCGCCGCACCCCGACACCGCTGCCCTCCCGGTATGGCCGGCACCGCCCCTACGGTGACCGCGAGAAGTGACACACGTCACCCACCACACCCCTGTAGGAGGTGGAAGGTCGTGACCGAGAAAGCCACACCGCCCGAGCAACACGAAGTGTACGAACGGATCCACGCCAGCGAGGACTTCCAGAACCTGCGCAAGCGCTACCGCGGTTTCGCCTTCCCGGCCACCGTCGCCTTCATGGTCTGGTACCTGCTGTTCGTGGTCAGCGCCTACTGGGCGCCCGCCTTCATGAAGACGATCATCGTCGGCACGATCAACGTCGCATTCGTGTTCGGAGTGCTGCAGTTCGTATCGACGTTCCTGATCGCCTGGCTGTACGCACGTCACGCCAACAAGTCACTGGACCCGGTCGCTGACCGGCTCCAGAACGAGTACCACGAGGAGGTGGGACGGTGAGGTACCTCGCACAGGCCGAACAGGGCAACTCGACCCTGACGATCTCGCTGTTCCTGGTGGTCGTCGCGATCACCCTCTACATCACCTGGTGGGCCAGCCGGAAGAACCAGACAGCAGCCGACTACTACGCGGCAGGCCGGTCGTTCTCCGGCGCCCAGAACGGGTTGGCGATCTCCGGCGACTACATGTCCGCCGCTTCGTTCCTCGGGATCTCCGGCCTGATCGCCCTCAACGGTTACGACGGCTTCCTCTACTCGATCGGATTCCTGGTCGCCTGGCTGGTGGCACTGCTGCTGGTCGCCGAACTGCTCCGGAACTCGGGGCGCTTCACGATGGCCGACCAGCTGGCGTACCGGATGAAACAGCGGCCGGTCCGCACCGCGGCCTCCACGTCCACCGTGGTGGTGTCCATCTTCTACCTGCTGGCCCAGATGGTCGGCGCCGGTACGCTCGTCGGCTTCCTGCTCGGCGCTGACAGCGCCCTGCTGAAGAACGGCGTGATCGTGCTGGTCGGGGCCCTGATGATCGTCTACGTCACGATCGGCGGGATGCGCGGCACCACCTGGGTCCAGATCGTCAAGGCGGTCCTGCTGATGACCGGCACCGTGCTGGTCACGTTCCTGGTGCTGATGGCGTTCCAGTTCAACCTCTCCGACCTGCTCCGTGGAGCCTCAGAGCACACCGGCAAGGGCCAGGCGTTCCTGGAACCCGGCCTGCTCTACGGCGCCAACGGTTTCATCGGCCAGCTCGACTTCGTCTCCCTCGCACTCGCCCTGGTGCTCGGCACCGCTGGTCTGCCCCACATCCTGATCCGCTTCTACACGGTGCCGACCGCGAAGGCGGCACGTACCTCGGTGCTCTGGGCGATCGGTCTGATCGGGTCGTTCTACCTGATGACGATCGCACTCGGGTTCGGCGCGGCGGCGCTGCTTCCCACCGGCGAGGACTCCCTGATCGCCAAGTCCGGGGGCAACCTCGCCTCACCACTGCTCGCCGAAGCCGTCGGCGGCGGTGGGGGCTCGCTGGGCGGCGCGATCCTGCTGGCGCTGATCGCGGCGGTCGCGTTCGCCACCATCCTCGCGGTGGTCGCGGGTCTGACCTTGACCTCGGCGTCATCGTTCGCGCACGACATCTACGCCAACGTGATCAAGCGCGGTGGGGTCTCCGAGCAGGCCGAGGTACGGGTCGCCCGGATCGCCGCAGTCGGAATCGGCGCGGTCGCGATCGTGCTGTCGATCTACGCGCAACGCCTCAACATCGCGTTCCTGGTGGCCCTCGCGTTCGCGGTGGCCGCGTCGGCGAACCTGCCGGCCCTGCTCTACAACCTGTTCTGGCGGCGGTTCAACACCCGCGGCGCAACCTGGAGCATCTACGGCGGCCTGATCTCCGCGGTGGTGCTGGTGGTCTTCTCCCCGGTGATGACCAGCACGGAGAAGTCGCTGCTGCCGACGATGGACTGGGTGCTGTTCCCGCTCAACAACCCGGGCATCATCTCGATCCCGCTGGGCTTCTTCTTCGGTTGGCTCGGCACCGTGCTGTCCTCCGATCCGGAGGCCACCCGCAGGTACGACGAACTGGAAGTCCGTTCCCTCACCGGGGCGGGAGCGGAGAAGGCCGTCACGCACTGACCCAAAGCGACAATCCCCG
>JBOGDK010000464.1:0-3448 GCA_050701795.1 Micromonosporaceae bacterium
CTCTCGGTGCCGGTGCCGTGGTCGGTGTGCTCGCGATCGTGGGGCTGCTGGTGGTGGCCACCGACGCGCCCGCGCTCGCCGACCGGCTGACTCGCCCGGTGCCGGCGGTGCTGGTCGTGGTCTCGGTGCTGGCCGGCCTGGCGTCCCTGGCCCTGCTGTACGTACGCCGCTACCTCGCCGTACGGGTCACCGCCGGCCTGGCGGCGGGAGCGGTGCTGTGGGCCTGGGGTGCCGCCCAGTACCCGCTGTTGCTACCGCCGGCCACCACGGTGGACGCCGCCGCGGCACATCCGTCGGTGCTGTACGCGACCATCGGCGCGAGCCTGGTCGGGCTGGCGATCCTGGCGCCCGCGTTGTGGTGGCTGTTCCGGCTCTCGCACCAGAAGGGCGGCGAGGCGTCGGCTACGGGTCGTGGCGTCGCTCGGGGTGGCTGAGCGCTTCGCGTACCTCGGCCACCAGTTGGTGCATCGCGGTCTCCGCGGCGACGGCGTCGCCGTGCCGTACCGCCCGGGCGACCGTGTCGTGCAGGTCCAGCGCCACCGGCCGGGGTGGCTTGGGCATCAACCCGTGGTGGGTACGTCCCGTCAATACCTCGGTGACCACTCCGGAGAGCGCGGCGAACATCTCGTTGCGGCAGGCGTGCAGCAGCAGGGAATGGAACGCGATGTCAGCGTCGAGGAACGCGTCGAGGCTGCCGGCGTCGCCCAGCCGGCGCATCCGAGCGGCGAGCTCGATCAGGTGATCGCTCTGGGTAGGCGTGGCGTGGCGGGCGGCCCCGGCGGCGGCGAGGGGTTCGATCGCGTACCGGAGTTCGGTGAGGGTACGCAGCTGGGCCGACCGTCCCGGCCCGTCGAGTCGCCACCGGATCACCCGGGCGTCGAGGACCCGCCAGTCGTCGGTGGGGCGTACCACGATCCCGACCCGGCGCCGGGAGCTCACCAGGTTCATCGACTCGAGCAGCCGCATCACCTCCCGCATCACGGTGCGGGACACCCCGAACCGCTGCTGCAACCGTTCCAGGGTCAGAACGCTGCCCGGCTCGTGGACACCGCTGGTGATCTCCCGGCCCAGGGTGTCGAGGACGGTTCTGTGGAGTACGGGCGCGCTGCCGCCGGTCTCGCCGCTGGTCACGGTGTCGTTCACTCCAGGGATCTGGGCCGTCGAGGTGTCCGGCGCTGTGGCGAGATTAGCGTGACCGTCTGGACCCGCCTGCATTCTCATTCTTGACCGAGGACCGGCGTGTCCCCGGTCCAACTCCTGATAGGCGCGCCGGGAGCCGACCAGGAACCCTCGCCAGCGGATGGCGTTCCGCTGGTGAAAGGTACTACCTTTGTGCCATCATGCTGTGGCAGGCGTAAGAATCAGGGCGTAACCCGACGAGCCGGGGGTCCGCAATGGACTCACCACAGCACCTGGTCGTGATGGGTGTGGCCGGATCCGGCAAGACCACAGTGGCCGGTGTCCTGGCGCACACGCTCGGTTGGCCGCGCGCCGAGGCGGATGAGTTCCACCCGCGCCGCAACGTCGCCAAGATGGCCGCCGGTATCCCGCTCACCGACGGTGACCGCTGGCCCTGGCTCGATGCGCTCCGGGACTGGCTGTCCCGACAGGCCGCTACCGGCCACAGCACCGTCGTCACCTGCTCGGCGTTGCGCCGGGCGTACCGGGACGTGCTGCGGCAGGCCACCGGGCAGGTGCGGTTCCTGCACCTGCACGGAGACCCCCACCTGATCGCCGCGCGGGTCACCCGGCGGCGCGCACACTTCATGCCCGCGGCCCTGGTGGCGTCGCAGTTCAAAGCTCTGGAACCACTCCACGCCGACGAAGTTGGGCTCACCGTCGGCGTGGACTCCGCTGCCGAGGACATCGCGCGGCAGGTCATCGAGCGGTGGGGGCTGGCTACCGTCCCCGCCGATTCCACCTGACCGGTACCGGGCGCCGTAGTCCCGGCACCGGCCGTACCCCGAGGAGGCGATCGCACATGGCAACGTCATCCGATGTGGTGGCGGCGTTCCCGACCAAGCACCTGCCCGGCGTCAAGGTCAAGGACCTGCCGCCACCGCCAGCGTCGTTGCGGCGGGTGATCGGGCCGGGCGTGATCGCCGCGGGGGTGGGCATCGCCTCCGGCGAGTTCATCCTGTGGCCGTACATCTCCTCGCAGGTGGGGCTGGTGTTCCTGTGGGCCGCGCTGGTGGGCCTCGCCACCCAGTTCTTCATCAACATGGAGATCGAGCGGTACACCCTGGCGACCGGCGAGACAGCGCTCACCGGGTTCAGCCGGTACTGGCGGCACTGGGGCCTGGTCTTCGCGATCATGGTGTACTTCGCGAACCTGTGGCCTGGCTGGGCGACCAGCTCGGCGACCCTGGTGACGTACCTGTTCGGCGGCAACGCGAACGTGATCGCGATCATCATGCTGCTGCTGATCGGTGCCGGGCTCACCCTCGCCCCGGTGGTCTACACGATTCTGGAACGGGTCGAGTTCGCCAAGGTGGGGCTGGTGCTGCTGCTGATCCTCGGAGCGGTGATCTTCGCGATCTCCGCCCAGGCGTGGGGTGAGCTTCCCCGTACCGTCACCTCTCCCGACTTCCCCGCGGATGAGCTCGGGTTCGCGCTGATCCTGGGTGCGTTGGCGTTCGCCGGTGCCGGCGGTGGACAGAACCTCTGTCAGTCCAACTGGATCCGGGACAAGCAGTACGGCATGGGCGCCCACATCCCGCGCCTGGTCAGTCCGGTCACCGGCAGGGACGAGATCGCCGCGCCGTCCATCGGGTACATCTTCGAGCCGAACGCCGAGAACATGACCCGGTGGCAACGCTGGTGGCGGGTGGCGAACCTGGAGCAGCTGTCCACCTTCGTACTGATCACGTTCGTGTCGATCGTGTTCATGTCGATGCTGGCGTACTCGACCGTGTTCGGGCAGCCCGACCTGCCCGACGACATCGGGTTCCTGCAGGTCGAAGGGCAGCGCCTGGACGAGCTGGTGGCGCCCTGGTTCGGGACCCTGTTCTGGGTGATCGGCGCGTTGTCGCTGTTCGCCGCCGCGATGGGGATCGTGGACTACACCAGCCGGCTCGCGGCGGACGTACTGAAGACCGCGTACTTCCGGACGTCGAGCTGGTCAGAGAGCCGGATCTACTTCACGCTGGTCTGGGGTCTGGTGCTGATCGGGTGCCTGGTGTTGCTGCTCGGCCTGGACCAGCCGCTGATCCTCCTGGTGATCTCCGCCTGTGTCGGGGGCGCCATGATGGTGATCTACTCCGCGCTGTTGATCCTGATCAACCGTAAGTTGCTGCCGAAGCCGATCCGGATCACCTCGGGACGGATCGCCGCCCTGGTCTGGGCGGTCCTGCTGTTCGGCGTACTGGCCGTGATCACGGTCTACGAGCAGGGCGGCGAGCTGATCGCCTGGCTAGCTGGCTGACCCGGGAGTCGCGGGAGGCGTCGA
>JBOGDK010000465.1:0-3442 GCA_050701795.1 Micromonosporaceae bacterium
CGAGGTGGTAGTGCGTGACGACGTCGGGCACCTGGGGCACATCGACTCCCTGGACCTTCTCGGCGCAGTCTGGGCGGCACCCTCCTGGCCTGTGGAAGAGTGGCTGTGCAGGGTCGGTGAACCATAGCTCTCTTGCCCGGGAGCAGCCGGGCCGATAGGCAACCGCGCGGAGTCGACATGAACGTGGAGCTGTCACGAACGTCCCGTCTGATCGCCGGCGTACTGCTGCTGGCACTGGTCACCGTGGAGACCGGCGGCCTCTACATGGTGCGGCTGGTGGGGTACGGCGGGGCCGCGACCGAATTCCAGCTCGGATTCGCCAGGGCTGGACACGCGCACGCGGGTGTTCTGCTGATCCTGTCCCTGGTCGGGCTGCTGTACGCGGACGCGGCCCGACTCACCGGGGTGACCGGTGGCCTGGCACGGATCTGCGTTCCCGCCGCCGCTTTGCTGATGCCAGCGGGGTTCTTCTTCTCCTCCATGGGCGACGGCGTCACAAGGCCGAACGGCCTGATCGCGCTCACCTGGATCGGCGCGCTCTCGCTCGCCACAGGCCTGGTGACCCTCGGCATCGGTGTGCTGCGCTCGGGCCTGCACCGGGTCGGGTAGCGGCACCAGAAGCCCGCAGACGCTGCGATGCTGGCTCCGCACCGCCACAAGTCACTCAGGCACCGCGCGCACTCCCGTGCCGCCGCACGCCGCACCGCCCGACCCGCAGCACCGCTGCGGCACCCGGTATCCCGTGCTGATGTGCGACGCTCACCCGATGCGGTGGTGGAACTTCCTGCTGGTCCTGGTGCACGTCGGGGTGGGCGCCCTGTGGTGGGGGGCGATGTCGTACAGCTTGACGGTGGCACAGCCCCGGATCACCCGGTTGTTCGGTACGCCCGTCGCGGCGGAAGAGGCGTACCGGGAGTTGGCGGCGGGCAACCGGCGGCGGGTGGTCGGGCTGATCGGCGTACTCGCGGCGAGCGGGGCGGCGTTGGTGGCGCTGGCAGGCCCCCGGCCGTACGGGTGGTGGCTGCTGATCGCCGCGAAGGGCCTGCTGCTGGTGCTCGCGTCCGGGCTGTTCTGGTGGGTGTCCTGGCGGGGCTGGCCCCGCCGCCTGTTCGCGCTGCCGGACGAACTGCCACCGTTGCAGCGCCGATTCCGCCAGATCGCGATCGGACTGGTGGCCTCCGTCGGCACCGCGTTCGTCCTCGGCGTCGCCGCCGCCACCCTGACCGGCTGATCATGGCGGCCGGTCGACCGCCACCTGGCGGGTGGAAGGCTTAGGGCCGCTGCACGCATTCCTTCGCCGTCCCGGGGATGGTCCTCGTACCAACCATTCACCGAACGCGGCAGTTGACGTAGTTGCGCCTGCGTCCGTTTGGGGGCGATGTCTAGGCTTTGCGCCGTGGCAGAGACTGGAACCTACGCCGACGAACGCGTTGCCGACGCGTGGGCGCGGATCGATGCTGGCCTGGGTCGCGTCCTTCCGGCTTCCCTACGGCAGCTCGCGGCACCGGCCGAGGTAGAGGCAATCGACGCGGTGGAGGCAGCCTTGGCGGTGGTGCTGCCGCAGGATTTCCGCGCCAGTCTCCGCATCCACAACGGAACGAGGGGGATTTTCTCCGGGTCGGGTCAGCCCAGCCCCGTACCGCTGGACTGCCTCTACGACACTCACCAGATCGTCGAGGCGGACCCGGATGTGGCGCGACAACTTTGCTCCGGACCTGGCCTTTGACGATCCTGGGGTCGCGCACCTGGTCGATAGGGAGATGATCTGCCCGAACGGGCCGGTGCGGCCGATTGTGGGTTCGACGGGCGCGGTGGTGGTGGGTGACATGAATGGCGACGTCCATTGGCTGCTCGACTTTGACCCGGCGCCGGGGGGCACGCCCGGACAGGTGGTTCGGGTTGATGTCGAATGCTCCTCGTGGGACGTATTGGCTCCGTCCTGGACGCAGCTGCTTGTCCGCTACGCCGAGGACCTGGAGCTGTTCGCGGCTGATCCTGACAGCTCGACCCTGGTGATCGATCAGGATCTCGGGCCTGAGTGCGAATGGGGCACAACCTTCTGACAGACGCAGGTGTTGCAACCACCCGTGGACCCGAGTCGTCTGGGTGAGACCCAACTGAGCGGCACAATCTGGTCTGGGCCCGCTCCCGGCGGCATTCCGCGAAGGAGGCCGAGAAGATGACTCTCGTGGCCGGCGTCGACAGCTCGACCCAGTCCTGCAAGGTCGTGGTCTGTGACGCGACCACCGGCGGGGTGGTGCGCGAGGCCCGCGCCCCGCACCCGGACACCACCGAGGTCGACCCGCGTCACTGGTGGGACGCCTGGACCAGTGCCCGGACCGGGCTGCTCGACGGGGTACGCGCGGTCGCGGTCGCCGGCCAGCAGCACGGCATGGTCGCCCTCGACGGCGACGGCGCCGTGGTGCGCCCCGCGCTGCTGTGGAACGACACCCGTTCCGCCGCGGCCGCCGACGACCTGGTGACCGAACTCGGCGGCCCGCACGCCTGGGCGGAGGCGGTCAGCAGCGTACCGGTGGCCAGCTTCACCGTCACCAAACTGCGCTGGCTCGCCGCCCACGAGCCCGATCTCGCGGCCAGGGTGCAGCGGGTTCTGCTGCCCCACGACTGGCTCACCTGGCGGCTGCTCGGCGGGACCGGCGAACCCACCACCGACCGGGGCGACGCCTCCGGCACCGGCTACTGGTCGCCGGCCACGGGCACGTACCGCACCGACCTGGTACGGCTCGCGTTCGGCCGCGACCTCGCGCTGCCCCGGGTCGCCGCACCGGCCGAGCCGGTCGGTGAAACCCCCGACGGGATCGTGGTCGCCCCCGGCACCGGCGACAACATGGGCGCCGCCCTCGGTCTCGGCCTGACTCCCGGCGACGTCGTGGTCTCGCTCGGCACCAGCGGTACGGTCTTCGCCGTACACCCGGCGGCGGTGGCCGACCCGAGCGGCGCGGTCGCCGGGTTCGCCGACGCCACCGGAGCGTTCCTACCGTTGGTGTGCACCTTGAACGCGGCCCGGGTGCTGAGCGCGACCGCCGCCATGCTCGGCACCGACCTGGCCGGGCTGGACCGGCTCGCGCTCGCCGCCGCGCCGGGCGCGGGTGGGCTGGTGCTGCTGCCGTACCTGGACGGGGAACGTACTCCCAACCTGCCGGAGGCCGCTGGTTCGTTGCACGGGCTGCGGCGTAGCAGCATGACGCCGGAGAACCTGGCCCGCGCCGCGGTCGAGGGAATGCTGTGCGGGCTCGCCGACGGCCTCGACGCGCTGCGGGGCCTCGGTGTCGAGGTACGCCGGGTGCTGCTGGTCGGCGGTGCCGCGCAGTCGGCCGCGGTACGGGCGATCGCGCTGGGCGTACTGGGGGCCGGCGTCACCGTGCCGCCTGGCGCCGAGTACGTCGCGCTCGGCGCCGCCCGGCAGGCCGCGTGGGTGCTC
>JBOGDK010000466.1:0-3432 GCA_050701795.1 Micromonosporaceae bacterium
CTGGGCTACGACAAGCTGCTGCTGGCCACCGGGTCGCGGGTGCGCCGGCTGGACGTACCGGGCGCGGACCTGCACGGGGTCCGCTACCTGCGTACCGTCGACGAGTCCGATGAACTGCGCGCCGGGTTCGTCGACGGCGCCAATGTGGTGGTGATCGGCGCCGGCTGGATCGGCATGGAGACGGCGGCGGCCGCCCGGCAGCACGGTGGCCGGGTCACCGTGGTCGAGATGGATTCGCTGCCGCTGCGCCGGGTCCTCGGGGACGAGGTGGCGCGGGTGTTCGCGGACCTGCACACCGCACGTGGCGTGGAGTTCCGGTTCTCCGCCGGCGTCACCGAGATCACCGGTTCCGGCTCTCAGGTCTCGGGGGTACGGCTCGCCGACGGCTCCGAGCTGCCCGCCGACGTCGTGGTGGTCGGGATCGGGATCCGCCCCGCGGTGGAGTTGGCCGAGGCGGCAGGGCTCGACGTGGACAACGGTGTGCTCACCGACGAACGGCTGCGTACCTCCGACCCCGCGATCTGGGCCTGCGGGGACGTCGCCAACTCGTACCACCCGATGGTGGGCAAGCGGCTGCGGGTGGAGCACTGGGCGAACGCGCTCAACGGCGGCCCGGCGGCGGCCCGTTCGATGCTCGGGCAGGACGCGGTGTACGACCTGGTGCCGTACTTCTTCTCAGACCAGTACGACCTCGGGATGGAGTACAGCGGGTACGCCGAGCCGGGCGGGTACGACCGTGTGGTCGTCCGGGGCGACCTCGCCACCCGCGAGTTCATCGCGTTCTGGACTTCGGGCGGGCGTGTCCTGGCCGGGATGAACTGCAACGTCTGGGACGTCGTCGATCCGATCCAGGAGCTGGTGCGCGCCGGGCACGCCGGGACCACGGTGGATCTCGAACGGCTCGCGGACCCGGCGGTGCCGCTGGCCGACGTGCCGGGGTGACCCGCCGCAGCGGGAGGGTCCGGTGTGCTCCGCGGCACCGCTGGCCGTGGTCGCGCGGGTCCGGGTGGGCTGAAGATGGCCCGCGGGGCCCGCGTGCGGGCGGGCATCGATAGACTCAGTTGCCGTGCAGCCCCCCAGCAACTCCCGCAGAGTGTGGCGCTCGCGTGCCCAACGGCCGCAGAGCCCGCCAGCCGGCCCGTACCAGGGTGAGGAAAACTGGTCGGAATCCAGTGACGACCCGTGGACCGGGCAGCAGGTGCCGGGCTGGGGCGAGGACGCCGTGCCCCGTAGCCGCCGCTCCCGGACCGAGCCGCAGCCGGACGCGTACCAGGCTGGGCCGCATCGAGAGCCGGCACAGCCGTCCCACGGTCCGGCACAACCGTCCCACGGTCCGGCGGACGAACCCACCTGGGCGGGTCCGGCACCTGGATACGGTGGCCGCCCGGACGTACCGAGCCGGCACCCCGACGAGCCGACCTGGTCCGGTGGGCACGGTCAGGGTCACCCGGCTCCGCCGCCAGCCGCACGGTCACACCCTGCCCCGCCGTCGACGCAACCCGGCTATGACCCGGCACCCGGCCACGATCCGTCGCCCGGCTACCCCGGAGGCGGCTACGAGCATCCGGCCGCGACGCCGGAACGCCCGCCGTCGGGACGTCCGGGTCCGGCAGCGGGCCGCGGCGCGCCGCACCCGGCCGGTCCCCCGGTGGGACCTCCGGAGCGTCCAGCTCGGTCGTACGACCGGCCGCCGGAGTACGACCCGCCCCCCGGGTACGACGCCCCACCCGGGCACCGTTCCGGCTATCCGGAGCCTGCGGCCTTTCCGCAACCCCCGGCGCCGGCAACGGGGCCGCCAGACGGGGAGGCGGGGCGAGGCGAGGGCTGGCCTGACCTCGACGACGGTGGCTCCAGCCCATGGCGGGATCGTGGCGATGACGCCGTGACCCCGTTCCGGAGGCGTAAGGGTGGCATGGTCAAGCGGTTCGGCAAGCTGCCGGTGATGCTGGTGGTCCTGCTTGTCGTGCTCGGCCTGCTGGGAGGCGCCGGGTACTGGTTCTGGACCAACCAGGACGGTGGTGGGGAGAGTGCGGAGTACTTCGCCGAGCTGAGTGTCTCCAGCGTGATCAGTCGTGTGGAGTCCGAAGGCTTCGAGTGCATCCCGGGTCGTACCATCGCGCAGTGCGAGAAGGGGATCACCGGAGCCGACCTCAGCATCACCGTGCACTTCGCCAGTGAGACCGAGGTGACGAAGATCGAGGCCAGTGGTGGTACCGCCGCGTACTCCGACGACGAGGCGTCGCCGGAAGACCTCCAGGCGTTCTTCGGGATGGCCGCGCAGCTGCCCCACTCGGGCGACCGCGGTTCCGCCGCGAAGGCCAAGGCGTGGGTCGGCGACAAGGTCAACAAGGGCGGCAAGAAGACATTCGGCGCGGTCCGCTACGAGGCCGCCGCTGACCAGCCGCTCGTCACCATGTCGCCCGCCTGACCAGGTCGGTCCTGACCGCTCGATCGGCCAGCCGTAGCCGTACCGCGGCTGGTACGAGAGAGGATGTCTCCAAGGCCCCGCGAACCGCGTGGTGGCCGTACCAGCGAGAGGGGTGGTTCGACGGCGATGGCTGGCCGGATCCGGGACACCGACGTCGCGCTGGTACGCGAACGTACCGTGATCGCTGACGTGATCAGTGACCACGTGACGCTGAAGCCGGCCGGCTCCGGCAACCTGAAGGGGCTCTGTCCGTTCCACGACGAGAAGACCCCCAGCTTCACCGTCAGCATGCCGCGCAACGTCTGGTACTGCCATGGCTGCGGGGCGGGCGGGGACGCGATCAGCTTCGTCATGAACGTCGAGCACTTCAGCTTCACCGAAGCGATCGAACGTCTTGCCGCCAAGGCCGGCATCGCCTTGCGGTACGAGGACACCCCGAGTGGTACGCCGGACCGCAAACCCGGGCTGCGGCAGCGCCTGTTCGCCGCACACGCGGACGCCGCGGCCTTCTACGCCGAGCAACTGGTACGCCCCGATGCCCGGATCGCCCGCGACTTCCTGCACAGCCGGGGCTTCGACAAGCAGGCCGCGGAGCAGTTCGGGTGCGGCTTCGCGCCCGACTCCTGGGACGCGCTCACCAGACACCTGCGTGCCAAGGGCTACACCGCTGACGAACTGGTCACCGGCGGGCTGGCCAAGGCGGCCCGTTCTGGAAGTCTGATCGACCGGTTCCGCCGCCGGTTGCTCTGGCCGATCCGGGAGCTGTCCGGGGAGGTGATCGGCTTCGGCGCCCGGAAGCTGTTCGGTGACGATGACGGCCCGAAATACCTGAACACCCCGGAGAGCCCGATCTACAAGAAGTCCACAGTGTTGTACGGCATCGAACGCGCCAAGCGGGAGATCGCCAAGCAGGGACGGGCCGTGGTGGTGGAGGGCTACACGGACGTGATGGCGTGCCACCTCTCAGACGTACCGACGGCGGTGGCGAGCTGTGGAACGGCGTT
>JBOGDK010000467.1:0-3405 GCA_050701795.1 Micromonosporaceae bacterium
GCGCCGGTACGCATCAGGTGCAGCGCGGTCTGGTACGACGTGCAGCCACCGGCCACCACCGGGAGGTCGAGGTCGGCGATGAACTCCTTGAGGTTCAGCGGCTCATCCACAGTGGACACGTGTTCGGCGGAGACGATGGTGCCCTGGATCACCAGGATGTCGATCCCGGCGTCGAGGATCACGGGCGCGAGTGCGAGCGTGTGCTGGGGAGAGACCCGTACCGCGACGGTGACTCCGCCGTCGCGCATCTGCTTGACCCGTTCACCGATCAGCTCGGGCTTGATCGGCTCCGCGTACGCGCGTTGCAGCTGCGGAGTGGCGGGTGCACCGTCGCTCAGGCTGGCCAGCTCCTCCAGCACCCGGGTGGGGTCGTCGTACCGGGTCCAGAGCCCTTCGGCGTTGAGCACCCCGAGACCGCCGAGCCGGCCCAACGCCACCGCCGTGTCGGGGCTCATCGTGGCGTCGGAGGGGTGCGCCACGCAGGGGATCTCGAACGGGTACGCGTCGAGCCGCCAGGCCGTCGACACGTCGTCCACGTCCCGGGTACGGCGGCTGGGTGACAGCGCCACCTCGTCCAGGTGGTACGCCCGCCGCGCAGCCTTACCCTGTCCGATCTCCACGTCCCGCACTTGACACGCCCTTCCGGCAAAGCTGTCCTGGAATGCCAGGCAGAGACTAACGCGACTGGTAGTTCGGCGCTTCGACGGTCATCTGGATGTCATGTGGGTGAGATTCCCGCAGCCCCGCCGACGTGATCCGGATCAGTTGACCACGCTCGTGGAGCTGTGGAGTCGTCGCGGCGCCCACATAGCCCATCGCCTGCCGGAGCCCACCGATCAGCTGGTGTGCGACGGAGCCGAGCGGCCCGCGGTACGGCACCTGCCCCTCCACGCCTTCGGGGACCAGCTTGTCGTCGGAGAGTACGTCGTCCTGCAGATAGCGGTCCTTGGAGTAGGAACGTGCCTGTCCCCGGGTCTGCATCGCGCCCAGCGACCCCATACCGCGGTACGTCTTGTACTGCTTGCCGTTGATGAAGATCAACTCTCCAGGGCTCTCTTCGCAACCGGCGAGCAGCGAGCCGAGCATCACCGTGTCGGCACCCGCGACGAGGGCTTTGGCGATGTCTCCGGAGTACTGCATCCCGCCGTCACCGATCACCGGCACTCCCGCGGGACGACACGCTCTGGCCGCCTCCATGATCGCCGTGACCTGCGGTACGCCGACCCCCGCCACCACCCGGGTGGTGCAGATGGATCCCGGGCCGACTCCGACCTTGACCGCGTCGGCGCCCGCTTCCACCATCGCCATCGCACCGGCGTACGTGGCGACGTTGCCGCCCACGACCTCGATGCCGGTGTCCTTCTTCACCCGGGCGACCATGTCGAGCACGTTGCGGCTGTGCCCGTGGGCGGAGTCGACGACCAGTACGTCCACCCCGGCGTCGACCAGGGTCCGGGCCCGTTGGTGCGCCTCGTCGCCCACCCCGATGGCGGCGGCCACCCGGAGCCGGCCCGCGCTGTCCTTGGTGGCGTACGGATACTGCTCACTCTTCGCGAAGTCCTTGACGGTGATCAGGCCGCGTAGCCGGTCCGCATCGTCGACCAGGGGCAGCTTCTCCACCTTGTGTTCCTGGAGCAACGCGAGCGCCTGCTCGGTGCGTACCCCCACGGGCGCGGTGACCAGCGGCATCCGGGTCATGACGTCACGTACCAGAGCTGATTTGTCTGTTACGAAACGCATGTCGCGATTGGTCACGATGCCCAGCAGGATGCCGTCGCTGTCCACCACCGGCACGCCGGAGATCCGGTAGCGACCGCACAGCGCATCCACGTCGCGGAGCGTGTCGTCGGGAGAACAGGTCACCGGATGGGTGACCATCCCCGCCTCCGACCGCTTCACCAGGTCCACCTGCAGCGCCTGGTCCTCGATCGAGAGATTCCGGTGCAGCACCCCGATCCCGCCCTGCCGCGCCATCGCGATCGCCATCCGGGCTTCGGTCACCGTGTCCATGGCGCTGGAGACCAGCGGCATCCGCAGCGTGATCTCGCGGGTGAGCCGGGCGCTCGTGTCGGCGCTGCTCGGCACCACGTCCGATTCACCCGGTAAGAGCAGCACATCGTCGAAGGTCAACCCCAGCGGTACGCCGTGATCTGCGGGCGCTGGGGCGAGGCTCCCGCCGCCGACCGGATCGGTGGGCGTGGCCTGGGGCCGTGGGGTCGGATCAAAGGGCGGCTGCGGCGCCACGTCCATGGCATCAGTTCCGATCGGCGGAGTGGGAGGATGGTCCGGATGAACCAGGCGGTGAAGCCGCAATCCTATCGGGTCGCGGACGCCGCGGATTGGCGTACCGGGATACGGTGGAGGCGTGCAGGAAGAGCCCATGGATCCGTTTTCCGGTGATCCGAACGACCCGGCGGCGGGGTTGGAACGGGACTCCTCGGATGAGTCACTGACCTCCGAGGAGCGCCAGGACGTCCTCGACGACCTGGCTGACCTGGAGATTTACCAGGCCTTGCTCGAGCCCACCGGGATTCAGGGGCTGGTCTTCGACTGCGACGACTGCAAGGAGCCCCACTACTTCGACTGGGACCTGCTGCGCGGAAATCTGCAGCACCTGCTCAGTTCCGGCAGCCACCGGGTACACGAGCCCGCGTACGACCCGGACCCCGAGCGGTACGTGAAATGGGAGTACGCCCAAGGCTACGCGGACGGCGTACACGATGCCCTCGCCGAGGCCACCGGCGAGACTCGGGACACCTGACAGCGTCACGCTCGGCCGCCCCGGGTTCAGGCGGGCGGTACCGGTGCGCCACGTACCGCGAGGAAGTTCGGGTCAGAACTCTGGAAGCGGCTTGGTGCTGAGCGGCTCGTCCGGAACCGACGACAGCTCGCTTGACGCGCTCGCCGACGCGTCCGTGTCGCCGTCTCCGCCCCTGTCCTTGCCTTTGCCCTTCCCGTCCCTGCCCCGGTCGTCGTCAGCGCCCTCGTCGTCGTCCGGGGGTCCGGTGTCGCTCGGGTGGGGAGACGGCAGTGACGGTGAAGGCACCGGGCCTTCGGGGTCATCACTGTCGCCGGAGCCGGGCGAGGTCCCGTCACCGCCCGACTCGTCGATCTCGTCGCGTACCGCGTCCATCTTGTCGCGCAGTTCGCCCACGTGATCGGAGTCCACTTCGCCGGCGTGACGCTTCGCCTCGTCGAGGTAGCGTTCGGCGTCGTCGACGCGGCCCTCCGCGAGCGCCCGCCGGGCTTTGTCCAGAGCCGATTCGGCGGCGGCTTCGGCTTGCCGATCCTCGGCGGCCTCCGAGAAGACCACCTTCGTGATCGGCCACAACGGGCTGCCTGGTTCGGCATCCGCCGCCGCCACAGCGACACCCCCGAGACCGGCGGTCAGACCGACGATCGCGG
>JBOGDK010000468.1:0-3385 GCA_050701795.1 Micromonosporaceae bacterium
CTTGCCGAGCGCGACCAGGGTGTCGAACAGCTCCAGGGACTTCGACACGTTGTCGCGGTAGTACTCGTACGGCTTCTCGACGCTCTCCGGGACGACGATCCGCGCGGCCATGTGGATGGTGCACTCGATGTCGGGGTGATCGCTCATCACCCGTTCGAGAGCCGCTCGGTCGGCGATGTCGGCGTGGTAGAAGGCGCGGTCCCGGATGAACTCCCGCCGGCCCTTCACCAACGAATCAAGGATCACTGGCGTGTGGCCGACATCCTCCAGGGCAGCCGCCGTCACACTGCCGATGTAGCCAGCTCCGCCGGTAACCAAGACCTTCATGATGACTGACCCTAGTGCTTCACGCTGGGCGTCCCTCCGGAACACCCGCAACCCCGACCGGTTCGGCCGTGTGATTTCGCCGACGGGTTCGGGCCCCCGTCCAAGCTGGTCCTGGCCCTATTTGTGGGGTTCAGTGTGGGTGGGAACGGGTGTGCCGTGCCTCACTTGTTGATCTCGGCGCCGTCCCAACGGCCGCCGGCTCTGATCTTGGCTGCGGTCTCATCCGGATCTGGCTTGGGTCGAGGATCACCAGATCCAGCCTCGGCCGAGGCCCGGAGATTTACATGTCGGCTCGCGCCTGATCAATCTGCCGCAGGACGGCCTGGGCGTCGTGAGCCTCGACGACGGCCTGGGCCTCGTCGAGTGTCCTGAGCGCGTCGGCGTGGCGGTCCTGCGCGGCGGCGATATAGGCCAACCCGACCATGTTGGCGGCCACGCCGGGCAGGTTCCCGACCTCTCGGCGCAGCTTCGACGACTCCTCCAACCGTGTGCGCGCTTCGTCCAGACGGCCCGCCATGTGTGCTGCGATACCCAGATGCCGTAACGCCTCGGCCTGGGTCGGTTTGTCGCCGACCTGCGCCGCCAACTCACGGGAATGCTCCAGGTCCGGGACCGCGGTGTCGTTGTCGCGCCGGATGACCTGATGCAGGCAGCCGATCCAGAACAACGCCTCGGCTTCACCTCGTACGTCGCCGAGCGCCCGGTACAAGGTGAGCGCGCGCTGAAACAGTGGCAGCTCAGCAGGGTCCTCGACGGGTGAGGATTCGGTGCCGGCGCGCTCCTGGAGGAACCGTGCGTGCAATATCCGTCCACGAGCCAGCGCGGTAGCGGCCTCCACCGCGTCAAGGCCCCGCTCCGCCTCTTCCAGCACGCTGGCATCGCCGCGGTACACGGCTTGTTCGTACAGTTTCCGGGCCCGTTCGATCGGGTCTTCGACGCTCATCGCCACCCCCGACTGGTCATCGCCACTCTGCCAGGTCCGAACCCGCGCGGGGAGTCATCGATCCCCACCCCGAACGGCCTGGTCGCGGGCCGCAGTCCCGTGGGGCCGTCTGGGACTCATGTCGAAGCCTTCGCCCGCCGCCGTCCAGGCGTTGCGACAGCATGTGCGGCGTTTCAATGAGGGGGTACGCACCGGTGACTTCGCGCAGATGGTCACCGCGCTGCATATCGACGCCGAGAGCGACACAACCAGCGCCACCGGTGAGTACGCCTGGTCAAGCGGAGACGCTCGCCGCGCCGCGGGACGCATCACGGTCAACCTGGCACCAGATCAGTCGCTCGACACGGTCGAGATCGACTACTACAACGCCCCCCACAGTTCGTAGTCCGTAGTGTGATCTGGGTCGTCCGTGAGGAGTGAACCATGAAGTTGACGGTCACCACCTTCGTCTCAGCAGACGGGGTGATGCAGGCACCAGGCGGTCCTGACGAGGACACCAGCGGTGGGTTCGACCGGGGCGGCTGGCTGGTCCCGCACTTCGACGAGGACGCCGACAGGTACATGAACGAGGTGTTCGAGCAGGTCGATGCGTTCCTGCTGGGCCGACGCACGTACGAGATATTCGCGGCGTCCTGGCCGAAGGCGACTGACCCGGACGACCCGATCGCGAGCCGGCTCAACACGTTGCCCAAGTACGTCGCCTCGACCACGCTGGTCGCGCCCGAATGGGGCCCGGTCACGGTGCTCAAGGACGTACCAGCCGAGGTGGCCGCGCTCAAGAGTCAATCGGGCCGGGAGCTTCAGGTGCACGGCAGCGGCGCGCTGGTACGTACGCTGCACCAGCACGACCTGGTGGACGAGTACCGGTTCCTGGTCTTCCCGGTCGTCGTCGGCGGCGGGCGCCGGCTCTTTCCCGACCATGGTGTAGCCACCGGACTTACCCTGACGGAGTCGCGTACCACCGGTTCAGGGGTGGCCATCCACGTGTACCGGACGACCGGTCGTCCTGAGTTCGGCTCGATCGAGGTCTCGTAGGAAACGGCGTGCGTGAGGAGATCCGTGCGCTGGTGGAGCAGCTGAATCAGCCAGCCGGCCAGCCGACGGGAATCAGCGCCAATGGGGTGTGGTCGGTCGGTAGCAGTGTCGGCAACCGCGTGACCAGCGCATCGTCGTGGAACCCGCCAACGAACACCGCTCCCAGCCCCATCGCGGTCGCCATCAGGTGGACGTTCTGCGCCACGCAGCCGACCTCGTTGTGCAGGTAGCGCACCCCGCGCGGCGAGCCGGAGCCGTCTGGCGGCTGGTCCGGGTAGGCGTTCGCCGCGGCCGTACGGTCGCCCGTCACCAGGATCACCATGGCAGCCCGCCGTAGCCATGGTTGTTCTCCGATGGCGACCTCCTCCAGGACAGGCCGTAGGTCCCCACGGGCCACGTCGCTGAGGCTGTGCGCGGCTGCGTGGTAGAGGTAGCCTCCCGGTTCCAGTTCCTCGACGTCGCCAGCGATCAGTGTCACCAGCAGCGGGTGCAGCCCACCGGCTGAAGGGGCGGCGCGCAGCTGCGAACCGCTCCTCTCTCCTGTGACGCCCTGTGCGGCCCACAGCAGACGAGACGCCGCCGGCAAGGAGATCGGACGCCCATCGAAGTCGCGCACCGTACGACGCCGGGCTATCACAGCCTCGAGGGAGCCCTCTTGATCAGTGGCAGGTATCGGAAGCTGCACCCCCAACACGCTACGCAGTTCCTGTGGCGAGAGCGGCAGGGGAGACGCTCATCATCGAGGGTGAGGCCAGCGACAGGACTCCCCGTGTGCCGCTGACCCCACGCGCCTCCCCGGTCCCCCCGTACGTCGTGCCGACCGGGTTACCAACCAAGGTAGGGAACTCGGGTGCCGCGAGGTTGCCATACGGTTGCCACGCTCGTAACAGGCGCTAGCCTGACCCACTATGGAGTTTCGGCTGCTCGGCACAGTCGAGGCGACGATTGACGGTTCTCCCGTCGAGCTGGGCCGGCGCCGGGAGCGCGGCCTGTTGGCGTTGCTGCTGCTCGAGGCGGGTCAGGTGGTGTCCACCGACAGGCTGATCGAGCTGCTGTTCCACGGCGACCCGCCTGGTGATC
>JBOGDK010000469.1:0-3366 GCA_050701795.1 Micromonosporaceae bacterium
TACGCCGGGGACGCCGGCTCGGCGGTCGGACAGGGATACACCGGCGCGATGTTGGGGGACCAGCCTGACGGCCGTGACAGTGTGGGCTCCGACGGGCAGGGCGGCGATGGCCGCCGGCCGGGCGGCGAACTGCAGCGGGCTGGTCGCGGCGGAGAGCGGCACGGCGCCGACGGGCGTACCGGATCGGCACGACCCGGTGGACTCGCCGACATTGTGGGCTTCAGCGAGCGTTCCAAGTCCGCCGACGCCGCCAGCCGACTCAACCCGAAGTACATGTTCGAGACGTTCGTCATCGGGTCCAGTAACCGGTTCGCGCACGCGGCCGCGGTCGCGGTGTCGGAGTCACCGGCGAAGGCGTACAACCCGCTGTTCATCTACGGCGACTCAGGGCTCGGCAAGACGCACCTGGTGCACGCCATCGGCCACTACGCGCAGAGCCTCGGTAACGCCCGTTCGGTGCGGTACGTCTCCACCGAGGAGTTCACCAACGACTTCATCAACTCGCTGCGGGACGACAAGACCCAGGCGTTCCAACGGCGTTACCGCGATGTCGACATCCTGCTGATCGACGACATCCAGTTCCTGGAGAACCGGGAGCGTACCCAGGAGGAGTTCTTCCACACGTTCAACACGCTCCACAACGCCAACAAACAGATCGTCATCACTTCGGACCGGTCACCCAAGCAGCTGTCCACATTGGAGGATCGGCTGCGTACCCGGTTCGAGTGGGGGCTGCTGGCTGACATCCAGCCCCCGGATCTGGAGACCCGGATCGCGATCCTGCAGAAGAAGGCGGCCCAGGAACGGCTGTACGCCCCGCCCGAGGTACTGGAGTTCATCGCCTCCCGGATCGCTGACTCGATCCGGGAACTGGAGGGCGCGCTGATCCGGGTGACCGCCTTCGCCAGCCTGACCCGTTCCGAGGTCGATCTGGCGCTCGCCGAAGAGGTGCTCCGGGACTTCATTCCCGATGGCGGCGGTCCCGAGGTCACGGCGGATCAGATTATGAGCGCGACCGCGGAGTACTTCGGTTTGAGTGTGGAAGACCTGCGGGGCAGTTCCCGGTCCCGGGTGCTGGTGAACGCTCGGCAGGTGGCCATGTACCTGTGCCGGGAACTGACTGACCTGTCCCTGCCCCGGATCGGGCAGTCGTTCGGAGGCCGGGACCACACCACCGTGATGCACGCCGACCGGAAGATCCGGCAACACATGGCCGAGCGGCGCAGTCTCTACAACCAGATCGCCGAGTTGACGAACCGGATCAAGCAGCAGGCGTTCGGATGACCGGTACGGCCCTCCATCTGGCGGCAGGGAGGCGCTCGCGCACTCCCGCAACGCTGCCTCAGTCCGCTCCCGCCCCAGGATCGCCGCCGTTCGTACCAACTCGCACTTATGCGGCATCTCCGACATCACGGGTCATCGCCCGACCCGTTGTCCACAGCCTGTGTACACAGTTTGTGGATAACGTCGTGGAAAGCGCCGGTCAGGCTCGGTGGGACAAATCCGTGGACAAACCAGTGGATGACCGGTGGACAACGCGGTGGACAACCGGGACAACCACGGCCGACCCCGAAGTTGTCCACCGCCGCCCACAGGTTGGGCCCTCGTCGTACACACCAGATCCACAGGCCCGAACCCGTATCCACCTGCAAAGACGTAGGTTGTCCACATCACCCACAGCCCCTATGACTACGACGGTTCTTATCTCTAATAGAGAACTAAAACCAACGTTGGGTTTGGGATAACCGGCTCACACCGGTTCACCGACCTGACACCGACCACAGCCGCACACAGCAACGTTGCCCAGGAGGCATCGAATGAAGTTCCGGGTCGAACGGGACGCCCTGGCGGACGCCGTGGCGTGGACCGCGAAAAGCCTGCCGAATCGACCGCCCGTACCGGTGCTCGCCGGTGTACTGCTCTCGGTGGCCGAAGGTCGCCTGGAAGTCTCGGGATTCGACTACGAGGTCTCCAGCCAGGTGGGGGTGGACATCCAGGCGGATGCCGACGGGATGATCCTGGTCTCCGGACGGCTGCTCGCCGAGATCACCCGTGCCCTGCCGAACAAGCCCGTGGACGTCGCCACGGACGGCTCGCGTGTGGAGATCACCTGTGGCAGTGCCCGATTCACGCTGCCGACGATGCCCGTGGAGGACTACCCGAAGCTGCCGGAGATGCCCGACGGTGTCGGCACCGTCGACTCGGTCAACTTCGCCTCCGCGGTCGCCCAGGTCGCCGTCGCCGCCGGGCGTGACGACACCCTGCCGATGCTGACCGGGGTACGGCTGGAGTTCGAAGGAAGCCTGGTCACCATGATCGCCACCGACCGGTACCGGCTCGCGATCAGGGAACTGCAGTGGCGACCGAACAACGCTGAGGCGAGCACCGCGGCGCTGGTGCCGGCACGTACCCTCGCCGAAACCGCAAAGACGCTCGGGGGCCTCGGCGGCGAGGTGACGCTGGCGATGTCCGACGGCGGGATGGGCGAAGGCCTGATCGGGTTCTCCGGTGGCGGCCGCCGTACCACCAGCCGGTTGCTCAACGACGACTTCCCGAAGGTCAAGTCGCTGCTCCCGGACAGCTACGCGGCCGAGGCGAAGATCAACGTCGGCGCCCTCACCGAAGTCGTGAAGCGGGTCTCCCTGGTCGCCGAACGCACCACCCCGGTACGGCTCAGCTTCTCCGACGACGGACTGATCGTGGAGGCCGGCGGCAGCGATGAGGCGCGGGCCAGCGAAGCGATGGAGTGCGAGTTCTCCGGGGAAGCGCTGACCATCGCGTTCAACCCGGCGTTCCTGTTGGACGCCCTCGGGGTACTGGAGCACCCGGTGGCGGTGCTGTCGTTCAATGACCCCAAGAAGCCCGCCGTGATGACCGGGGCCAGCTCCGACGGCGAGGTCGACGGCGGCTACCGCCACGTACTGATGCCGGTACGGGTGGGCGCGTAATCACCTCGGCGCGCAACCAGGGCGTCGCGGGGCACCACGTTCGGCCAGGCGACCACCACCACAGTGACGGAGAGGGCAGCATGCAACTGGGGATCATCGGCCTGGGCAAGATGGGCGGCAACATGGCCGAGCGGCTTCGCGACGCCGGTCACGACGTGGTCGGGTACGACCGCGACCCCGATATCTCGGACGCGACCGACCTCGCCGACCTGGTCGCCAAGCTGGAGGCCCCCCGGGCGGTGTGGGTGATGGTGCCGCACGGCGAACCCACCCGGCAGACCGTGCAGGATCTGGCGAAGCTGCTCGGCGAAGCCGACGTCGTCATCGATGGCGGCAACTCCCGCTACACCGACGACCTCAAGCACGCCGAACTGCTCGCGCCTCACGGCATCGGGTACGTCGATGTGGGAGTCTCCGG
>JBOGDK010000470.1:0-3366 GCA_050701795.1 Micromonosporaceae bacterium
GACCGGCGGTCAGGTGTGCGATTCAGCGCAGTGTGGCGGCTTCGGCCGGCGCGACCAGGAGGATGCCGATCACGCCCAGGGCAACGAGAACCAGCAGAAGCAGGCGGATCAGCAGGCCAGACATGTCTGACCTCTGGGAGGTTGTTGGCTGCATGCTGTCCACCTCCGAACGAGACTTCGATGTACGTCCCGCCCATCAAGGTTCCCATCCCACGCCGTTCGAAACCAGACAAAATAGGAAGATAATTCCGAATTCTGGCCAGATATCCGGTCCAGCTATCCCGCCGGCTCCGCACCTGACGGTCCCGCAGGGACAGCCACGAACTTGAGGACCGCCGACAGCCAGGCCGCGAGGCGGGGCGGCGAGGCGGCGAGGCGGCGAGGGTGCTGAATCCCACCCACGGCCCAGTTGTCGCGGCCGCCGGCAACGGCGAGGATGGCGCCGTGGGGACCCCCGAATCGCGCATCGAGACGCTCGCCGTACACGCGGGAGAACGCAACCCCGGGCCGGAAGGCTCTGTGGTCTTCCCGATCTACCAGGGCACCGTCTACACCGTCGAACCCGGCACCGACTACCACGACCTCAAATACCACCGACTCAGCTCCACGCCGTCGCAGGAGTATCTGCACGACAAGCTCGCGGCCCTGGAAGGCGCGCAGGCAGCGGTCGCCACAGCGTCCGGGATGGCGGCTGTCACCACCTCCCTGCTGTCGTTGATGCGCACCGGGGACCACCTGCTCGCCAGCAATGTGTTGTACGGCGGCACCCACGACTTCCTGACCCAGCACAGTGCACAGCTCGGCTGGACGTACAGCTTCGTGGACCCCGCCGACCCGGCGAGCTGGGAGGCGGCACGTGCCGACCGCACCAGAGCATTCCTGGTGGAGTCGATCACCAACCCGATGATGCGGGTCGGCAAACTGCGGGAGGTCGCCGATTTCTCCCGCCGGCACGGGCTGGTCAGCATCATCGACAACACCTTCGCCTCCCCCGTGAACCTGCGGCCGCTGACGCTCGGCTTCGACCTGGTGTTCCACAGCGCGACGAAGTACCTCAACGGCCACTCCGACGTGGTCGCCGGCTGTGTGATGGGCGGCACCGAACACGTCGAGGAGGTACGCAGGACCCTCAACCACTTCGGTGCCAGCCTCGACCCGCACGCCGGCTACCTGCTGGCCCGCGGGCTGAAGACCCTCGCGATCCGGGTACGTGCCCAGAACGCGAACGCGTTCGCCGCCGCCACGATGCTGGCCGAGCACCCCAAGGTCGCCGGGGTGAACTATCCCGGGCTGGCGACCCACCCCGACCACGACCACGCCACCGCGCTGTTGGACGGGTACGGCGGGATGCTCAGCTTCCGGCCGGCCGGGGGCGTCGCCGCCGCTGAGGTACTGCTGAAGACGGTCAGGCTGCCATCGTCGGCGCCCAGCCTGGGTGGCGTGGAATCACTGATCACCCGGCCGGTGCTCACCTCACACGCCGGGATGGACCCCGCGGACCGGGCCCGGATCGGGGTCACCGACGACCTGGTACGTCTCAGCTGCGGCATCGAACACACCGACGACCTGCTCGCCGACCTGAACCAGGCGCTCGACCAGACCTGAGTGCGGCCGTCGAGGGTCGGGCGATTCACCAGGCCCCGAGGACCGGGGTCGCCGCGGATCGGGAAATGCTTCCCATAGCGTCCAGATCAGGCAGCCGCCGAGACTGCTTCCATGAGGAAGCGACTGATACTGGCGGCGGTCGGCGCGACGCTGGCCGCCATCGCGGTGACCCTGCCCGCGAACGCCGCGGACCGTACTGACACGGTGCGGTCCCACCGCGCGACGGTACGGGACGCACCGGCCCGGCTGGTGCTGGCGAACGCGCTGCACGGCGACCGGGTACGGCGCCTGGCGTACTGCGGCTCGTGGGTACGGATCCGGATGGAGACCGGGCGCGCGATGGCGACCCGTACCGGCTGGGTGATGCGTGGCAACCTGACCCGCTCGGCCCGCAAGGGCGGGCTCGACGGCGTACCCCGGGACTGCGCCGCCCCGAGACGGGACCACGACCGGTGGCGGGACCACGTCGTCGCGATGAACTCGCCGTTCTCGTCCGCCCGGTACATCCGCCAGGGGACCACCCCGAGCCGGGGCGAGACCGAACGGCTGTGGCGGCACGTGAAGTACCCGACCCGGATCGCGCCGCTGACCGGGCCGGAGTGCGTGCCGTCGTACAACCACAGCGGCGGGCGGCCCGACCCGGCACAGCGGATCTCGGGGCTGGACCTCAGCCGGGCCGGCTACCGGTACCTGAGCCGTTCCGGGGTGGCGTTGGTGTCGGTGGCACGGGCGTCCGGCGGCAGGAGCCGGCTGTGGGGATTCGTACCGGCGAGCTGCGTACGGCCCGACACCGCGCACGGCTACACCACCGTCTACTACCCGCACGTGGTGCGGCTGTCCGGGATCCCGTCGGCCGGAGTACGCACCGCCGACCTGCGCAAATACGGCTGCCGCGGCGCGGTTCCGTCTCCGGTCCGCAGGAGCTTCGGCTGGTGGCCGGATCCGCAGCGGCCGCCGGGATGCCCGTACTGACCGGCGGACGCTGTCCGCGGGGCCCTGCCTCCCCTCCGGCACGGGCCCCGCGGCGGCGGGTGGTACGTCCGGACGGCTTCGGATCGGCCGGAGTGACCACGCGGCGTCCCCCGAACCGGTCTGGCGCCAGTCCGGTGCCCGTCAGTCGTGGTGCCGCCGCCTCGGTGGCGGCATTAGCGTCTCAGCTGGTGGGTGCCGGCTCGACCTGGACGGGTTCGTACGGGTCGCGCCCAGCGCCACGGACCTGATCTCGCGGGGGCACAGGACGCGAGGGGGCGGCGGGATGACGGTGGCGACGAACGTCGGCGCACTGAAGGAACGGTTCCACGGGCGGGTGATGGTGCCGGGCGACGACGGGTACGACGAGGCCCGGAACCTGTTCAACTCGATGATCGACAAGCGGCCGGCCGTGATCGTACGGTGCGCCGACGTCGCCGACGTGGTCACGGCGGTGGCGTTCGGCCGGGAACAGCACCTCCCGATAGCGGTACGCAGCGGCGGCCACGGAGTCGCCGGGACCGGCAGTGTCGACGACGGGCTCGTGATCGACATGCGGGACATCAACACCGTGTCGGTGGACCCGGCCGCGAAGACCGCGACAGTCGGCGGCGGCGCCACCTGGGGGACATTCGACCGGGCAACCGGCGAGTACGGCCTCGCCACCACCGGGGGCCGGGTGTCGACCACCGGCGTGACCGGGCTGACCCTCGGGGGCGGCTCCGGCTGGCTGGAGCGCAAGTTCGGGTTGGCCTGCGACAACCTGCTCGCCGTCGAGCTGGTCACCGCCGA
>JBOGDK010000471.1:0-3361 GCA_050701795.1 Micromonosporaceae bacterium
CGCCCTGACGATCGGGAGTAGGTGGCTCCAGGGCCGCCTTCGCCACCGAGGGCCGCCAGGAGCCGTGGAACATCGGCTTGACGGCGTCGGCATACCGGCGCAGTCGGCTGGGCGCCGAGTCCTCCCCCAAGGGGTTCCAGACAGCCTCGAAGCGGCGTTCCCACTTCTCCGCGTACTTGAACGAGATGCTGCTGCGCCCCACCCCGTACCGTTCGTCGCCCTGTTCCTCCTCGATCAGCACCGCCGCGCGGCCCACCACCACGAAGTCGACCGCGTGGTCGGGAGACAGGGACTCGCGTGTCACCAGACCGCACTGCACACCGAGCGAGCGGTGAAGTGCGGCCAGCTTCATGAGGTCTGCGGCGAACTGCTTGCGGACCAGATCCGAAGTCCGGCAGATGAACACCCGCCGTACCATGCCGCCGGCCTCGACAAGCCGCTGGTTGACGGATAGGTACTCATGGCGCTGCACGAGCAGTCCAGGATTGGTTGTCAGGTCGGTGGCGACAACTCGCCGTGGCTCGCAGCCGGCCTCCATCAGCACCCGGTAGAGCATCACACTGATCCGCGGCACCTCGGAGGCGTAGACGTGCAGATTGCCGTCGGCGATCTCGTCGAAGTCGTGGATCAGCGTCGCCTCCAACTCACCACGGATCGCCTCGAAGTACCGCGGATCACTCATGGTCCGCGCGTCCGCGCGTCTGAGCTGGATAAACGCTCTGCGCAGCCATAGCAGCCGTGCTGACAGGCCGACCACCACAAGCGTCTCGACGACCAGCAGTGCCTTCTGCGCCACGTCCTGCTCAACGATCCAGGCCACCGCCGGGACGATGAGTCCGAAGACGCCCAACGCGGTGTTGACGGCAGGCGAGGTCAGCGTGCCCGAGCCGCCTTGTTTGTCGGCCCGAACCTGAACCCCCGTCATCTCGCTCCTAGCGTTGCCCGACCGGCGGAGACAGCGTACGGAGGTGAGGCGACCGCACTCCGTGACGGCCAACCGGTCCGCCACCAGCTGGCCGTGTTGCCAGAATCCTACACAGTGGACAGTCTTCGCACGGCACGGCACGGCACGGCACGTCGCGGCGTGCCAGCACTCCGCGGACATCTCGTCATTCGAGATATCTGCGCGGTACCCGGTCCCTGATACCGGCCACAACGTCATAGTTGTTCGTGCCCCATCGGGCCGCCAGGTCCTCGGCGGTCAGGGCACGATCACCCTGCGGTCCCAGCAGCACCGCCGTGTCGCCCAAGGCGCACGGGCCCGGCAACCGTACGACGCATTGGTCCATGAAGACGCTGCCCAGCACTGGCGCTTCACGGCCCTGGAGCAGCACGGAGTTCACCCCGAGCGGGAAGCGGTGGAATCCGTCGGCGTAGCCGACCGCCACGGTTCCCACCGCCTCGTGGTCGCTCGCCACGTACCGCCACCCGTACCCGACACCCCTGCCCGGCTCGATCGTCCTGACATTGGTGAGGTTCGCCTTCCAGGTCATGATCGGCAGCACGTCCGGCGGCAGCGGGGTGTGCTCGGACGGAGGCAGACCGTAGGCCGCGATCCCCATCCGTACCAGACTCAGGCGGCTCGCCGGCATCCGGATGGTGCCTGGTGAGTTCGCCACATGCAGCAACGGCCTTAGCCCCAGCGCCTTGGCCACCCTTACGCACTCCAGGTACTCCTTGAGTTGCACCTCAGACGAGTCCGTGGTCTGCATGTCCGCGGCGAAGAAGTGGGTGGTCAACCCGACCACGCCCGCGCGCTGGGCCGGCGGCAAGGACTCAAGCAGCCCGGCGAAGTCCGCCACATCGACCCCCGACCGGGACATGCCGGTGTCGATCTCCAGGTGGATCCGGGGCTTCCTGCGGTACCTGTCCGCGGCGGCGTACGCCCGCGTGAACTGGTCCGGTCGCCACGCCAGGAAGTGCACTCCGTGCGCCACGCAGTAGTCGATCTCCTCGGCGTCCAGTGCGCACATGATCAGCAACGGTGCACCGATCCCGTCCCGGAGCAACAGGTCGGCTTCGCCGATGGTCGCCACGCCCAGCATGTCCACCCCGGCGGAGACCGCCTCGGCGGCCATCCGGGAGATCCCGTGACCGTACGCGTTGGCCTTCACAACCAAGAGGAACTTCGTCCCAGCCACCCGCATCAAGACGCCGAGGTTCCGGCGGAACCGCACCAGGTCGATTTCGCACCAGGACGACCGGTACGAGCCGGACGGCATGGTCTGCACCGCCATCGGGCACTCCTCACTGCTCACGTTCACGACAGCGTCGCGTCCGAGACCAAGGCCGCGAACCGTCGTAGTTCGTCCTCGGTGTTGAAGTAGTGCGGGGAGGCCCGCAACCAGCCGCGCTCCCCTTGTCGACGCATCTGCACCGGTGCGTTCTGCTCACCGGCGAACATGACGTTGGCGCCCCGTGCCCGTAGCGAGTCCCGCACCGAGGTCAGCGTCTTTCCGGGAAGATCAAAAACCACGATACCGCCCTGCTCCGCCGGGCCGCGACGTACCACGATCCCGTCGATGGCCGACAGTTCCGCCGCCAACGTCCGAGACAGGCCCTGAATCCGTCTCCAGGCCCATTCCCGGTCGAGGTCCAGAAGATACTCGACAGCAGCACCGAGGCCGACGTGTAGCGCCCAGTTCCGCTCCCACTGCTCCAGGCCGACGCCGCCCCGGCGTACCTGGTGGCGGCCGTCGGGCAACACCTCACCCGCCCGCAGGTCCGGGCCCAGCGGTTGAATCCGCTCCAGGAGCGGGCCACGTACCACGAAACCTCCGGTGCCTCGGGGGGCCCGGAGGAACTTCCTGCCGGTGAATACCAGCCCGTCCACCGCGGTCGGCGACAGGTCGATCGGAACATGGCCCACGGTCTGGCACGCGTCCACGAGACTGATCGCACCGTGTCGGCGGATCATTGCCGAGGTCTCGTCAAGGTCGTTGACCACCCCGCTGTGCGCCGGCATGTGGGTGAGCGCCACCAGATCGAGGCCGTCGGTCAGCGCCGCTTCCAGAGCGGTCAGGTCGATCCGCCCGGAGTCCGGATCGAGCGACACCGGGAACAGCCGCCACCCGAACCGCTCCTCCGCCTCCAGGAGGGCCAGCAGGTTACCGCCGTAGATCGACTCGTCGTACCCGATCCGGGCTCCACGACCAAGCGGCAACGCGTAGAGCACCCGCCGCCAGGCGTCCGACGCGTTGCCGCAGAAGCCGACCTCGGCCGGCTCCACCCCGAGCAGTCCGGCGATCCCACGGTACGGTGTGTCGGCGGCATCGCCGAGCCGCTCCGCGGTCTCGTAACCGCCTCCGGCGGACTCCCGTCGTAGATACCCGATCTGCGCCTCCACCACCGGTGTCGCCGG
>JBOGDK010000472.1:0-3350 GCA_050701795.1 Micromonosporaceae bacterium
CCGTCGTGCGGGCGACCACGTCAATCTCGCGCGATCAGGTTTTGCTGAGGCTGCCTTCGCTCAGGGCGAACTCACCACCGCGTTCATCGGTACCGCTCATCACGGACGCCTGTTTCCGTCCGTCTGTGGCGATGGTCCAGTAGCTGATCGTTACCGCTTTGGATGTGGGCAGCGTGCAGGTCTGCACCGGGGGGTCGAGCTTGGCTGTGTTTCCCCTGGTCAGCAGGGACCAGGTGCAGCCGTTATCGGTCCAGGCGGTGATCCTGTTGTCGTAGTCCCTCAGGATCCTCACCTGTCCCAGCTCCGGTGTCCGCTCCACGGTCCGGGTGCCGTCCGGCGCGGTACGGACGGTGGTCCGGATGTTCACCCCGGCTTGTTCGTCGGCCGGGTCGTACGTCCAGGCGCCGGTGAACTTCGTCGCGGCATCGGGGTCGAACTCCGTTGCCCTGGTACGGGCACCCTTGTCGAGCGCGAACTCGTAGTCGCCTGTGGGGTGGTGGCTCTTGGCGGTGATGCTTTCCTTCTCGTGGTCCCCCTGGACGGTGACCGTCCACTTGGTGAGGGTGTAGGCGACATTCGAGGTGGGGTTGTGGCAGAGCTGGGACGGCGGGTCCAGCTCCAGCGACTCGGAGGTGGCCTTGAACCTCCAGGTACAACCGACGTCCGTACGACCGACGATCCTGCCTTGGCCTTCCGCGGTGAACACGACGTCCCCGATCTGGGGCACCTCGGATCTGCCGGGCACATTGCTGGTCGCGATGTTGGTCATGGTGTCGTGATCCGGCTGGTCGTAGTTCCACTTGCCCAGGTACTTCTTCACGACGCTGTCGGTGTCCGTCGCCTCCGCCTGACTCAGTTGCGGCGCGACGACGGCCGCCACGGCCAGCACCAGCAGTACGATGCCGCGGACACGCCAAGGTGCGGTTGCGGGTTTGGGATGGTGCACTCGGTCCTCCCGGTCGAAGGCAATTGCTAGATTTTCTAGATATCAGATTTACAAGGGAAGTGCCGAAGTGTCAACCGAGCAAGCGCGGCTCATCAGAGAGATCTCCAACCGGCTCCGAACCACCACCCAGCGCGCCACGCAGATGAACGTCACCGCGGCCGGCCTGATCGGGGTCAACCCCACCGACCTGCATTGCATCCAGTTGCTCCAGCACGGCCCCCTCACCGCCGGTGAGCTGGCCCGCCGCACCGGGCTGACGACGGCCTCCATCACCACCGTGATCGATCGGCTGGAACGGGCCCGATTCGTGGCCCGCACCCGCGACCCCGTGGACCGCCGCCGCGTCGTGGTCGAGTTGCAGCCGGAGCGGGTCAGCTCTGATGTCGTGCCGGTATTCCTGCCGGTGGTGCGTGCCTGGCAGGAGCTGATGACCGACTACGACGAGCGCGACCTTTCACTCATCGCCGACTTCCTCGGCAAGGTCGAGCAGGCCATCGACAACGAGGTCCGCCGACACCGCGACCGCTGAGTGCACTGGAAGCCACTCCTTGTCCGTACGGAGCGCCCCAACCCTGCGCCACCCCCGGTCGCCTGCGCCGCCTCGATTCCAAACCGCAGGGCTGTTGCTCGTTTCCTACTGAAGTAGCATCTTGGTATGACTCGGAAGTTGTCGATCTCCCTCCCGGACGACCTCGCCGACCGGCTTGACGAGCTGCCGCCCCGGCACCGGTCCGCGTACGTCGCCGACGCGCTGCGTGACCGGGCTGCAAGGGAGGACATGCGGACCGTGCTCGCCGCCGCCGGCCATCGCGAGTACCCACGCGACCCGCAAGGTGCCGCACTTCGCCTGACCGCCGCGCGGAACAGTGTCACCACCGAGGCGCTGGAGGATGCGTACGCACGACTCGCCGACGCCATCGGGCGACCGCTCGATGAAGTGCGTGCCCAGTTTGCCCACCAATCCGTCGCAGAGTGAGCACCCGCCCGCACTACGTGCTGGACAGTGGCGCGTTGATGGCGTACGCGGAGGGGTCAGATGCGGTCGGGCAGGTGCTCGCCGATGTGTCCGAGGTCGGTGTCCGGGTGGCGGTCCCCGTTGTCTGCCTGGTCGAGGCGTACCGGCTCCTGCACCACGACCAGTTCGATCTCCTGCGAGTGTTGCGCGGCCACCAGTCAGTCGACGTGCTGTCCATCGATCACGGTCCCGGCACGGACGACTGCGCCGCAATCGGCAGCATGGCCGGCCGGGCCGGACGACTCGGCGCTGGCCAGGCGGCTTTCGTCGCGTTGACGGCCACGGCCGCCGTACTGACCTCACGTGCCGATCAGATTCACGCCGTTCTCGGTGAGAAGTGGCCGGTCATCGAGGTGTAGTGCTGCTTGCGCCTCGTGGGGAGGGTTTCCGATACCGCGGCGCCCCGTACCGCTCCTACGGTCGAGCCGACGGCCAGCGACAGCGCCGACGGCAGAAGCCAGAGGAGACGACGATGACGATGTACAAGCTGAGCCCGGAGCAGGCCCGCGAGCTGGCCCGTAAGTTCGGGGCCGCCGAGGTCGACACCGGCAAGCTGGTGACCAGCATGAACGCCGACGTCGAGGTGATGCAGGGCATGATCTCCGCCTTGACCGCGGGCGTGAAGTCGCTCGACGCGGCGGGCCACCGGGCGATGCGTTTCGACAACCTCTGGGAGACCGAGTTCCGGCCCGGGATGCAGCGGATCCAGGAGTCGATGGCCGACTTCACGCCGGTACTGACCCGGATGCAGAAGGCCCTGGAAGAGGCGAAGCTGGAGATGGACTCCCGCGCCACCGCCACCGAGGCGATCGACCGCGTCTGAAGCGTGACCCGTTGACCGGGGCGCTGGCAGCCGACCTGCCGCAGGTCCGCTGGCGCCCCGCGAGCCCCCGTGGAACCGAACACTGGACCCGTTCCATGAGACACCCAGGCGTGGCTCATGAATCCGGTCCATCGACGCCCTCCCCCACCGCCATCCCCGGCCTGATCCGCGCCCTTGTGGCCGCTGTTCCCGGTCCGGCCCGGCCCGCGCTGCCAGAGGTGCCTCATGGAGTACGAGATCACTGTGGTCGACGACCGGGGCCGGTCCACCCCGGTGGTGGTCGAGGCGGGTCCTGCCGCGACGGTGAAGGCGCTGCGGCGGGCGTTCGGGGACGTACTCGACGGCGCGGATGGTGCGGTTTACCTGGGCGGTGCGATGCACCGGGGTGGGCAGCGGCCGCTGGACACTGCGCTGCAGGACACTGCGCTGCCGGACACTGCGCTGCCGGACACTGTGCTGCCGGACGACGCATTGCTGCACCAGACGGCGCTGCGGCACGGGGTGACCGTCTCGCTCGGGCGCCCGCTACCCACCCCCAAGGACACCGGCGGCGAGCCAGAGGTTGC
>JBOGDK010000473.1:0-3343 GCA_050701795.1 Micromonosporaceae bacterium
GGTCGATGCGGACGAGGGGGTACGGGTGCGCCAGGTCGCCGGAGGCACCCAGATGGAGTTCGACACGTACCACGCGCACGGGCGGAGCCTCACCGTCACGCTGCGCCGGTAGCAGGTGGAGGCCGGTGCCGGACCGGCAGCTGAGCTGGTTCGCCAGCGGCGGGAGCATGTGTGACTGGCTCGGATCCAGATGTCGTAACGACCGCGCGCCTCCTGGTACGCCTGCCCCGGGAGGCTGACCGGGACCGGTTCGTCGAGCTTTTCCGCGACGAGGCCTTCATGGTGTTCTACCCCGTTGTCCTCGCCGAGGAGGAGGCCAGCGACCGGTTCGACCACATGCTCGCCGTCTGCCAGAGCATCCCGTTCGGCAAGCAGCCGGTGGTCGAGCTGTCCTCTGGGCTTGTCGTGGGATACACCGGCGTCGACTACATCGACGTCGAGGGCAAGACCTGGCTGGAATGGGGATACCGGCTGGTGCCAGAGTGCAGGGGCCTCGGGTATGCCACCGAGGCCAGCCAAGCTCTACTGTCCAAGGCTCACCAGAGGTACGCGGATGAACTGCTTGTCATCATCGCCCCGGAGAACCTTGCCTCGCAGAACGTCTGCCACAAGCTCGGATTCACCTTCTGGAAGCAGGCGCCGGTGGACGGCGAGATCCGCAACCTCTACACCCTTCCGGTCGCAGATCCCGCCCCGTAGCTCACCAGCCAGACCACCCCGAGCAGTGGACGTCTTAGTGGCGTGTCACAGCGACAAGATGTGGCCGTATTGCGGTCATCGCGGCCAGGAGACCGCAATGCGGCCACAAACCCTCGCGCCCCCACCTCGCGGCCGACTGCCATGGCACTAACGTTCAGCTCCTCGCTCACTGCGATGCTCACTCGCGCCGCCTCACAACCGTCGCAGCACCGCGTCGTGCGGTACGGCGTACCTGGTACGACCCTGGAACCCGGTCGTGGTCGTGGCCATGAACAGGGAGTTCAGTAGCGCCTCCTCCACCGCGTCCATCACGGCGGCGAACACCGGATCGAGGGTGTCGTCCGGCAGCGGCCGACGCTCCCGCGGTGCGGTGCTGAAGGCGATGCCGTAGTCGCCGCTGCCGTGGGCGTACGACGCTCCCACCCGCCCCATCGCGAAGACCGCCCGCCGGGCCAGCCGCCCGAGCTGCCGGGCGTCGTACGGGGCATCGGTGGCCACCACGATCATGCACGAGTTGCCGGACGGCTCGGCGCGGTCGGCGTACGGCACCAGCTCGGCGACCGGCATCGGCACCCCCCGTACCGTCAGCACACCACCGAAGTTGGACTGCACCAGCGCCCCGACCGTCACCGGCTCCCCGGTGACATCGGCGACCCGCGACGCGGTGCCGATTCCCCCCTTGTACCCCAGCGCGGCGGTACCGGTGCCGGCGCCGACACACCCCTCAACCGGAAGCCCGCTGGACGCCTGCTCCAGGGCGTCGAGGACGTGTCGCTCGGTGATCGGACGGCGGCCCATGTCGGAGAGGTAACCGTCGTTGGTCTCTCCCACCAGTGGATTCAGGGAGGCCCCGCCCGGACGATGCCGCATCAGGTACGTCAGCACCCCGTCGGCGACCCGGAACACCGACCACGTCGCGGTCAGTACGACCGGCGACTCGATCACCCCGAACTCGTCCACCTGTGTCGAGCCGACCAGCTTGCCGTGCCCGTTGCCGGCGTACACGGCACCCGGCAGGCCCGGCCGCTCGGCGCTCAGCTGACTGGGGACCACCGCGGTGACACCGGTGTGCAGGTCCGCGCCGTCGTCGACGGTGCTGTGACCGACCAGCACCCCGGCCACGTCGGTGATCGCGTTGTGCCGCCCGGTCGGCAAGGTGCCGACCACGATGCCAAGGTCACGGGCACGGCGCGGCGCCTGTTCCATGAACGCTCCTTTCGGTGGTACGGGCATTGACGCCCTCGTTGGCATCGCCTGCGGCCCACGGGCGCGGCTGGCGCGGCGAGAGGCGGCGAGCCGACTGCTGCCGGCGCTGCCGCCCCCGTCAACGGAACTCGTGGACGACCTCGATCGTGCCGACGATGTGGTCGTTGAACTCCTCCAACTCCTCAGCCGGCACCCACAGCTCCAGGATTGTCTGACCACCCGCCTGCCGAACCGGGTAGCGGGCCGCGAACGTGGCATCGACGGCGAACCGCGTCACGTAACCGGCCCCCGACGCCGGTACGTTCCAGTCCCGGGCGATCTTGATCGCGTACTCCTCGTTGAGCACCGGGTAGAAGATCGGCTGATCAGGCAGACGCGGCGGCCACCGCCGCCAAGCCGACGCCTTGACCAGCTCCAGCTCTTTCGGACCCGTCGGACGCCACAAGACCATCACCGGCCGGCCGTCATCCCTGTCAGTCACCGGGCGAGTCTGGCAGACCCCGCCCATCCGGTCCTGTGGAATTTGGGCTTGCTCGCCGTGTGGACGCACGACGCCTGACGTCACTGTGGCGGCAGCACCCGGGCGAAGCCGGCGTGGTGGTCGTGCACCCGTACCACGCCGCTACCGAGCATCGCGGCCTTGTCCCGCAACCGTTCCACCAGCGTGTCATCGGGCCGCCCGTAGACGTCGATCGCAAGCATGGTGATGAACTCCTTGATGGGCGGGAACTTCGGCCCGGCCACCTCCATGTGAGACGTCAGGGACGCCGAGTCCGGATTGACGTGCAGGACGGTCATCCGTGTGCCGTCGTCGCTGAAATAGACGTTGTACGCGATCAACTGCGGCTCGTTCGCTTCGACGAACCGGGTCAGATCCTCCATCGCGACCTTCAACTCTTCCAGCCGTCCCGGACGGACCTCCGAGGTGTCCACGTACACGATGAGCTGTGACATGCCGCCTCCCGGGTACGGTCACGTCGTACCCAACCCGCACCATGCCGAGTCAGGGCGCATCGCCCGGGTTCCGGGGAAGCGATCTGGAAATGATTCGGTTCCACGCTCGGGACGACAGCCTTCGCCGGCTCGGCAATCGTTCCGGCCTTGAACGGTTTCTGACGAACCTGGGGGCTCCACGACAGATGCCCGGGTTGTACGGGTGTGCTGCCAGGCGGCGGCCGGCGCGAGTCGCTGCCGGCACCATGCCACCGCGTAACACCATCGCCCCACGCCTGAGTTCGCCGGAAGCGGGACGACGGCTGCTAGACAAGTGACAGAAAGCGGGAGCTCAACCCTTACCGGGAGTAGCGTCGGAACTATCTCCTGCAACGGCGCACCTCGCCGTGAGAGGAGGGCGTACGACGATGTGGCCCCGCGCCCGCGACCCACCGGTGCCTCTCACCGTGGACCATCCATCTCTCGAACGGGGGATCCACGTCGC
>JBOGDK010000474.1:0-3342 GCA_050701795.1 Micromonosporaceae bacterium
CCGGGCACGGCCGAGCGACCGGGCCGCCACCCCCAACGAGATCGCCGCCGACGCCTGGCCGTGCCGGTCGCCGAGGTTCCGGAACAGCAGCCGGGCCCGCCGTACCGATCGGATCGCTTCGGTGTTGCGCTCGCTGACCCGTAGAAACCGTGCCAGCCCCAGCAGCATGGCGGCCTCGGCGGCCTGGTCCATCGGTTCGTCCCTGGCCCGCGCCTTCGCGGTCATGGCCCGCAGTACGACCCGGTGCAGCCGGAGCCCCTCTTCCAGGCGGGACGTCAACTCGAGATAGTTGGTCAGCGACGCCACCAGTCGCCAGGCGATGTCCAACCAGCCGTGGGTCACGGCGTCGTCGACGGCATCGAGCAGCCGGGGCAGCTCCGCTTCGAACCAGCCGACCGGATTCCGGCGCGCGGCGCGTTCCGCGGTGGGTACGGCAGGGCTCGGCAGCGCCCGCCCGGCGCTCGGGTACGCGTGCACCGGCAACAGGGCGTTCGCAAGGTGTGCCACCCGTAGTAGCACCAGGTACGTGCGGTGTAACGCCGCTGTCCGTACCTCGCTGGAGTCCTCCGCGACGGCCCGTTCGTGGCAGAACAGGCGTACCAGGTCGTGGGTGTGGTAGCGGACCTCTTTGGTCCAGTGGCAGTGGCCGACGTCGAGCAGGTGCGCGTCGACGAGGCGGTCGAGTGCGGCGTCCGCGCCGTCGCCCAGCAGCACCTCGGGCAGCCACCCCGGTACGTCTCCGCCCGCCACCAGGCCGAGCCGGCGGATCAGGGTCGCCGCGGACGGGTCCAACCGTTGGTAACTCAACTGGAGGCTGGAGCGTACGCCGACGTCGCCCACTTCCAGGGCGGTGAGCCTGCGTTGCTCGTCGGTGAGCCGGTCCACCGCGTCCCGCAGTGACATCTCGGTACGGGAGATCAGCCGCGCGGCGGTGATCCGCAAGGCCAGCGGCAACCGGCCGCAGAGCCGTACCAGACGGTCCGCGGCCTCTGGTTCGCCCGCGACCCGGTCCGGGCCGAGCAGCGTACGCAACAGGTCCACGGCGGCCGGCAGCGGCAGCACGTCCAGCCGTTTCAGTTGTGCGCCGTCCAGCCCGAGCAGCGCGGTGCGGCCGGTGACCAGGACGGTCGCGGTACCGGAGGCCGGGATCAGGGGGCGTACCTGCCGTTCGTCGGCGGCGTTGTCGAGCACGATCAGGAGGGTCCGGTCCGCGGTACGGGACCGGTAGGCGGCCAGCCGGGTCTCCGGGTCGTCCGGCACCGCCTGTGGCGGCGACCCTAGAGCTCGCAGGAACGACCCCATCAGGTGGTACGGGTCGGCGTGGGCCGCTTCGTGGCCACGCAGGTCGGCGAACAGGCAGCCGTCCGGGTGGTCGCGACGGATCGCGTGGGCCACCGCGAGGGCCAGCGCCGTCTTGCCCACCCCACCCATCCCGCTCCACGCCACCAGAGCCGGCATGGACGCGGTGCTGTCGTGGTGCCTGTCGACCAGTTGCCGTAGCGCCGCGACGTCCGGCCCCCGCCCTACCAGGGGATACCCCTCGGGGGGCAGTTGGTGGGGTGGTTGCCATTCCGGGAGGTCGCGCGGTGGCGGGTCGGACGCCGGGGTGGGGCCGACACCTGGTCGCCGGGCCTGGATCCGTTGCCAGAGCCGGCGCAGCTCCGGCCCTGGATTGACACCGTGGTCGCGTAGCGCCCGGCAGCCGTCCCGGTAAACCCGCAGAGCTTCGGCGGTACGCCCGGCTCCGTCCAGGAGCAGCATCAGCTGACACCGCAGGTGCTGCTGCGTCGGGTGCTCTTCCACCGCGTGACGTACCTCGGGGATCAGCCGGGTGCCGGCACCACGGTCCCGCTCGGCGTCCACGTACTCGGAGAAGATCCGCAACCGCAGCTCGTCGAGCTGGGCCGCGTCCGCCGCACTGACGGCGACACCGTCGAGGGCCTGGCCGCGCCACAGTCGTAGGGCGGCCCGCAGCGCGTCCGCCGCCTCGCCGGGGCGTCCCTCCGCCTCGTGGGTACGTGCCTGTGCCACCGCCGCCTCGCACTGGCTGAGGTCGAACTGCTCTGCGGTCAGTCGCAGCAGGTAGCCGGGTGGACGGCTCCGCAGAACGCCGTCGGTGTCTCCCGCCGCGATCAGGGCGCGGCGTACGGAGGAGACCAGCGACCGAAGCCGACCGCGTGCGGGCTCCGAGGGGCGGCCCGGCCACAACGCGACTGCCAGCCGGTCGGTGGCCACCACGCGGCCGCGCGCCAGGGCGAGTACCGCGACCAGGGAGCGTTCCAGCCGGTTCAGGTGCACCTGCCGATCGCCGACCCAGACCTCGACCGGGCCGAGGATGAGCACTCGGGGTTGCGGCACGTACACACGGTAGCGACATCGCTGCCGGCGGGGGAGGCCGGAAACCCTACGGGGGCGCTGCGCTGCGGGAATCCGGCGATTCCTTCCGCTGATTGCCAGATCGCCTGTGTAGACCGGCAGCTCAGCAGAAACTCATCGGTAGGGGCGATGAGTTTTCGTCCGGCGGATGGTCTGTACCTGTGCAGCCCTTACAAGGAGGAACCAATGGCGCGACCCGATCTGAACAGCATCCTGCTCGCCAGCACCGACCCGGAGCGGCTTCGTGCCTGGTACGCGGAGGTTCTGGAGCCGGAGGACAGCAGCGAGATGGACCAGTACCGGATCCTGAAGTTCGGTGCGGTGTATGTGTTGATCGACACACGATCCGATGTCGGGGACAAGAACCCCGAACCCGGACGGGTGATCCTCAACTTCGACGTCCCCGACGCACGCGCGGTGGTCGATCGGATGAACCAGGTCGGTACGGCCTGGCTCGCGGAGCTGGAGGACCGGGACGGCAGCCTCTTCGCCACCGCGATCGACCCGGACGGCAACTACGTCCAGATCATCCAGCTCAGTGAACAAGCCCGGGCTCAGATGGGGGGATGACGAGCATGTTTGGCAAGACGAAGGCATTCAGTGGTTTCTCGGTCAACGACCTCGCGGCGGCCAAGGAGTTCTACGGCGGGACCCTCGGCCTGGCGGTGTCGGAGAATCCCGCGGGTCTGACCCTGAACATCGCAGGTGACCGGCCGATTTTCGTCTACCCGAAGCCGAACCACACGGCGGCGTCGTACACGATCCTGAACTTTCCGGTCGAGAACGTCGACTCCGCTGTCGACGCGTTGACCGCCCAGGGCGTGACGTTCCTCCGGTACGACGGCTTCGACCAGGATGAGAAGGGGATCTTCCGGGGTGGTGGTCCGCTGATTGCGTGGTTCGCCGACCCCGCCGGGAACGTCCTGTCTGTCCTACAGGACCAGTAGGGTCGCCGGCATGGTGGAC
>JBOGDK010000475.1:0-3341 GCA_050701795.1 Micromonosporaceae bacterium
CGGAGCCCGGTCAGGTCGTCTCCGGCGGCGCGGTACGCGATGTGCCCGTCCGGTCGTACCAGGACGTGGGCGGCGTGGCCGGGTCGCAGGCCGAGGCGACGGCGGACAGTCTTGTCGAGGTCGGTCAGCCGGTGCACATGTACCAGGCCGGGGTAGCGGTCGCCGATCCAGGTCGCGGCGCGCCGCGGCCAGGCGTCAACCGGGCCACACAACAGCAGATGCCAGCCGGGTGTGGCGACCATTGCATGCAGGCTGGTGGGTTGGTCGTGGTGCGTCACGGACGCGTCGGGGAGCCGGTCGCCAGGTCGTGGCCCACGCCGCAGCCGATCCCCTGGCCCGGCTACCGACAGTGGGCTGCGCCGGTACCTGATGGCCAGTTGAGACACCGTACGGAAGGCGTACCGGCGACCGCTGGTCAACCGTGACAGCAGCGGGAACACCAGCGGCGCGACCCTCGTACGGGCGAACCGCACCGGCGCCGCGGTCGACGTGGCCACCGAGAACGCCCGGTCGGACAGTCGCAGCACCCACCGACCGATCGGCGCCCGCTCCGTGTCGTACGTGTCCAGCAACGCCGGCTCAGCTCTGCCGGCCGTGACCAGCGCGAGCTTCCAGGCCAGGTTGACCGCGTCCTGGATCCCGGTGTTCATCCCCTGTGCCCCGGCGGGGCTGTGCACGTGGGCGGCGTCACCGGCCACGAACACCCGGCCGGAACGGTGGCTGGTGGCGGCCTTCAGATTCAGCCGGAAGTTCGTCGTCCACGCCGGGTCGTACAGCCGGACTGTCCCGGCCGTATAGCGGTCGACCAACGCCTGCACCTCGGCGAGGGTGACTGGCTGGTCCACCGGTGTGGTGTCGCCGCGGGGCCGCATCACCTGCACCCGCCACGGTGCCGGATTGCCCAACGGGAAGGCGAACAGCATCCCGTCAGCGGAGGCGAACACGTGCGTCATGCCCGGCTCCAACCCTTCGGCCGACACGTCGGCCAGCACGAACGTCTGCGGGTACGTGGCGCCCACGAAGCCGATCCCGGCCTGCTCGCGTACCGTGCTTCGCAGCCCGTCACAGCCGACGACGTACCGGGCCGTGACGGTCTCCACCGCGTCACTGGAGTGCCGCAGACGGCACCGCACCCGCTCCCCGTCCTGCGAGAGCCCGGTCAGCTCAACGCCACGCTCCACCACGCCACCGGACTCGACCAGCCGTTCGGTGAGGATCCGCTCGGTCTCCGCCTGCGACAGGAACAACAGGTACGGGTACGCGGTGTCCGCCGGACCCATGTCGAACAGCGGTACGGTCACCTCCCGCCGACCGAAGTGGGCCCGCAGCCGCACCGTACGAGCGCCCCGCTCCACCATCCGCTCCGCGGCTCCCGAACCGGCGAGCACTTCCAACGTACGTGGCTGTACCGCCAACGCCCGCGACTGGTGAAACCTGTCCAGATGACGGTCCACCAGCCGCGACCGCACCCCGTACCGCGCCAATTCCAAGGCCAGCGTGAGGCCCGTCGGCCCGGCGCCCACAATCAACACATCCACCGCGCCAGATCCCATGAGCCAAACTATCCTCCGGACGCCGTGAGGGTGATGGCCCAGAATCGCAACCGGGCCGTCCGCCATTGGCCCCGGTGAGTGGACCGGCGTTGTCGATGCGTTCGGTACCGAGGGCGTGGTGTGCCCTGATGGTTCATTCCTCGACCCACTCGAGCAGGTCACCGGGCTGGCATTCGAGCACCCGACACATCGCCTCCAGGGTGCTGAACCGGACGGCTTTGGCACGTCCGTTCTTCAACACCGCCACATTCGCCGGCGTGAGCCCCACGCGCTCGGCGAATTCGCCGACGCTCATCTTGCGTTTCGCCAGTTCGACGTCGATGCGTACGACGATGGGCATCAGATCACCGCTTCCATGTCGGTACGCAATGTGGTCGCCTTACGCAGCAGCGCCCGCATCACCACCATCAGGAGCCCGATCACGGTGACGCCGGTCAACATCAAGAGCAGCAGCATTGGTGCGCCGGGGTCGTCCGCGTGGATACCGACCCAGAGGAATACGCCCAGCAGCACCGTCCAGGCGGCGGCGATCGCCCACACGATCGCGTTCACCCACGCCATCGAGGCGTCAGTGAAGATGCGGTCCTTCTTGACCAGGGTGAGCAACTTCCAGGTGGACACGATCACCACCTGAACGCACAGCACCAGGAACACCGCAACGACCGTCGCCGGCCACCTGAGGTGCGCGTCGCTCGGGGATTCCTTGGCCATGTGCGCGAACTGTCCGGGCAGCGAGAGGGTCTGGAACACGACCAGGATCCCGAACAGCAACACGAGGAAGACTCTGAGAGCGGCTACCGCTCGATTCTCTGTCACCATACATCGAGTATCGCTCGCAACCTATCGATTCTCAATAGGTACTGCCACTACGAGAGCCCTGCAAGGCATGCTGGCTTCGGGGCAGGTTCGACGGTTCGTCTGTGGCTTAATCGTGGGCTGATCAACATCGTGGGCCTAGCATCGCGACGTGATCCAGGTACGGATGAAGGTGACCGATCTGAGCCGTACGCGGTTCGCCTACTCACCCCTGATCGAAGTTGCCGAGAGCATCTACAAGCTCTCCTCCGGCAACATCCATCCGCTGTACCAGTCGTGGTACGAGGAGGTGCGCCCGCGGCTGCACCGCACCGACCTGGACCTGCTGTGCGCCGTCACTCCCGCGAACGGGCGGATCGCCGATTTCTACCTGCACTGGGCGACCAGCCCGACCACCACGATCGACCAGCAGCTCGACCAGGTCGCCGCGCTGCCCGCCGAATTCGTGCGCCAGAAGATCGAACGGGTCTGGAACGGCGGCCGGGTGCCGGCCCGCGCCGCCGAGCTGTTCAGCTCCGACGGACCGCGCCGGCTGGCTGACGCGCTCGGGCAGTACTGGTCGATCGCGATCGAGCCGCACTGGCCGGCGATCCGGCGGGTGCTCGATGACGACGTCGCGCACCGGGCCGGCGGGCTTGCCACCAACGGCCTCGACGGCCTGCTCGGTGGGCTGCACCGGGAGGTCCGGGTACGCGAGGAGACCATGCAGATCGGCGACGGCGGCCTTCAGCAGCAGGACACCCTCAGCGGCGCCGGTATGTATCTGGTGCCGTCGGTGTTCCTCTGGCCAGAGGTGATCTTCGCGGTCGAGGACGACGGACCGGCGCGGCTGATGTACCCGGCGCGCGGCATCGGCGCCTTCCAGGAGACTGCCGGCGACGTCGACGGTGAGGCACTCGCCGCGTTGATCGGGCGCAGCCGGGCCGAGATCCTGCTCGCTCTGGCGACGCCACACACCACCACCGAGCTGGC
>JBOGDK010000476.1:0-3283 GCA_050701795.1 Micromonosporaceae bacterium
AAGGGTGGCGCCCAGATCCACCACCTCGCCTCCGGCGAACAGTCTCGCCTGGTGATGCCCGGCGAGCCGAAGTCCTGGGTCACCGTGGGCGACCGGATGTACACCGGCGTCTACACCCAGGCCCTGTTGTACGGCTACTCGCCGGGCGATACCGAGGCCGAGCTGCTCGCCCGGACCGGGAACCAGCAGGACCGGCCGCGGGACATGGCGTACGACCGCCGACGAGGACAGCTGGTGATCGGCACCCAACCCGAGCCGGGACACCCGAACGGCGCGGTCTCGCTGTACGACGTCGCCGACAAGAAGCTCGACGTCCACCGCGGGGTCATCGACCGGCAGAGCATCTACTCGGTCGCGGTCGGCGAGGACATGGCGTACCTCGGGTCGTACATTCAGGAGGGATTCGGTCTGCCACCGGTGCACGACACCGCCACGCTGGCCGCGTTCGACCTCGACACCCGCACGGTGCGCTGGCAGCTCGACCCGGTGCCGGGCGCTCAGTTCATCGCCGACCTGGCGACTTTCGGCGGCCGGCTGTACGGCGTCACCGACAACGGCGTGCTCTTCGAGGTCGACCCCGTCCGCCGGAAGGTGCTGCGCACCGCGAAGGTCGCGGACGCCGGCGGCGACCTGCTGGTCAAGGGCGCCGTCCTCTACGGCACCGACGGTGATCGGGTCTACAAGGTCGAGCCGTCGTCGCTTCGGGTGTCCACTGTGGTCGACGGGCTGGCCGGCGACTGGTTTGACGGAGCCAAGCTCGCCGCCGACCCCGAGGCGAACGCGCTCTACGCCCTGCGCGGCCGCAACCTGGTCCGGATCGACGTGTCCGGCCGCCCCTGACCCCCGGCACTCCTGCACCCACGGCACCCCCCCGCACCCGCATCTGGCTGGCACTACCGCACCCCTCACGGAGGGCAGCATGCGCCTACTCCGCACCATGACAGCCGCGACGGCCCTGCTCGCCGTCACCATTCCGGCCGCACCCGGGCACGCCGACCCGCCCGGTCCACCGCTCGGCACCGTGACCGACTTCGGCGTCCAGCAGACCGCGCTCACCGTCTTCGAGAGCCACTTCGGGGTCGGCGCGGACGGCAGCCCGGTCACGTACGGCGTGCAGATGGGTTCGCCTGGCGTGCTCGCCGCCGTCGATCCGGTGACCCGCGGCCATCTGGACACGGTGCCACTCGAAGGCGCGTCAGGGGCCTGGGCGGTCACCCAGGCCAGCGATGGGTCGGTGTACGCCGGCAGCTACCCCAACGCCCACGTGTACCGGTACGACCCGGCGAGCGGCGACGTGACCGACCTCGGCGCGCCGGTGCCGGGGCAGACTGTCCTGTACGCGTTCCAGGCCGGCCACGACGGACGGATCTACGGTGGCACGTACCCCGACGCGCACGTGTTCTCGTACTCCCCGGCCGAGGGGTTCCGCGATCTCGGCCGGATGTACGACGGCGAGCAGTACGCCATCGACGTCGCGGTCGACCCCGACCGCCAGGTGGTGTGGACGGCGATCGGCAGCCACGGGCACCTGATCCGCTACGACCTGCGTACTGGCGAAAAGCGCGACATTCTCCCGCAGTCGTGGCAGGGATCGGCCAACCACCCGTACGACATCAACCTCATCGGCGGGTACCTGTTCGTGAAGACGTCCAAGTCGGACGCCTTCGTGCTCGATGCCGACACCGGTGAAGCCGCGCCGATGACCGACGGCACCACCGGCGACCGGGTGGCCTCGTTCAAGCTCAGCTCCCGTGGCACGGCGCGGCTGGCGCCGGACGGCCGGTCGGTGTACTACAGCTGGGGCTACGACCTCTACCGCTACGACCTGACCACACACACCTTCGCCCCGGTCCGGGACTCCTCCGGCAACGTGGTGAAGCCAGGGGGACCGTCGATCGGCTGGGGCTGGATCGACGGGTCCCTGTACGCCGCGGTCGGCAACTACGGCGGCGACGCGTTCCGGTACGACCCCGCGACCGGGGCCAGCGAGTCGTTCAAGCTGCCGTTCCCGCCGCAGCCGTTGGACATCAACAACATCACCGCGGGGCCGGACGGGCGGGTCTACACCAACCTGTACATCAACGGGAACATGGCGGTACTGGACCCGGAGACCGGGACGACTACGAACGTGGGCCGGGTCGGCCAGACCGAGGGCTGGATCTGGCACGAGGGGAAGTTGTACCTCGGGACGTACCCGACCGGGAGGGTGATGGACTACGACCCGGACCAGCCGTACCAGTCCGGCACCAACCCGCGTGAGCTGTTCAGCCTGCAGGCCCAGCATGCGCAAAACCGTCCCATCGCGTTCGCGACCACACCCGACAAGTTGTACGTCGGGACTACGCCGGACTACGGCGAGTGGGGCGGCGCGTTGACGGCGTACGACATGGCCACCGGCGAATACACGGTGCAGCGCCACATCGTGCAGGACCAGGGCGTCATCTCGCTGGCCCGCCTGGGCGGCACGCTGTGGGGCGGCACCCGCATCGACGGGGGCGGCGGCACCGAGCCGAAGGCTACCGAGGCGAAGCTGTTCGCCGTCGACGTGGCCACCGACCGCAAGATCGGCGAGTACGTGCCGGTGCCGGGGGCCGACCTGATCACGTCCGTGACCGAAGGCCCGGACGGCCGGGTGTGGGGCCTCGCCGACTCCACCCTGTTCGTGTTCGACCCGGCCAGCCGCCAGGTCATCCGGCGCGTGGAACTGCCGGCGGTGCCGAGCGGGGCGCAGGACGAGATGTTCCTCAACCCCGATGGGTATGTGTACGCCTCGCTCGACGGCAAACTCTTCCGGGTCGCCCCAGCGTCGCTGCGGTACGTCACGGTGCGCGACGCGGAGACGTACCGCCTGACCCAGGACCCGCAGGGCAACCTGTGGTTCCGCAACGGGGTGAAAGCGGCCAACGGCGCGGTGCTGAACGGCGCACGGCTGCTGCGCTACACCCCGTCCCGGGACGCCCGCTCCGGTTCACCTGGCGACCCGAATTGATCGCCGAGGGCCGGCCACGCCGCCCCGCGCGATCCAGGTTCCTGCGTGTTCCGATTCCCGGGCGGTCGCGGCCACCCGCGCAGTCCCTGGCTTCCGCGCGGTCGTCGGTGCGGTTCCGTCTCGTTTGCGTTCGCGCGCCTGGCCGCCGATGCTGGTGCGGGACCCCTCGCTCCGCGGGGTCGGCGGCCTCACGATTGGCTCGAGGCTGGGTTTCGGGCGCGACTGGAATCCATTTGAAGTTACCGAGCGCGTCGGTTGCCTGGGTCTGATTCTCGATGAACAGAGAACATAGCC
>JBOGDK010000477.1:0-3282 GCA_050701795.1 Micromonosporaceae bacterium
ACCGGGCCCACCACCCGTCGCCGACCCACTCGCCGGGAACGTGGTGGCCGTACCGGCAGGTCGCCCGCCGCGCCCGAGCCGGCCGCTGTGTCCGCCGAGCCCGCTGTGCCTGCCGAGCCCGCCGCGCCCGACGTACCCGCCGTCACGTCCGGCGCATCGGCATCGCCAGGCTCCGCGGTGGAGTGCTCCGCCACAGCATCGTCGTCCACCCCGGTGTCGGGGTCGGCGGTGTCGGCGTCGCCGGTGTCCGGGGCAACGGTGTCCGCGTCGGTGGTGTCGGGGGCGGCGTCCGCTGCCGGGTCGACGACCTCGAGCTCCTCGGTCAGCCCGGTGTCCACCCCGGCGAGCCTGCGAACCCCGCCGCCCTGCTCGCCACCGTTGAGCCCGGCTGTGCCCACGGAGTCGGCGTCATGGCGCCGCTCCGCCCGGTCGGGTACGGCGCCGCCCCGGGACGTCCCGCCGACCCTGGTTCTACTGGCACGGGACCTACTCAGACGCCTGGTCCGCTGCGAGTCACCCATTAGCGTGTTCCCCCCAACTTTGTGATGTCGCGCTGACCTTCGGGCAGATCAGGGGCGCAACCAAGGGCGACTGGTGACCCCGGTGCGCGCACACACAGGGACCAACGACTGAGTTACGGAAGGGTTGCCGAACGTACACGCCTACGTCCTGCTTGACCTTCGTACGGACCTGGGGTAAGGAAAGGGCACCCTCCGACCATTGTCAGAGGGGGCCCCAGACGCTCCGCAGCGTCCCTACGTTGTGCTCAGGCGGCGTCCAACCCTTCCGCGCGGGCGAGCTCCCGCAGCCGCCCCAGAGCCTGGATCTCCAGCTGCCGGATCCGCTCCCGGGACAGGCTGAATCGCTGCGCCACCTCGGTCAGGGAGTGCTCCCGCCCGTCCTCCAGGCCGTACCGGGCCCGGACGATTCCCGCCGAACGTTCGTCAAGGTGCGCCAGCAGCATCTCCAGCCGCTCCCGCTCCAGCCCGGCGAGCACCACGTCCTCGGGGCTCGGCTCGTCAGAGTCCGCCACCAGGTCACCCAGGTGAGTGTCTCCGTCGTCGCCCACCGGGGTGTCCAGCGACACCGTGTCCTGCGACCACCGGATCAGTTCCAGCACCCGCGCGGTCGGTACGCCGAGCGCCTCGGCGAGCTGCTCCGGCTCAGGATCCGCGCCGTTCTCCCGGGTGTACTGGCGGGCGGCGTTGCGCATCCGGTTGACGTCCTCGACCAGGTGCACGGGGAGCCGTACAGTGCGCTCCTGCTGTGCGATCGCCCGGCTGATCGCCTGCCGGATCCACCAGGTCGCGTACGTCGAGAACTTGAACCCCCGCTGGTAGTCGAACTTCTCCACGGCACGTACCAGACCGGTGTTGCCCTCCTGGATCAGGTCGAGCATCGGCATCCCGCTGCGTACGTACCGGCGGGCGATCGACACCACCAGCCGCAGGTTGGCCTTGACGAACTTCTCCTTCGCGGCCTCCCCCTCTGCGACCAGCTGCTGGAATCCCCCACGTGTGGCACCCTTGGGAAGCTTGCCGGTGCTGAGCAGATGCTCGGCGTACAGCCCGGCCTCGACGGCCTTGGACAACTCGACTTCCTCCGCGGCGTCGAGCAACGGAGTCCTCGAAATCTCGTGCAGGTAGACACCGACCAGGTCGCGTTCCTCAGCGACCTCGTCGAGGCGAATCCCCGTCGTCTTCTCCACGCTCGGCATTCCTCCCGATAGCCCGTCGCGCCGGCTGTCGCCAGCGACGGCTCCCCCTGCGTCATTCGTTGTCACCAGCACAACAGTTGGGCGATCGACTTGATTCCGCACCCGGGATGTCAACCCGGTCACGTTCCTCGATCTCTACGTACCCAGAACATGCCGCGAGCCAACGAAAGTTGTGCTATTGATGCGCGCCCACTCCGGCGTTCACCCAGACGCGTCGGGTTCCATGATCGCGTTGGTGCGCAAATGTCGTATCCGGCGCTTCGGGCACCAGGAAACACGTGACCGGGCGTACCCCTCCAGGCGCGCCGGTCAGGCCGCGGTATGTCGGTTCATGACTGAGGCCGTGTCCTGGACACGCGTCAGCCCTGTGCGCGGTTGGCAACCGTGCTCACGGTCACCCGTTTCACCGGTGCGGCGCACCGGTAAGCGATCATCGGCGGTACGGCCGCCCACACCACCGGTTCCCTGCGTACCTCACCGAACCGCTTCCCGAGCAGCTCCCGCAACCGCTTCCCGGACCCGGTCACGGTCTGGTGCAGGCAGGAGAGGGTGACGAACTCACCATCCGGGTCGAGTACGTCGACCACCGCGTCAAGTGCCCGCCGGCGGTCCGCGGGAGACATCAGAGTCCACGGCAGCCCGCTGACGATGGCGTCCACGGTGTCACCGAGGCCGTACTCCCTGACGAGGTCTGGAAGGTCGGCCGCGGAACGGTTCGCCACCTGGATTCCCCGGCCTTGGAACCGTCGCTGCAGCGCGGCGGCGAAATCTTCGTTGAGCTCCACGGCCAGTAGGGCCGCCGAGTCCGGAAGCCGGCGCCGCAGGCCGTCCGTCACCGCACCGGTGCCGGCCCCGAGCTCCACCACGCTGCGTGCCGACGTGAGATCCAGGCCATCGAGCATCATCCGTACCACCGGAGCGGAACTGGCCGCGATGCTGCCGGTCTGGCGGGGGTTACGGACGAACTCTCGAATGAAACTCACCGGATCACTCCTCAACGAGTCGCTCAGTCGACCTGTGCGGTACGTGGCTCACGGTACGGAAGGCCCGAACACCTGCAAAGGGGACGACCATCGGTCCGTTAGTACGTACCCAGCTGCCACCGCGGGTACGCCCGCACCCTCCACGTACCCCTAAAGTCACCGGCGACGCTGGCCCTAAAACCCCTTCCGACATACCGTTATAACGGTGCGTGAGGGGGCTCGGACGGACGGATCAGGCTAGCCGGATCTTCCTGTCCATTCCGGTTTCGGAGAGTGACGAGGCCCTCTCAGGTGGCTTAGTGTGGCTTTCGCCGCCAATCGGATGGAGGACACCGGTGCCCGAACTCCCACCCCGCCCCAGCTCCGGGTCGGTCGGGACCGATGCCGACCAGCGCCCTCGCTACCGCTCCCTGAGGGACCTTTCGCAAGGCCGTCGACCCGCGGCGGAAACAGGGCCTCCGACTCCGGTGGACCCACCGGGGTCCCACGCCGGGCGGCACCGGCCACCTGACTCCCGGTCCCGGCCCTCGACCACCCCCGAGGGGCTCCAGCCAGCGGACCTGCCCGGTTGGGTGGTCGAAG
>JBOGDK010000478.1:0-3256 GCA_050701795.1 Micromonosporaceae bacterium
AGACCGGCCACCAGAAGCAGGGCGTACCCGGCGATGACCACCAGGAGCAGCACCGGCACCAGAAGTGCCGATCGGGCCACCACCGCGGAACGTCCGAGCCGCTCGGCCAGCTCGCCGATCCCGGTGGAGCTCGCCACATCGCCGTCGAGCCGTTTCGCCACGTCCTTGGCGTCCTTGCTGACAGAGCGCAGCTGGGCGGCGGTGACGTCGGTCAGGTCCGGGGTGATCAGCCAGTTCAGGGACGCCAACGTGGCGAAGTGACGAAGGAAGTCGGTACGGGACACCACGAACGGCCCGTGCGTGGCGGTGCCGGCGACCACCCCGGTACGCAGCTCCGGCACCAGCAGCCAGTACGGGTCGGCGGGGTCGGCCGGCTCCCAGATCCCAGTGACCCGCAGCGTACGGTGCGTTCCACCACGCCGGTCGGTGAGCGGGATGTCGTCGCCGGCCTCGACATCGAGCAGCTTCGCGACCGGTGCGGCCAGTACGGTCTCGGCGGTCAGTTCGCCCCCGGCGCCAGGTTCACGTGACCCGGACCGGCCGGGTTCCGGCCAGTTGCCCGAGGTGAGCCGGGCGTGCTCGGCGAGGTCCTCCAGGAACATCACGGAGGCGAGCACCAGGCCGTCGTCGCCGGGTTTCGCGTCCCCCATCCCGCCGGGAAGCTGCTGGCCCACGGCGTACCCGGCTCGGGTGATGTCCGTGGCCACCACATCGCCGTCCCGGCCTACGCCGCCGCCCGGGTCCACGCCGCCGCCGGCGTCCACGCCGCCGCGCAGGCCACGACCCACGGCGCGGGTGACCGACCGGTCCAGCCCGGCCACGTCGTCACGGTCGGAGATGGAGCCGCTGACCAGCACCGTGCGTTCGGTTGGCGGTGCCGCGGCGACGGCGGCCCGGGTGCCGGAGTCGATCACCTGGCCGCCGTACAGGCTGAGTGCGGTGAGTAACACGGTGGCGAGCAGGGTGGCGGTCGCGGCGGCGGCGAGCAGGCCGCGGGCCCGGCCCGCACGCCTGAACACCAGCCCCATGTCATCCCCCGGACGCCAACCGCCTGTAATCGGTGGCCACCGCTACACCAGCAACGTCCCAGGCAACCGTCTTCCTTCACGCATCGTGATCAGATCCGGGGTCAGCCCGCCAGGTGTGGTGACGGGATCGAGACCGTACTGACACGAGGACACCACCCACCTCGACTGGTACGCGCCGGAAGTCCGTAATGTCGGCGCTGTCGTCGCGGCTCACGGGGAGGTGACAGGTTGCGCGGGCGGTGGGCAAACCTGGGTGGCAGTCTCGCCGTACTCGCCGTGGTGCTCGGGCTGTCCGTCGGTCTGCCGGCGGTGGAACGGGCCCTGCCGGACGATCGTGCGGTGCCGCCGAAGCTGCGGCTCACCGTCGGGCATGACGTCAGCCTGGTGCCGCCCCGGGGGTCGGTGTTGGACAGTGCCGAGACCTTCCCGAACCGGGGCCGGATGGTGCTGGAGGTACGCGGTGTCAGGTACGCGCTCGCGGTCTCGACATACCAGGGAACGCTGCGTCAGGCGCTGAACCGGCTCCGGGACCGGATCGACGCGCAGCGCGGCTACCAGCTCTCCGGCCCGACGTACCAGGAGCGGACCTCTGACGGGGTGACCGGTTGGGCGGGCCGATTCACCACGTCGCGCCGGGACGGCTACTTCGCGGTGTTCGTGAACACGGGGCGGGTGGTGGAGATCGTCGCGCAGGGGGCCGGGCTCGGCCTGGACGAGGAACTGTCACTGGTACGCGGCAGCGTGGCGACGGTTCGGTTCGGTGGCGCCCAGTGATCGTGGTACGCCCGATCCCGGCGCGTGGCCGGTTGCTGGATCCGACGCTGCCGGCGTTCTGGTTGGCGGCCGGTCTGATCGCGGTGGGTGGCTGGCAGATCGGGGGGCTGATCCACCGGGCGATCTCGGCGTATCCACTGCCCGCGCTGGTCGCACTGGGCCTGTTCGCGTTGTACGCGGTCCCGTTCATTGCCGCGGTACGCACCCTCGACTTCCTCGAGGAGGAGCCGCCGGTGCTGCTCGGGGTGGGGTTCGTCTGGGGCGGCGTGGTCGCCACGTCGCAGGCGATCTCGGCGAACACCGCCGTACGCAACATCCTGGCGAACCTGGTGTCCCCGACCTTCGCCGACACCTGGTCACCCGCGATCTCCGCGCCGGTGGTGGAGGAGATCCTCAAAGCCTCCGGGGTGCTGGTGATCGTGCTGCTCGCCGGCGTACAGATCAACAGCACGCTGGACGGCTTCGTGTACGGCGCCCTGGTCGGTCTCGGCTTCCAGGTGGTCGAGGACTTCGTGTACGCGGTCCACGCGGTCAGTGAAGCTGATCGGGCGGGCAGCGCCGACGGTGTCACTCCGGTGATCACGACGTTCCTGACCCGCGGGCTGCTCGGTGGGTTGTGGAGCCACACCATGTTCACCGCTCTTGCCGGTGCGGGGATCGGCTACGCGATGACCCATTCGGAGCGCCGGTGGGGGCGCAGGATCGCGGTGGCGGCGTTGGCATTCGTGGGTGCCTGGGCGTTCCACTTCGTGTGGAACACGCCGTTGTTGCTGGACGGGTTCGGCTTCGGGGTCGGGGGCGTACTCGCTGTCGTGGTGTTGAAAGGGCTGCCCGGTCTGCTGGTCGTACTGCTGTTGATGCGGGCTGCGCTGCAGCACGAGGCGGCGTACTACGCGGACCTGCTCTACCGGGTGCGAGATCTCAGCTTGATAACACCCGACGAAGTCTTGGTACTGGTGAAGGGGCGGAACCGGTTGGCGGCCCGGCGGTACGCCCGCAGCCGGTACGGACGTCGTGCCGCTGCCGCGGTGAGTCGGCTGCAGCGCTGCCAGGCAAGGTACGCCGTCGAACTCAGCAGGCACCTCGATGGTGGGGTGGACGAGATTCCAGAGGCCCCGGCGGCGCGGCGTACCGCCGCGTTGAAGCGCCGTGAGTACGAGGTCCGCGACGCCCGCCGCAGGCTGCGTGCGCTCGGGCTTTCGCAGGTGGCCGTGCCGACACCGGCGCCGCACACCCTGGTCGGGGTGTTGTCGGTGCTGTTCGGACTGGTCGGGGTGATAGTGCCGGTCGGGCTGCTGGTGGGGTTCGGTCTGGCCGGTGTGGGTCTGTACCGGGCGCGCCAGCGTCGCATCGTGCCGGACAGTTGGCTCCACGACGGTTTGATGATCAGCGCCATCGCGACGGTGTTGTGGCTGCTCAGCGCTGTGATCTTTGATGCTGGGGGACGGTGAGCC
>JBOGDK010000479.1:0-3238 GCA_050701795.1 Micromonosporaceae bacterium
AGGCGGTTGGCCGCCGCGATCACCTCCCGCGACCCCGAGGAGGCGGGCCGGCGGATCCGGGAGCACGTATCGCACCACTCCGACCAGATCGTCGACATCCTCGCCGGGTACGGCTTGTAGCCGGATCGGGGCGCTCTGGGGTCACGGCCTCGGTGCGGTGCGCAGCAGCAACACTGCGGCGACCGCGGCCAGGCAGAACGCGACCATGGCCACCAGGTGAGCGGCGTTCAACACCTGCAACATCACGTCTGACGCGGCAACGTACGCGTCAAGTGACTCCTCGCCGGGGAACGACTCCGCCTCGACCCGGGCGTCGGCGTACGGGTCCCGTGTCAGCAGATCCCAGACGGTTCCGGCGACCAGCAACGCGAGCGGCGCGAACAGGGCGAGGCCAACGCCGAGGCGCCACGTGTCGCGGCGTACCGCCATCAGTCCGGCGATGCCGGTGGCCACCAGCAGTGGGCCGAAGACGAGTAGCGGCGTTGCTACGGCGAACCCGATGACCATGGCTGGTCCGCCGCTGGTGGACAACAGTGGGAGCAGGAACGGCGTGGCCAGTACGGTCGCCACCGCCAGCACAGTGAGTGCGATCTGGGCCCACAGGACGCGTCGTGCCCAGGTCAGCGTTGCCGGCACCGGTTCCCCCGTTCCGTCGGATGCCGGTGCATCGTAGCCACCGGTGGTCCGGCCGTGGGTCCCTGCCGGAGGCCGCCTCAGAGTGCGCCGGCAGCTCACCGGACCGGATCAGCTCTCGCAGGCCGTACCCGTCGTACCGGGCGTACTCGTGCAATTCCACAGGTCCAGCCTCGCGTACCAGCACCGGCGGTGCCACTGAGTTCCGCGCCGGAACGGTTACCGCGCAGCCTGCCGGGGAACGGTCTTTCGGTACGTCGATCACGACACCTTCAGGGGGACCCATGGCCGACATCTTCGGCCCGAGCGGATTCGGACCCAGCCCGTTCGACGACTTCATGGCGCGCTTCTTCGGTGGGGATCTGCCACGGCGTTCATTCCAGCGGGTCGATATCACCCGATTGTTGAGCGACCAGACCCGGGATCTGGTGGCGCTGGCGGCGAACCAGGTCGCCGAGCATGGCGGCACCGATCTGGACGCCGAGAACCTGCTGTGGGCGGCATCCAAGCTGGAGCCGACGAAGCGGCTGCTGAGTCGGGCGGGCGCCGACCCCGAGGCGATCTGGCGGGAGATCGACAAGGGATCGCCGAGCCGGGAACGCACCGGGGAGCCGGTGACCCTGACCCCGGCGGCGAAGCGGGCGCTCCTGGACGCGCACCAGGTCTCGCGGGCGTACGGGTCGTCGTACATCGGGCCGGAGCACCTGCTGCTGGCGTTGGCGTCCAACCGGGAGTCGTCGGCGGGACGGTTGCTGCGTGAGGCCCGGGTCACCCCGGAGACGCTGCAGAACGCCGCGACGGGGAGCCCGGCAGCGCCTTCGCAACAGAGCACCACCCCCACCCTTGACGAGTACGGGCGGGACCTCACCGCCGAGGCCGACGACGGCGCGCTCGACCCGGTGGTGGGCCGGGAGGACGAGATCGAGCAGACCGTCGAAGTGCTGTCACGGCGTACCAAGAACAACCCGGTTTTGATCGGTGAGGCCGGGGTCGGCAAGACCGCGATCGTGGAGGGGATCGCCGAGCGGATCGTGGACGGCGATGTACCGGACACCTTGGCGGGTCGCCGGGTGGTGCAGCTCGACCTGACCGGTCTGGTGGCCGGCACCCGCTACCGCGGCGACTTCGAGGAGCGGATCAAGAAGGTGATCGACGAGGTCCGCGAGCACCGGGATCAGCTGATCGTCTTCATCGACGAACTGCACACCGTGGTCGGTGCCGGCGGCGCGGAAGGCGCGATGGGCGCCGGCAACATCCTCAAGCCGGCGTTGGCCCGTGGCGATCTGCACATCATCGGCGCCACCACGCTCGACGAGTACCGCAAGAACGTCGAGAAGGACCCGGCGCTGGAACGCCGGTTCCAGCCGATCGTGGTGCCCGAGCCGAGCGTGGCCGACACCATCACGATCCTCCGTGGCCTGCGGGACCGGTACGAGGCGCACCATCAGGTGCGGTTCGCCGACCAGGCCCTGGTGGCCGCGGCGGAGCTGTCCGACCGGTACGTCGCCGACCGGTTCCTGCCGGACAAGGCGATCGACCTGATCGACCAGGCCGGCGCCCGGGTACGGCTGCGCAGCCGGCGGCCGCGTACCGACGTGCGGGATCTGGAACGGCAGCTGGAGGAGCTGATCCGGGACAAGGACCAGGCGGTCGCCGACGAGCTGTACGAGCACGCCACCGTACTCCGGGACCGGGTCGCTGAGGTGCGGGAACGCATCGACGCGGCGCGCGGTGAGGACGGCTCGACCTCACACATCCTGGAGGTCACCGAGGGCGACATCGCCGAGGTGGTGTCCCGGATGACGGGGATCCCGGCGAGCCGGTTGACCGAGGAGGAACGCGAGCGGTTGCAGCACCTGGAGACCCACCTGCACCAGCGGGTGGTCGGGCAGGACGAGGCGGTACGCGCGGTGGCCGAGGCGGTACGCCGTTCCCGCGCCGGGCTCGGCGACCCGGATCGCCCGATCGGCAGTTTCCTGTTCCTGGGTCCCACCGGGGTGGGCAAGACCGAGCTGGCCCGGGCGCTCGCGGAGGCGTTGTTCGGCGATGACGACCGGATGATCCGGGTGGACATGAGCGAGTACTCCGAACGCCACACGGTCTCCCGCCTGGTGGGGGCGCCTCCTGGCTACGTCGGGTACGAGGAGGCCGGTCAGCTCACCGAGGCGGTACGCCGCCGCCCGTACTCGGTGGTGTTGCTGGACGAGATCGAGAAGGCGCACCGCGACGTGTTCAACACCCTGCTGCAGGTCCTCGAGGACGGCCGGCTGACCGATGCCCAGGGCCGTACGGTCGACTTCCGGAACACCGTACTGATCATGACCAGCAACCTCGGTTCTGAGTTGATCACGAGCACCGCAGGCGCGCTCGGGTTCGCCGGTGGCGGGGAGGAGCGGAGTCGGCAGACGCTCCGGGACCGGATCATGAAGCAGCTTCGCGAGTCGTTCCGCCCGGAGTTCCTGAACCGGATCGACGAGGTGATCATCTTCGACCGGCTGGACGCTGACGAACTGCACAAGATCACCGAGATGCTGCTGGAGGAGACCCAGCGCCGGGTACGCGCCCAGGACATCGCTCTCGTCGTCACCCCGGTGGCGGTGGACTG
>JBOGDK010000480.1:0-3237 GCA_050701795.1 Micromonosporaceae bacterium
GACCTGGTCAGCGAGGTCACCGCGCTGTTCGACCAGCTCGCCGCCAAGGACGTGGTGGTACGTGGCACCTACGACGTGTCCGGGCTGCGGGCCGACGCCGACCTGATGGTGTGGTGGCACGCGGAGAGTTCCGACGCGCTGCAGGACGGGTACGGGCTGCTGCGGCGTACCGCGCTGGGGCGGCACCTGGCCCCGGTGTGGTCGTCGATGGCGCTGCACCGGCCGGCGGAGTTCAACAAGAGCCACATCCCGGCGTTCCTGGCGGGTGAGCCGCCTCGGGGATACCTGTGCGTGTATCCGTTCGTCCGCTCGTACGACTGGTACCTGCTGCCTGACGCAGAACGCCGCGAGATGCTCGCCGAACACGGCCGGCAGGCGCGCGGCTACCCGGACGTACGGGCGAACACGGTGGCCAGCTTCGCGCTCGGCGACTACGAGTGGCTGCTCGCCTTCGAAGCCGACGAACTGCACCGGATCGTGGATCTGATGCGGGACCTGAGGGCGTCCCGGGCGCGGCTGCACGTACGGGAAGAGGTGCCGTTCTTCACCGGCCGCCGCCGCGACATCGGCGAGATCGTCGCCGGGATGCCGTAACCGCCCCGCCCCGGCCCGCCTTGGCCGGGCTCAGCTCGGCGCGGGACGCAGCATCGGTACGTGCGGAATCCCGTCCTCGATGAACTCCGGGCCGCTGGGGGTGAAGCCGTACCGGCGGTAGAAGTCGAGAGCGTGGCTCTGCGCGTCCAGCCGGCACGGCCGTGGCCCCGCCTCGTGGACGGCGCGGGCCATCAGCCGGCCGCCGACACCGCTGCCCCGGCCTTGCGGCGCGGTGCAGACCCGGCCGATCCGCGCCACCCCGTCCGGGTCGTCGAGCACCCGTAGGTAGCCGACCAGCTCGGCGTCGCGGGTACCCCAGATGTGCTGGGTCGCCGGCTCCGCGTCCCGGCCGTCCAGCTCCGGGTACGGACAGTGCTGTTCCACCACGAACACGTCGACCCGCAGCTTGAGCAGCGCGTACAAGGTGGCGAGGTCGAGTGCGGCGAATCGGGCGACGTGGATGGCGATGTCGGTCACCACCCGATTCTCACCCGGCGATGCCAGGCACCGGCCTCGGTGTAGCTGCCTGGAGGCGTAGCCCTTGTCACTCTTCCTCCGTGAGTGCGGAGTCGTGGACGGCAGGTGCGCGGCGATGAAGAACTGGCCCTTGCGAGCGAAGGTGGCAGCTCAGGCCACCCGGGCGGCGGCGTACGGTGGTGCATCCGGCAGTGCCCCGGGGTGCAGTACGGCGGCCATCGTCTCGATGCCTTCGATGAGGCGTGGTCCGGGACGTACCACCAGGGAGTCGCCGTCGAGAGCCCACACCGCAACTCCGGGAAGCTCCCGCGCGACGGAACGCGCCTGTTCCACCGCACCGTCGAGGTGGAACCCGCAGGGTGTGACCAGTACGATGTCCGGCGCTGCCCCGGTGAACTCGGCCCAGGTGGTTTGGACGGAGCGGGCACCTGGCCGGGCCGCCACCGGCACGCCGCCGGCCGCGGAGACCATGTCCGGCACCCAGTGCCCCGCCGTGAACGGCGGATCCACCCACTCCACCACCGCGACCCGGGGTCTCGGCCGGCCCGCGACTGCGGCGGCCACCGCGTCCAGCCGGTCTCTGAGACCGGCGACGAGAGCGCCCGCCCGGCCCGGCACTCCGGTGCGCTCGCCGACCTCGAGGATCGTGCCCAGCACCTCGTCGAGGGTGTACGGGTCCAACGACAGGACGTCGGCGTGACAGCCCAGGTGGTCCAACGCGTCCGAGACGTGTCCCGAGGGCAGGGCGCACACCCGGCAGAGGTCCTGGGTGAGGATCAGCTCCGGCCGAAGGTGCGCCAGGGCCCCGGCGTGCAGTGTGTAGAGGTCGCCCCCCGCGGCGAGCTTGCCGGTGACGTACCCGTCGATCTCGGCGGGGCTCATCCCCCGGGTGTCGCGCCCACCGACGACCACGATCTTCTCGGTACGTGCGGCTGGTGGCTCGTCGCATTCGAACGTGACACCCACCAGGTCGTCACCGAGCCCCAGGGCGTACACGATCTCGGTCGCGGACGGCAACAACGACACCAGGCGCATGCCACCATCCTCTCCCGGACCGGGTACCGGCGACGCGATCCGCCACGGCGTCCAGCGGTGACGTGCTCATTTCCGGCTTGACCGCATGGCCTTGAGCACCGTCAGGTCGGGCTTGCCGCCCTCGACGAGGTCCCGGTACATCGCTGACTCCATCGGGCACAGCGCCACGGTGCCGCGTTCGTCGAAGAGCAGGCCCCAGCCGTACTTCTTCGGCAGGGGCGAGGCTCGCAGGCAGGCCTGGGGCTTGGCGAAGAACTCCTTGCGGAGCAACGCGACCTCGGAGTCGGGTACGTCACCGGCAGCCTCCTGCCGGGCCCACCACGACTCGAACAGCACCTCCTCCTGGGTGAGTTCGTTCGGGCGTTCGGCGAGCATCTCGTACTGCAGTACGGCGACGGTCTTCTTCCCGCCGCGCGGGGCGGGCGTCACGCTGCCAGTGATGGGACAGTCGTCGGCCACCGCGATCAGGGTGTTGTAGTAATTCATGTCGTCCATCGGCGCCTTCTCCAGCCGTCGGGGGTTGGGTTCCGTGGTTACGAAGACAGCTCATCCTGGCCGGTAATACCTGTCAGGTCCTGTCAGGTACGTGTAACGATGCGGGCATGAAGTCGAGCCGCCTGCTGATGACGCTGCTCTACCTGCAGACCCGGCAGCGGGCCTCCGCCACCGAGCTGGCCGACCACCTCGGCGTGTCCGTACGCACCGTCTACCGGGATGTCGAGGCCCTGACCGCCGCCGGTGTGCCGATCTACGCCGACCGTGGTCCCAGCGGCGGTTACCGGCTGCTGGACGGGTACCGCACCCGGCTCACCGGACTGACCGGTGACGAGGCGAGTGCTCTGTTGTTCACCGGTCTGCCGTACGCGGCGCACCAACTCGGGATCGCCTCATTCCTGGCTGCCGCCGAGTTGAAGGTGTTCGCCGCTCTGCCACCTGAGCTGCGTGCCCGGGTGCAGCGGGCCCGGGAACGGATCCACCTCGACGCACCCGGATGGACGACCGACGCCGATCAGCCGCCGCAGCTTCAGGCGGTCACTGCGGCGGTGTGGCGGCAGGAGTCGATCATCGTGACGTACCGGAGTTGGGGCGGGGTGAAGACACGCTCCCTCGATCCGCTCGGCGTCGTCTGCA
>JBOGDK010000481.1:0-3237 GCA_050701795.1 Micromonosporaceae bacterium
GCGCTGCGGACAGCGGTGTGCCGGCGCAACGTCCACCGGCGTCGGCTCTGCCCACGTCCGGCCCTCCGGCACCGGCCGCCGCCGCACCCGCCCCGGGCCAGCACGCCACACCCGCCCCCGGCCAGCACGCCGCGATGCCCTCCGGGCAGCCGTACGTGCAGCCACCAGCCGCGCCGGCTCACGTACCGCCGCCACCTCCCCAGGGCCACGGCGGAGGGCCGCCACAACACCAGGGTCCGTACGGACCCGGCCCTGGGGCGCCGGGCTTCGTACCGCCGCACCAACCCGGCCCGTACGGGCAGCAGCCACCCGGCGCCCAGCAGTTCCCGCCGGTGCAGCGGATCGACAGCCCGGTACAGCGGATGTTCGCCCATCCTCCGGGCTACCCCAGCGTGGTGTCCTGGTTCGTCACCGGGGCTTTCCGGGACTGGCGCGGGCTCGCCGCGGCGTTCCTCGCCAGCTGGTTGAACCTCCCCCTCGCGTTCCTCGGGGGCGGTGTCGGGCTGGTCGTCGGCGGGATCTACGGCTGGGTCGGTGGCCTGTCCACCGGCAGCGAGACGGGCTCCGCATTCATCGGCGACGTACCGGTCCTCGGCACCGCGTTGGACAGTTTCCTGTTCCAGGGCGGGGGCATTCTCGGACTGCTGGCCGGCGCCGTCATCGGTGCGATCGGCGGCTTCCTGGGCGGCCTGCTGCTTCCCTGGGCGATGGTCTTCAGCGAGGACCCGGCCAAGGGCATCGGCCTGATGCTGGGTCAGCTCCTCACCGCGGTGCTGGTGGGCGTGCTCTACACGGTCTACCGGGTGGCCGCGGAAGAGTGGCTGTTCAAGCTCGGCGGCGCCAGGGAGCCGAGCCGGCGGGAGAAGGAGCTGATCCTGCCGATCGTCCAGGACTGCGCCGCGCGACTGCGGCTCGGGGGCTACCCGAAGTTGCTGATGGACGACGCCCGGGAGGCCAACGCGTTCTGCGGTGCCCGGCACATCATCATCAACCGGGGTTTCCTCGACGAGTTCAACTACGACCGGGAGCCGCTGTCCGGCGTGATCTGCCACGAGCTGATGCACTGGCGCAACGCGGACGCGATATCCAGCATGTTCGTACGGGGTGTCGCCCTTCCGCTCTACATCGCGTACACCGTGGTCAGTTTCCTGATCCAGTTCTTCCGCCACCCGGTGATCCGGTTCGCGCTCTGGTCCGCCACCTGGCCGTTGATGCTGTGCGTGCGGTACGTGATCATGCCAGCGCAGGCGATCGGCAGCCGGCTCGCCGAGTACCAGGCCGATCAGGGGGCGGTGCTGGCCGGGCACCGCAACGGGCTGCGCCGTACGCTGTCCCGGTTCCGGCACAGCTTCGACGGCGCCCGCAACGGCTGGGAGCTGTCGATCTGCGCCAGCCACCCACCGAACGAACTGCGACTCGAACGCATCGAGGAGCCCGGCGGGCAGTACCCGCTGCCGGACGCCGACGCACCGGCCGCGCCGCTACCGGTGCTGGTCAACAGTTCCCTGACCAGGGACTGAGCGGTCCGTGGCGTTCTCCGAATGGCCGCAGATCCCGCCGTTCGACGTCACGGGACGGCGTCGGGTGTTCCTCGGTTGGGACGCCCGTGACGGGTACAAACGGTGCTGGAGCGAGGCGGAGGACTCGGTCGGGATCGTCGGCCCACCCCGGTACGGGAAGACCTCCGGCCTGATCGTCCCGTCCGTGATGTGGTGGGACGGTCCGTTGGTGTGCACCTCCACCCGGGGCGACATCCTGGGGTTCACCGGCAACCGGCGGCGTACCGTCGCGGCCCCGTACGGGGGTGGTGTGTTCGTCTACGACCCGTTCGGCAGCGAGTACCCACAGCTGTCGCTACGGTGGTCGCCGCTGGCCGACTGCCACGACCCGAGCGTGTGCTACCGGCGGGTCGCGGCGATGACCGCCGTGGCCGGCCAGGGGGTGGCCGACGGCGATCACTGGCGGGCGGGGGCGGCGAGCATCCTCCGGGCGTACTTCCACGCCGCGGCACTGGAAGGGCTGCCGTTGGCGACCGTACGGCGCTGGCTGGCCAGCCAGGAGGTACGGGATCCGGTGGCGATCCTGCGGCTGTCGTCCAGCCCGGGCGCGATGTGGGCCGACGACCTCGACGCGGTGGGGCTGCTCGGCGACCGGGAACGCGGCAGCTTCTACTCGGTGGCCCGCAACACCCTGGAGGCCACCTCCGAGCCGACCGTGCTGCGCTCCTGCGAGGCGAACGACCTGAACATCGACGCGTTCCTGGCCAGCCGCTCGTCGCTGTTCATCATCGGTCCGTCCCACCAGCAGCAGGCGATCGCGCCGCTGATGGCCGGCCTCGTGGACAGCATCGCGCACCGGGCGGCCGAGCTCGCCGCCAAGCAGGGTGGCCGGCTCGATCCTCCGCTGCTGCTGGCGCTCGACGAGATCGCCAACATCGCCCCGATCCAGAGCCTGCCGTCACTGGTCAGCGAGGGCGGCGGACGCGGCATCGTCACGATGTGGGCGACCCAGAGCCTGGCGCAGCTGCGTACCAGGTACGGCGTCGAGCAGCAGGCCGCGATCCTCGCCGCCACCACCGCGAAGTTGATCTTCGGTGGCCTGTCGAACAGCGATGACCTGCACAACATCTCGTCCTGGGCGGGCGAGGAGCGGCAGACGGTCACCAGCATGCACGTGGCGCCACAGGCGGCCCAGTCGGTCGGCACGGTGGGCGTCGGCGGCCCGATGCAGGCGGGCCAGTCTCATACCGTGAGCAGCATCTTCCAACCGGTGCTGCCGGTGAACGCGATCCAGATGCTGCCGCCGTTCCACGCCTGGCTGTTCTGGCGCAGCGAGGCACCGCGGCAGGTGGAGGCGAGACCGGCAGGCGCGATCCCGGCGTTCGCCCAGTTGAAGGGGTTCACCACGTGACAGCGGATGACGCGTACTTCGCGAAGGTGTGGCGGGACGCCACGGTGGACCGGCCCAGCTCGCTGTGGCGCCGCCTCGGCGACAACACCGACCAGGCCACGAACGAGTGGGAGTACCTCTCCCTGATCGACTGGCAGTGGCACCCGTACCGGGATCTGCCGTTGCCGCATCCCGACACTCTGGTGCCGATCAGCGCGGCCCGGGCGGCGGAGCTGGGCGCCGACCGGCAACGGTTTGTGCGCTACTGGGGTGGCTACACGGTCGGCGAGCCGGCCCCAGAGGACCGTCCCACCCTGGTGTACCGACGGCGGGAGAGCCCGGAACGGC
>JBOGDK010000482.1:0-3187 GCA_050701795.1 Micromonosporaceae bacterium
CGGCAAAGTCGACCCCTTCGGTCAGGTACGCGAGCAGCGGCGACCCCTGCCCGACGGCGAGCGCCACGCCCGCGCCGCCGCAATTGCCCCGATGCTGAGAAGGATCGCCGCCACCGACACCCGGATGATCGGCCACTTCACCGACAGCGACCCGGTGCTGGACTTCCTCTCCCGGGAGGCGGTGGACCGGCTGGTGCCGCTGGGCAGCTCGTGCCCGGACCACTTCCTGCGTACCAAGGTGCGGCCGCTGCTGCTGGACACCGCACCGGACGCGCCGCTGTCCGAAGTGGAGGCCCGGCTCGCCGAGCTGCACCAGCAGTACCGGGACGAGTATGCGGCCTACTACCAGCGGTACGCCGACGCCGACACCCCCCCGATGCGCGGCGCGGACCCCGCGATCGTGCTGGTCCCCGGGGTCGGGATGTTCTCGTACGGGGTCGACAAGCAGACCGCCCGGGTGGCCGGCGAGTACTACCTGAACGCGATCAACGCGATGCGGGGCGCCGAGGCGGTCTCGCGCTACGCGCCCGTACCGGAGAGTGAGAAATTCCGGGTCGAGTACTGGATCCTCGAAGAACGCAAGCTGCGGCGGCGCCCGGCACCGAAGCCGCTCGCCGGCCGGATCGGGTTCGTCACCGGCGGCGCGTCGGGGATCGGCCGGGCCACCTGCGAGGCGTTGGTCGCCCAGGGCGCGTGCGTCGTGGTCGCCGACCGGGACACCGCCGCGGCCGTACAGGTGGCGAAGCAGTTGGGCGGCCCGGACCGGGCGGTCGCGGTCACCGTCGATGTCTCCGACGAGGCCGCCGTCGCGGTCGCCGTCGCCGAGGCGGTGCTCGCCTTCGGCGGCCTCGACCTGGTGGTGAACAACGCCGGCCTGTCCAAGGCGGCGAGCCTCGCCGAGACCAGCGCCGAGCTGTGGGACCTGCAGTTCTCGGTGATGCCGCGCGGTTCGTTCCTGGTCTCCCAGCGGACCGCCGAGGTGATGCGGCAGCAGGCACTCGGCGGCGACATCGTGTACGTGGCCAGCAAGAACGCCGTGTTCGCGGGCCCGAGCAACATCGCGTACTCCTCGGCGAAGGCGGCCCAGGCACACCAGGTACGGCTGCTCGCCGCCGAACTGGGGGAGCACGGCATCCGGGTCAACGGGGTCAACCCCGACGGGGTGGTACGCGGCTCCGGCATCTTCGCCGGGGGCTGGGGCGCCGAACGGGCGAAGACGTACGGCGTACCGGAGGAGAAGCTCGGCGAGTACTACGCGCAGCGCACCCTGCTGAAGCAGGAGGTGCTTCCCGAGCACGTGGCCGCCGCGGTGGTGGCACTCACCGACGGGTCGTTGCCGCGTACCACCGGGCTGCTGGTGCCGGTGGACGGTGGCGTACCGCAGGCGTTCCTTCGTTAGGGCCAGCGGCACACCTCTGCGTACCTCCCGTGGTTCCATTGGGGAGGCGGACGGTCACACCGCGCGGGGCGAGGAGAAGTCGCGGCAGGCATGCGATGGGGGGCAGGCGTGAAACGTGCCGTGCTGGCAGGACTTTCCGCTGTGGTGACCGCGATCGCTGCCGTACTGACCAATCTGTTCACCGAGGAGCTCGACTGGGCTCTGGGCCTCGGGCTGGCGGCCGCGGTGATCGCCTGTTCCGCGATCGCGTTCGGGCTCCACCGCGAACCACCCCAGCCACAGCCGCCACCGGACCCGGCATTGACCCGCGACATCCGCCTCGACCGCAACCAGGGCGGCGGCAACGCCGTCGTCACCGTCGATGTGGCTCTCACGCCCCGGCACCACGAGGAACTCGCCGCACCGGTCGATCCACACCGGGCAGCGGGTCCCGACTCTTCCCGGGCTCCCGCCACGTCCCCCGGCGAGCCCTCGGCTTCCCCGGCGTCGCGGGTCCCGCGGTGGTCACTCGAGGCGAACGTCGACCACGATGAGGACGCGTACATCGGGCGGGAGCGACGTACCCAGGAGCTCGCTCACCTGCTGGTCACGGGCCGCAGACCGTTCATCTGCATGCACAGCCAGGGCGGAGTGGGTAAGACCACCACCGCGTACGAGGCGGTACGACAGGCCGAACAGCAGGGCCGGTACGAGACCATCATCTGGGTCAAGGTACGCGGGGATCTGTGGCATCCCGGCAAGAGAGCGGCGGCGGGCCGGTCCTGGCTGGACACCGCGCGGGATCTGGCAAGCCAGCTCGGCGTGGACCTCGGCAACAACGAGGCGACCTGGGAGAGCGAGCTACGGGAGGCGATTCACGACGTGGGGCTGCGAGGAGGAGGTGTGCTCACCGTGGTCGACAATCTGGAACTCGACCACGAGATGGCCCGCTTCACCGATTGGCTGCACATTCTCGGATTCGCCAGCCCACCGCACAGAACACTGCTGACCAGTCGGGCGGTGAAGGACCACCCGGCGGTACAGCCGTTCCGGCTCACCGGGCTGGACAGGCCGGACGCCGTGACATTGTTTCGTCACTTCATATCGGGAGACGACAGATTGGGTGAGGATCCCGATTCGGTGTTCGATCCGATTCTCGACAGGGTCGACGGCAATCCCCTCCTGATAAAGGTCGCGGCACGTCGATTCACTTCCGGACGTTCGATGCGGGAGATTGCGAAGGAGTTCGCGGCCCCGAACGACATCACGGCATATCTGTTCGACTCGGCGCTACGGGAATGGGAACGGCGGGTCGGACGCGAACCCGTACAGGGTTTGATGTACGCATTCAGCGACGGTCGCCGGGGTGAACAGCTCTCCAGAGATGAGCTGATGCAGCTGGCTGAGCTCGACGGCCAGGCCTTCGCGCGTGCGTTCGATGCCGGGCGCGATCTTGGACTGATTGAAGGCGGCAAATCCTCACGCAATGAGCGGTACGCGATACACAGCCTGCTTCATGAATTCGTCAGCGGCCTCATCCCCGGCAGCCATGACGTACCCGGGCCCTGACCCGCCGGCCAGTGAGCCGGGTGGGGCGCGAGCCTGGACTCCTGACGTCCAGAGTTGGCGGGACAAGAGCGACCGACACCTCGACGAGTACGTACGTGCCTGTGAGAGCGCGACTGAGGAGCCCGGGCACAACGCCGTGGAGTTGCTGCGCAAGGTGCGGACGGCACGCGTCGTGGGGGTCGAACTGGATCCGGAGAGGCGCTTCCGGATCGCGCTCACCCTGGTCCGGCTCGCCCTCAA
>JBOGDK010000483.1:0-3180 GCA_050701795.1 Micromonosporaceae bacterium
TCGCCCGGCTCGCCGAACCCGACAGGCTCCGGGACCGGGAACGGTATCTCGCACGCGATGCGACGGGCGTGGTGTTGCTCGCGAACGAGCTCGTCGCGCAGCGCGGGGTCAAGGCTCGGTCGCAGCGGAAACCTCAGGATGATCTCGTCGCCGAGGCGGTACAGCGCGTTGACCGTGCCGTGCGACCGGATCGCGCGTACCGGATGGTGCCGCCACTGCGGAAACTGTGCCGCGACGAGCGCGGCGACCACGTCCGTGGCGAGGTCGACCTGATCGGGGTGCATCTTCACCGGCTCATCCTCGCTACGGCGTACCCGTGCCGCATTCCCTTTTGTGGGTACGCCGTAGCCAGGTGCGCCGCGCGGGCCCCGGCGACTGGCAGTCCTGGCGGCTTCCCGGGGCGAGTCGACCTCAGAACAACATGGCGGCCCGGAGCTGGGAGAGGATCCGTCTCAACACACGAGACACGTGCATCTGGGACAGGCCGACTTCATCAGCGATCCGGGCCTGCGTCATACGGCGGTGGAACCGCAATGTGAGAATGTGGCGGTCCCGTGGCGGCAGGTCCCCGACCAGCGGCTGGAGCGTCAGGTGGTTGTCGACGGCGTCGTACCGCGGGTCCCGGGCGCCGAGGTTGTCGATGATCTCGGCGGTCTCGTCGACACCGAGCGGCAGGTTCAACGACATCAGGCGGTAGGAGTGCTGCGCCATGCTCGCGGCTTCGAGGTCGGCGGGTTTGAGGTGCAGGTGATCGGCGAGTTCGGCGGCGGTCGGCCGGTGGCCCAGCCGCTGGGTCAGCTCGTCGCTGGCGATCGCCGCCTCAAGCACCAGTTCCTGGGTCGCTCGTGGCACCCGCATCCCCCAGGCGGCGTCACGGAAGTGCCGTTTCAGGGCACCGCGGATACTCGGGACGGCGTACCCGGCGAAAGGCACTGAGCGGCTGGAATCATAGTTGTCGACTGCCTTGATCAGGGCGACCGCGGCAACCTGTTTCAAGTCTTCCAGGAGTTCGCCGCGTCCGGCGTACCGGCGAGCGAGGCTGTCGGCCAGCGGAATGTTCTTCTCGATGGCTCGGGCACGAAGCCTGGCGCGTGCGGGGTCCCCGGGAGGTAGCAGGTCGCATTTGCGCAGGAGCTGTTCGGTGGTGGGCGCGACGGCGCGGGATCCGTCGTGGTGGTCGGCTGCCTGATCGCTGGTGAACGCATCCACGCAGGGGCCCTCCCCGAACGTGAGCTGCCACTCCTCCAGCTCGTTGGCCACCCGGTTCGTGGCGTGCACGGTGTACCGGACGGTCGGGCTGCGCATCATCACGACCGCGGCGCCGCCCGCCTTGACACTGGCGACCGCGGCCGCGCACACGTGCGCCATCGAGACGGGGGCGCCGAGGGACTGTCGACCGATCTGCTCCCAGACCCGGACGGTGCGGTCAGCGGCCATCGGATTCGCCGGGACGGGGCCCGGCCGCGGCACCGCCGGCGAAGGCGTCCGCCGGGGTGCTTCCGGTGACGGGGAGGGCATGATCCAGGTCCCCGCCGACCAGCCGGGACGGCTGGTCACCGCGGCCGACCGTACGCAGGTGCCGCAGCGCCTGCCGGTACGAATCGATCAAGGTGGTTTCGGCGTACGGCAGGCCCTCCGCGAGGCAGTGTGCCCGTACCAGGGGTTGTGCGCGGCGTAGCGCGGAACGGGGCATGTTGGGGAACAGATGGTGCTCGATCTGGTAGTTCAGGCCGCCCAGCAGCGTGTCGACGAACCAGCCGCCGCGTACGTTGCGTGAGGTGAGCACCTGGCGGCGAAGGAAGTCCTCCTGGTCGTCCTCCGCGAGGATCGGCATGCCCTTGTGGTTCGGTGCGAACGCGCTGCCCAGATACAACCCGAACAGCCCCTGCTGTACGGCGATGAAGACCAGCGCCCGCACCGGGGACAGCACCAGGAACACCACGCCGAGGTACGCGGCGGCGTGCAGCGCCAGCAGCAGCACCTCCCGGCGACGGGCGCGATACGCGGGGCGGGTCAGGCCCCGCACGCTGGCCACGTGCAGCGCAAGACCTTCCAGCAGCAGCATCGGGAAGAACAGGTGCGCCTGATACCGCGCCAGCCACCGCCTGAAACCACGCCGTCTGCCGGACTGTGCCTCGGTGAACGCGAGCGCCTCGACCTCGATGTCCGGGTCGTGGCCTTCCTGGTTGGGGTGGGCGTGGTGGCGGTGGTGCTTGTCGACCCACCAGCCGTACGCGAGCCCGATCCCGAGGTTGCCGTGCAGCATTCCGGCGATGTCGTTGGCTCGCCGGGATCGAAAGATCTGCTTGTGACCGGCGTCGTGGCCGAGGAACCCGGTCTGCGCGAAGATCACGGCCAGATATCCGGCGGTGATCATCTGCCACCACGAGTCGCCCACCAGGACGAACGCCGTCCAACCGGCGGCGAGCAGCGCCAGGTTGATCGCTATCCGGACGATGTAGCTCGGCATTCGCCGCTCGAGCAGGCCCTCACGCCGTACCTGGGCCATCAGCTCGGAGTACGTGCTGCCCCGGCCCGGCTTCGCGGGGCCCTGCAGACTTGCGGGTTGCTGATCAGGCGCATCGGTATTGGAGACGCTCACAAACCCTCCCGGTGAAAGGTTGCTCGGCACAACGTCGCCGGGGTCCGGAGCAACTGTTCCTGCGAGCCTACTCCGCGGTACACGGTTGCCCCGGGGTTGTGAGGGCATGCCCTGTTTCGCCCGAGTTGGTCTACCGGGCTGCGCCGCCCCAGGTCGAGGGCTGCGCAGCCGTGTGTCGCGTACTCAGCCCGCCCACACACGTAACGCCCTGACGTACCGATAAGGTGCTCGGACCGTACGGGGCCTGTGGTCGAGAAGGAAGTGGAACGGCATGGATGTGGAACGTACGCAGTTGCCCGGAATCGGACTGCGCCACGTATTCACCACCGCGCGGGATCGGCGGGTCGGAGTGGTCTCCTACCGGACCGGTCGTCGGGACCTGGTCGTCTATGAACGGGATGATCCGGACACAGCGATGGTGAGCGTCGCACTCACCTCCGAGGAGGCGAACGGACTCGCCGAGTTGCTCGGCACCACCCGGGTGGTGGAACGTCTCGCTGACCTCGAACGTCAGGTGGACGGCCTGACCTCGGCACAGCTGCCGATCGGCGCCGGATCGCCGTACGACGGCCGGACCA
>JBOGDK010000484.1:0-3156 GCA_050701795.1 Micromonosporaceae bacterium
GAAGGTCCATGTCGTACGGGGCGTCGCGCTTGCCGTACCCGCAGATCGCGAGCCCCGGTTCCGGAGTCGACAGCACGTACGCCCACAGCCGCAGCGCCGGGCGGAGGCTGCCGAGCGGGTGCCCGGCGCCGGAGGCGAACGGCGCGCAGCGGTCCAGCAGACCGTCGTCGTGGGTGAGGTATCCGCCGGACCGCACCACACACCGGACCGGCAGCGACATCGTGGGCAGCCGGCGGTACGCCTCGACCACCCGGTCCGGGTAGCAGGAGCCGCCCGCGGTCAGCAGGATCTCGCGACGGCCACCGAACCGGCCCCGCCGGTCCAGCTCACCGAGCAAACCGGCCAGCGCGTCGAGGAAGCCGTTGACCTGTTCCAACGATCCCGCGGTGCGGTCGGACGGGTAGATCCCCTCGAAGCATTCGACCCCCGCCAGTGCGAGCAGGTCCGTGGCCTGGATCCGATCCGCCACGGCGAAGGCCTCCGCCGTGGTACGGGCACCCGTCCGGCCGCCCGCGGCGCCGAGTTCCAGCAGCACCTGGATCGGCCGGGTGGCGCCCTCGGCGGCGAGTACGCCGGCCATCCGGTCGACCCCCGCGACGCTGTCGACCAGCACGTACGTGTCGCCACCGGCGGCGGCGTCGCTGGCCAGCCATTGCAGCCCGGGGACGTCCACGACCTGGTTCGCCAACAGGATCCGCGGTACGCCGTACCCCCGCATCAACCGCGCCTGCGCCACTGTCGCGGCGGTGATCGCCCAGGCCCCGGCGGCGAGCTGGAGGTCGAACAGCTGGGGCGCCATCGTGGTCTTGCCGTGCGGGGCGTGACTGACCTCGTGCTCGGCACACCAGCGCGCGAACAGCTCGGCGTTGTGCGCCACAACGGTACGCCGCAGCGTCAGTACGGGCAGCAACAGGTCGGACAGACGCCACCCTGCCTCGCCGATGGTCCCCACCGTCACGTCGCCGGCGCCGCTGTCCGGCACGCTGCGAAACCACGGGCCGAGCGGCTCGGCCGCGATCCGTTTCAGCGCCGCGGGGTCCAGTCCGGTCATCGAGTCTCCTCGTCGTCGCCACGGTTGCCGCTCGGTGGCTGGCTCGCGGACTCGGCGACGGTGTGCCCGGGCCCCGTTTGTGGCGGCCGCGGGAACTGTTCAGCCAGGTCCTCTGGGGCCACCAGCGCAGTGGTGAGCAGGTCGCGTACGGCGCGCTCCCGGCGTACCAGCGCGGCGCGCTGCCCGTCGGTGAGCGGAATCCAGGGCGGGGGCGGTTCCGGCAACCGGGGCGGCAGTGGCCGGCCGGCCAGGTACGTCGCCCGGTTCACCAACCGACGCGAGGCGGTACGCCGCTGCCCGTGCGCGTCGGAGACCTCGAACTCGCCGTCGACCAGGTCGAACACCGCGATGTCGGCCGGCGCGCCAACCGCCAGCGTCCCGGCCCCTGCCTGCGTCCCGGCCCCTGCTGTCAGTGCCCCGGCCCCTGCGGTCCACCCCGCAGCCGGTCCCAGCACCTCGGCGGGCCGCACCGTCGCCGCGGCGACCACCTTCTCCAGTGGCAGGCCCACCGCAAGCAGCTTCGTCATCGTGGTGGGCAGGTCGAACACCGGACCGTACACCGAACGGGCATGCAGGTCGCTGGATACCGTGTGCGGGGTCAGACCGGCCTCCAGTTGCGCCTCGATGACGTCGAACGCGAACCCGCCGGCGCCATGCCCGATGTCGAACCGGACCCCCGCGTGGTACGCCGCCACCAGAGCGGGATCGGGCTGTACCCGGCCCGAGGTCACCCCGGTGGCGCAGTGCGTGATGATGTCGCCGGGACGCAGCAGCGGCAGCCCGTCGCCGAGATCGGGTGGGCCGTAGCCGACGTGCACCATCACCGGGACTCCGCACTCCCTCCCCACGGTCAGCGCCCGGCGTAGTGGCTCCACGCCGTGCCGGCCCACGGTGTGGCGGTCCATCCGTACCTTCACCCCGATGATCAGGTCACGGTTCGCGGATATCGAGGCGATCGCGAGGTCGACGTCGCAGGAGTCGATGTCCTCGCACTCCCCGGTGCGTCCGGTCAGCCCGATCGCGGAGATGTTCAGGAACCCGGCGACCCGTACCTCGAAGCCGCGGGCCGCCTGCCGGAACGCGTTCAGGTTGTAGCCGCCGGCGGTACCGGCGTCGACCCAGGTGGTGACGCCGGAGGACCAGGCGAGCGGGTCCGGCGCGATTCCCCAGTACGTCGCGCCTGGGTGGATGTGAGTGTGCAGGTCGACCAGGCCGGGGGTGACGATCCCGCCGGTCCCGTCGACGACCTGTGCCGCGTACCGGGCGAGCCCTGGCGCCACCGCGGCGATCCGGCCACCGTGCACGGCGACGTCGTACCGCCCGAGGTGGCCGCCGCCGGGGTCGACCACGTCACCGCCGGCTATCACGAGGTCGTACCGCGGCACCCGTTCCACGGGTTGAAGCTACCCGGAGCGGCTCCGGACCACGGGCGCGCCGTCCTGATCACCGCTGACCGGCCCTTCCGGGAGCAGACGGTGCGCGTACAGGGCGTCGTAGTACGGCTGGTGGTGCTCGACCAGCCGCCGTAGGTGGGGGTCGTCCTCCGGACTCACCTGGTGCCGCTGCTCCCCAGCCACCAGGCCACTGCTGCGGTCGACCTCCTGATGCCACCGCCCGGTACGCCGCCAGACTGCCTGGCTGCCGGGTTGCCAGTGCAGCGCGTCCGGGATGAACTCCAGTCCCACCCGTTCGCAGTAGCCGCGCACGATCCCCTCGGGATCGGCCACCAGGTCGTCTCCGTCGATGACCAGCGGCACCTCCCCGGTAGCCTCACGTACCGCCTCGAAAATGGTGTGCAGGTACTCGAAGCCGATCTCGTCCAGCGTGGCGTCGGGATTCATCGCGTGGTGCGAGGCCACCGCGGCTCGCGGCTGGCGGATCATGAACGTGTTGACCACGCTCTGGTAGAGCCGCTCGTCGGCCAGCAGGGCGTCGTACCGGTAGTCGGACGTGTCCTTGATGAACACCCGTCTACCCCGGCCGGTCCCCTCCAGCAGCGCGCCCAGCAGCTCCGGCATCGAGGTGGTACGCCGTCCCGCCATCTCGAACCCGCCCTCTTCGGACAGGTACGAGAACGGCTCGTGCACCACGTCCAGGTCACCGCG
>JBOGDK010000485.1:0-3143 GCA_050701795.1 Micromonosporaceae bacterium
GCCACCGGACTCCTCGCCGATGCCGACCACGACACGGGTCGGCGACGAGCGCAGCAGGTCGAGATCCGGGAGCCAGCGGGTGGTCGGGCGCAGCATCCGCGCGAACTGGAAATCGTCGTCCGCGACCCGCTGCGGAGTACGCTCCCCGCCGAACATCGCCAGGAACACCTCCTCAGGCAGGTTGATGTTGGCGACGGCCAGGAACTTCCGCATCGCCCCCACAGGGTCGCCCGCCTGGTAGGTGGCGATCATGTCGTCGGTACGTACCCGCAGCTCCTCCCGGTCGTCGAGCAGTTCGTCCAGCGGAGGCTCGTGGGCGATCACCGTGTGGATCATCTCGGGGTGGGCCTGCACCAGGGCCAGAACACTGACGGCGCCCCCGCTGGAGCCGAGGACCGCCGCCCGCCCGGCGTCGACATGCGTGATCAGCCGGGCCAGGTCATCGGCGCGGAGTTCGGGGGTGGAGTCCCGGTCGCGATCATCGACGGTGCTCCGGTTGATGCCCCGTGGGTCAGTGGTGAGCACGGTGTGGTCGACGGCCAGCAGGTCGGCCAGCGGCGCGAACGAGTCGGCGTCCATGGGTGCCGCGGCGAGCACGACGAGCGGCCCTTCACCGCGTAGCTCGTAATGCAGCTGGGCGCCGGGAACGGCGAGAGTGTCGACGGCGGCCGGGATGGTCGGCATGGGTCCTCCTGGGAGTTGCGATTTCGGGTCGTCATAGAGGTGACTCCCGCCGAACGGCAGATTCGTCGCTGTGGGCGGGTGAAGTTTTCTTCCGGTTCAGCGGCTGACTATTGAAACTTCCGTCTGCCGTCCGGTTGACTGCTCCGGTGGACATTCGCCGTGGCGTGCTCGCCGTACCGCTGACATGTGCTCTGGTCATTGGCCTGTCCGGGCCGGTCGTCGCGGCCACTCCGGTCGCCACCCCAGCTCCGGCCGCCCCGGTGCCGGTCACTGCTCCCGCCAGCAGCACACCAATGGAGACCGAAAGCCGCAGCCGGCCAGTCGCCCCGGGGGTACGGCTGGACTCCTTCGAACGACGCGCCCCTCACGGCTGGGTACGTGGTGACGTCCTGACCACCGACCTGACCGGCGGTTCCACGGTGGACTACCTTTCGCCGGGCGAGATCTCGAAGGCCGAGCCGGTCTCCACGCAGGCCAAGCGGCAGCGCGCGGTGGCCGCCGTCAACGGCGACTTCTTCGACATCAACAACTCCAACGCGCCGCTCGGACCCGCGATCGACGACAAGAAGCTGGTCAAGTCGCCGTCGCGTACCTGGGACGAGTTCAACACCGTCGCCGGGATCGACGCCCACGGTGCCGGCAGGATCCTGGAGCTGGAGTTCGAGGGTTCGATCACCCCGCCGTCCGGCGACCCGGTGCCGCTGACCAGGCTCAACAGCCCGGACATCCCCGCCGGCGGGGTCGGGGCGTACAACAAGCTCTGGGGCAGCTACAGTCGGGCCCGGATCGTGGACGACGCCGACCGGGTGACCGAGGTGACCGTGGTCGACGGCGTGGTGACCGCCGTGGCGGATCAGGCCGGCGACGGCGCCGTGCCGGCCGACGCGACTATCCTGGTCGGCCGGGAAGCCGGGGCCGACGCGCTGGCGGGGCTGCGGAAAGGCGACGAGGTCAAGGTGAGCTACCGGCCGCGTACCTCCGACGGCAGTGAGCTGACCACCGCGGTCGGCGGACGCGACGTCCTGGTGATCGACGGCGAGGCGCAGACGTTCACCAACAAGACGCCGCACCCGCGTACCGCGATCGGCTTCTCCGAGAACGGGCAGAAGATGTACCTGCTCACCGTGGACGGCCGCAGCGACGGGCTCGACGGCCTCACCCTGGACCAGCTCGCGGTGATGATGAAGGACCTGGGGGCGTACAGCGCACTCAACCTCGACGGCGGCGGCTCGTCGACGATGGTGACCCGGGAGCCCGGTTCCGACACGCTGAGCGTCGACAACGAACCCGCGGACGGGCACGAGCGGAACGTCCCGAACGGGCTGGCGATCATGGCACCCGCCGGCAGCGGCGACCTGCACGGCTACTGGGTGGAGACCGGGATCGACCCGCTCGCCGCACCCACCACCGCGCCGCGCCCCGGCGGCAGCCCCGACCGGGTGTTCCCGGGCCTGACCCGCGACCTGACCGCACAGGGGTACGACGAGACGTACGGCCCGGCCGAAGGAGACCCGACGTGGCGGGCAACCCCGGTGAGCCGGGGGACGGTCAACGGCGACGGCGTCTTCCGTGCCGGGAAGTCGGGCACCGCGCGCGTCACCGCCACTCGTGGCGATGCCGCCGGAGAGAAGGACCTGCAGGTCCTGGGCCCGCTGAAGCGGATCTCCGGCACCACCGACCGGGTCAGCATCGGCGACCCGGCCAAGCCCGGCAGTTTCGGCGTCGTCGGGTACGACGCCGCCGGCTACACCGCCCCGATCGAGCCCGCGGACCTTTCACTGGCCTACGACCGGGAGCTGCTCGACATCCGTACCGGCGACAACGGGCAGCTCGAGGTGCATGCCCGCAAGTCCAGCGGCGCCGGGTTGGTGACCGTCACGGTCGGGGACGCCCGCACGGTGATCCCGGTGACGGTCGGGTCCGACGACCGGCTCGTCGCGGGCTTCGACGATGCCGCGCAGTGGACCTTCTCCCACGCCCGGGCGGGTGGCTCCGTGGAGCCGGCCACCGGCCCCGACGGGGGGCCGGCACTGAAGATGTCCTACGACTTCACGCTGTCGACCTCGACCCGTGCCGCGTACATGAACCCGCCCGCGTACGTCGACGTACCTGGTCAGCCGCAGGCATTCTCGATGTGGCTGCACGGCAACGGCACGGGGGAGTGGCCCCGGCTGCACCTGGTCGACGCGGACGGCCAGAGTGTGGTCCTGGATGCTCCGCTGATCACCTGGCACGGCTGGCGGAAGGTCAAGTTCCCGGTCCCTGCCGGGGTGGCGTACCCGGTGAAGATCCGCCGGTTCTACGTCGCCGAGATCCGGCCGGTGGAGCAGTATCACAGCGAACTGATCGTCTCCGACATCGTGGCGGAGTTGCCGCCGTCGGTGGAGCTGCCTGAGGCGCCGACGGTGAAGGACCCGGCGGTGGTCACCGACGGTACGGTCGCCGGGGCGCCGTGGCGG
>JBOGDK010000486.1:0-3115 GCA_050701795.1 Micromonosporaceae bacterium
GGGCGCGGAGCTCGTCACCGACTACGACGCCGTCGAGCAGGCCGGCGGGCGGGGCGAAGCTCAGGTAGCCCTGGTGCAGGTCACAGTGGAACCCGGTCGCCGCGAGCAGCAGGGCGAAGCTGGACATGCTCCGTACGTAGTGGTGCCCGCACTCCACCTCGTGGGGTTGCGCCGGACGCCGTCGTGCCGACCCCGTACCGCGGTGACGATCTCGACGGCCTCTTCGGTCATCCCCTCCAGCAGCAGGTGCGCGGCGACGTGGTACTCGGGTGCCGGTCCACACCTCGTCGGAGTAGACGAACGGGAACTCCGGCTCGCCGCCGTCCGGCCAGGAGCACATCAGCAGCCCCGACTCGTCGCCGAGCACGTACGTACGCTGCGCGTTGACGTGGTCGCGGAAGCCGCGCCGGAAGTTGTGCCGGTGGATGCTGGCCAGCGCGGACCGTACGTGGTCGCGAGGCAGCAGGTGCCCGAGGCCGAGCAGGCTGGCGTGCAACTGCCCCAGCATCTGGTCGGACAGGCAGCCGGATCCGTGCTGGTACGGGTGGGCGTCGATGTCGTCGAGACGCTGCACGTAGTAGTCCCCGCCCCACAGCAACTGGTCGGTACGCGCGGCCGCCCGTTCGTACGCAGTCCGGTAGTCGGCCGGCTGGTCACCTTCACCGAGCGCCTCGGCGAGCCGCTCCGCCGCCCGTAGCGCCGCCAGCAGGTAGCTGGCGGCGAGCGGATTGGGGCCGTGGAACAATCCGGACTTCCTGCCCCGGGCCCGTACCGCACTGTGGCCGCAGTTGCCACTGCTCGCCGCCGGCAGCGTACTGGTGTGCCTCGCCGCCATGATCCCGGTGCTGCTGGCGCCCGGTCTCACACCGGTCAGCGTGCTGATCGCCGCGGTCACCGTCGGCCCCGCCTGGGCCGCTGTCATCGCGGCCACCGACCACATCGTGCACGGCGGCGAGCCCACCGTACGGAGTCTGCTGCGCGGTCTCGTACGACACGCCACCGCGGGCGTCACCACCGCCCTGGTTCCGGCCGTCCCCGCGGCGTTGGCGCTGCTCAGCCTGACGATGTACGGCGCCGCCACTCCGCGACCAGGGTGGCTGCTGATGCCGGCCGGGCTGGCCACCACCACGGCGACCCTCGCCGTGCTGGCGAGCCACGCCGCGTTCGGCCTGCGGATCACCGGCGGGCTGCGCGGCCGTGACCTGTGGCTCACCGCGCTCGCGCTCACCGCACGAGCGCCCGCGATCGCCCTGGGGATCGTCGCAGTGGTGTTTCTCGGGTTCCTCGCCGGTACCGGTCTCACCGCGTCGCTGCTACTGCTCCTTCCGGGACCCGTCGCCCTGCTCACCTCGGCCGGTGTGTGGACCATTGCGCGCCGCCACTTCGGCCTCTCCCCGCACCGGGACGCTCCCGCGAGCCCGTAGCCCAAGATCATCGCTGGTAGTCGAAAACCAGCTGTCTCGCGGCCACCTGAAGGCGCTATTTTCCGCTTACGAGTGTGGATCTTGGGGTGGGCTGAGTGGGGTCGGGGCGGGAAGGCGGCGCGGGGTCAGGGGCCGGGGTAGGTGAACGGGATCGTGGTGGCGAGTTCGACGAACCCGAGCCGTTTCAGGATCGGACGGCTGTCCGGGGAGGCGTCGACCTGTAGGTACCGGAAACCACGAGCCGCCGCCAGCCGGCCCCGGTACGCCACCAGGGAACGGAACACGCCGCGACCTCGCCAGGCCGGCACCGTACCGCCGCCCCAGATGCTGGCGAAGTCGGTACCTGCGGAGAACTCCACCCGCCCGCCGGAGACGGGTCTGTCGTCGGCGATCGCGACCACCGCGACGACCGGGCTCGGCTGCCGCCGCATCGCCGCCCACACCGCCTCCCCCAGGTCGGTGTGGTCACCGCCGAAGGCCTCGTTGTGCACCGAGACCAGCGCGTCCAGGCCCTCGCGATCGACCACCTCCCGGAGCTGCACCCCGTCCGGTGGCGGTACGTCGAGATCCAGGTCAGCGATCTCGGCGACCAGCAACGCCTCGTCCGGCCCCTGATCGAACCCGGCGCCGCGCAGCCGGTCCGGCAGGTCGGCGGGACGATCGTAGGAGTGGTACTTCCATTCCCAGGGCTGGTCGTACCCGGCGAACCTGGCGACCTGCGCGGCGATCACGGAATCCGCGTTGGCGTCGTCCAGGTCGCTGAAGGTGACTCCGTGCCAGCCCCCGGACGGCGAGATCGCGCGTACCACCCGCTCGCCTCGTTCGATGAATCCGTCAGGGGTGGGCTGCCGCCGGATCTGTTCGTCGTACGCCGCGAGCACCGCTTCGGTATCCACGCGGCCAGCCGATCAGAGCCGTGGCCGGCCGGCAACCGGATTTCCCGCCACCAGGTCAGGCCGCGGAACAGCTCAGCCGGGCGCCGCCCCAGTCTGCCCAGTCGTGCGCCTGCCCGTCCGCGGTCGGGTCTGACACCAGGGCCAGGCGGCGTACCCCGGACACGTCCACGTCGAGTGACCGCGCCGGGGTGGCGCCGGTCATCCGGCCGGTGTCATGCAGTGTGCGGCCGTCACCGAGCACCCGGAACACCACCGTGCCCGCATTGCCCTTGGCGTCGTCGATGCCCACCGTCGCGACGAACCGGGTGCAGTGTTCCGCCAGGTGCAGACCCACCACCGCTTGGGCGTTGAAACCCAGTCCTTTCTCATACGTCACGCCGTCCAGCCGGATCGCGCCGCCGTCTCCCGGCTCGATCTCCCCGTTGTTCTGGTCCCGCTCGGGTGGGCCGTATCCGTTGCTGACGAAGTCGTACGGCAGTTCGCTGACGTACGTGTCGGACCCGGGCGGTGGCGGGGGCGGGGTGCGTACCGTCGCGGCGGCGGAGACCGTACGGACCCCGGAGGTGTCCCGGTACCGCACCAGCACCCGGATCTCGAGCCGGTCCGGTGGATCGGCCACCCGCAACGGAGCCGCCCACCGCCAGGTCGCCGTCACCGTGCCGGGCTCCCGTACGGTCCACCTGGTCGCCGAGGTGGCCTGGAACGTGCCGGGCCCCTCCGGTACGACGTGGACGTCGCGTACCGTCTCCGGTACGTCGATCCGGGCGGCCACCCGCCCCACGTGGTCCGGGGTAC
>JBOGDK010000487.1:0-3093 GCA_050701795.1 Micromonosporaceae bacterium
GTCGTCGCCACCGTGGTCGTGGTCGTCGCCGGGCGGGTCGTCGGAACCCCGACCGTGCCGGTCGCCGGTGCCGTCGTCGTCGGTCCCGTCACGACCGTCGTCGTCGGCGTGGTCGTCACCGTCGTCGCCCCTGTCGTGCCCGTCGTCGCCCCGGTCGTCACCGTCGTCGTCGCGGCGACCGTCGTCGTCCGGGTCGTCGACCTTGTACCTGACCACGTCACCGGTCTGGGCGTCCACGTCGACCCGTACCCGGTCGTCGTCCCGGTTGATCCGTACGCTCCACACCTTCCGCCCGTGCTCGGTCTCCCGTTCCACCTTGGAGACCTCGCCACCGCCGGCCCGGTCCAGCGCGATCTGCTTCGCCTCTTCGACACTGATCCCGCCGGTCGGCGCGGTGGCCGACGCGGAGCTGCTGTCGTCGGGAGTGGCGGTGCCGTCGTCCGACGTGGCGGCCCCGGTGGCCTGTGGTGCCGCCGAATCGGCGTTTGCCGAGGCGAGCGCGGCGCCACCGAGCGCCACCGCCCCGACAACCGCGCCGACTACGATGATCTTGCGCATCTGCCTGCTCCTCAAGTTGCTGTTTCACCTGACATACGCAGCATCGCGAGGGCCGTACCAACGGCACGCTGTGCGACTGATAACGACCGGTTAAGGCGTCGGCCGCCGGTCGGACCACTGCCCGGAGGCCGGTGGGTCGGCGGCTGGTGCCCCCAGTTCCACAGTCACGGTGGTGCCGCCCGCGGCGCCGGTCGCCAGATGCAGACGGCCACCGGACAGCGCGGCCGCCCGCCGTACGATGTCCAGCCCGAGACCGGTCGAATCGCCGCCGCTGGCACCCCGTTCCACAAGCATCTGTGCCGGTAGCCCCGGCCCGTGGTCGCGCACCACCAGGAGCGCGCCGCCAGGGTCCGCGGGCGTCAGACGTACCTCGAAGCGGGTGCCGTCCGGGGTGTGCGCGAACACGTTGCCGAGCAGAGCGTCCACGGCTGCGGTCAACTCGTCGGGCGGAAGCCCCACCGGCACCGGGCGGTCCGGCAGGGACACCTCGACCGCGCGGTCGGTGTCGTCGGCGAGCGCGGACCAGAACTCGACCCGCTCCCGTACCACCTCGGTGGCGTCGCACCGACCGGGACCACCCGCCCGGTGCCGGGCGGTACGGATCAGCTCCGTCACCGCCCGTTGGAACTCGTCCACCCGCTCGGTCACCCGTGCTGACTCAGTGGGGTCGGCCAGCGACTCCGCCTCCAGCCGCAACGCCGTCAACGGCGTACGCAGCCGGTGCGACAGGTCGGCGACGCTCTCCCGTTCGGCGTGCAGCAGGTCGGTGATGCGTCCCGCGAGGTGGTTGAGTGCCCCGGCGACGTCGCGTACCTCCGGCGCCCCGGCCGGTACGGCACGGGCAGACAGGTCACCGCGCGCCAGCCGCCCCGACACCGCCGACAGGTCCCGCATCGGCACGGTCAGGGTGCGCGCGAACCGGTCGGCGAGGAACAACCCGTAGAGCACCAGCAGCAGTCCGAGAGCGGCCAGTACCCCCCAGGCGCTGCCCACGCCGCGGGTCTGTTCGTCCTCGGTGACGACGGTGCGGACCACGTACGTGCCGTCGGTACGGCCCACGGCGAGCACCATCTCCCGGCCGCCGGCGGTGTCGGTGCTCAACGACCGGCCGGTGGTGGCCAGCCGTACCGCGGGGGTACGGGGTGCCGGGGGGCCGAGCACCGTACCGTCCGGAAGGAACACGCTGATCGGTCGCCGGGTGCTCTCCAGGCCGACTTCCACGTCGTCCAGGTCGCCACTGGCCAGCAGCACCGCGACCGCCTGCATGTCGGCGCTCGCCGCGGTGATCGCCCGGCTCTGCGCGACGGTACGCACCAGCAGCGCGAGCGGCACCACGAACGCCACCAGCACCAGGCAGGCCGTCGCCGCGACCAGAACAGTCACCTGCCGTCTCATCCGTGGGCCCCCGGATCGGCCTCAGGGGCGGTCAGTTTCACCCCGACCCCTCGTACCGTGTGCAGGTAACGCGGTGCCTGCGCGGTCTCCCCGAGCTTGCGCCGCAGCCAGGACAGGTGCACGTCGACGGTCTTGTCCGCCCGGCCGTACGGCACCTGCCACACCTCGGTGAGCAGCTCCCGTTTGGTGACCACCTCCCCGGTACGGGTCGCGAGGTAGTGGAGCAGGTCGAACTCCCTGGGGGTGAGATCCAGCGGGGCCCCGTCCAGAGTGGCCGAACGGCCCCGCCGGTCCACCACCAGGCCGGCCACGGTGGTCACCTGCCCGGCTTCGGGTTGCCCGGAGCGGCGCAGCACCGCGCGTACCCGGGCGTCGAGCTGGCCCGCGTCGAACGGTTTGACGAGGTAGTCGTCGGCCCCGGCGTCCAGACCCCGGATGATCTCGTGTTCGGCGTCCCGGGCGGTGGCGATGATCACCGGCACCGGATTCACCGCTCGGATCATCCGTAGCAGCTCCAGCCCGTCCACGTCCGGCAGCCCGAGGTCGAGCACCACCAGGTCGGGCCGCTCGTCCAGTACGGACTGCAACCCGCGCATGCCGGTGTCGGAGACGGCCACGGCGTGCCCACGATCCCGTAGCGCCCGCAGCAGCATGCCGCGGATCGCGGGGTCGTCCTCGATGAGCAGCAGCCGCGCCACGCCCGTACGCTAGCCGACCCCGACAGCACGACAACCGCCTTAACGTTCCTTTATCGCGGCGTTGTGCCGTCACTAAAGCGCCTCGGGCATAGTCGTGGCATGGGGTACCGACGCCTGCTGATGGCCGCCGGGTGGCTGATCGCCGCCGTGGTGGCTACCGGTATCGGGATCGCGGCGGTGGGCGTGATCGCGCGGGGGCTCACCCAGCCCGCGGGGGACCTGATGAGCCGCGACGAGATCGACCGCGAGCTCGCGTCGCCCGGCCCTGCCACGTCCCCGTCGGGAGGTTCCTCGTCGAGCCCGTCACCGGACCCGTCCGCGACCGGCAACCGGAAACTGTTCACCACACCGGCGGGGACCGTGCTCGCCCGTTGTGACGGCGAGATCGCCGAGCTGGTGTCGTGGTCTCCGGCGAACGGCTACCGGCTGCGGGAGGTGGACC
>JBOGDK010000488.1:0-3068 GCA_050701795.1 Micromonosporaceae bacterium
CAACATCGCCCGGGCCAGAAACGCGATCGGCGAGTTCGCGGAGTCCCGCGCTGACCTTGCGGCTCTGTCGGTGGTGCTACGCCAGATCCGTACGTTGGTACGCGGCTCGGCAACCCACCCGGCGTAACGCCCCCTGACGCTGCGGCACGGCCACCGGGCCAATGTCACGTACCGGGGGGCGGTTATCCACAGCCAGGTATCGGAGTGTCGACGCGCGGTAGTGGGGCATGCGAAACTATCGGCCGCTATGTCCTATCGGTACGGGGAGACAACCGCGTACACCGCCGCCCGCAACTGCTCGAACGGCCGCGACTCCCACCAGTACGGCTACGGCATCGTCGACCCCGTCGCCGCCCTCACCAAGGATGTACCCGAAGTTGACACCAACCCCCTGATCAAACCCTCCAAGAACGCCACCAAGCCCCAAACGGGAGATCAAGCCGCTGATTCAGGCGGCATCGGCCCTGGTGGCTACGGCCTGATCGCCCTCGGAGTCATCGCCGCGATAGTTCTGGCCATTGCCGCGCTCGTCGTCCTCAACCGCCGCCGACACCCCGTGCCCGCGGCAACGCTGCCTACGACGGGTGCCGCAGCACCGTTACCACCCACCACATCGACCACCGGCATCAGAACCCCAACCCCGCCGCCACCGCCACCGCCACCGAGATCATGACGACATCTGTGCGCCGATCCTCGGCGTCATTGGTACCTGTCCGTCCACCGACCAGGGGAGACACATTGACAAGCCGAGTGGGGTTGAGCCCCTTAGCGGTCGCAGTAGTGGCCGCGTGCCTGCTGGCAGGGTGTACGTCGGGGGAACCGGGGGCAACCCGTACCACTCCGGTGACGCCTGCGGAGTCGGCTTCGCCGTCGCCGAGCTCCGTCCCGCCTCCCGACTGCAAGGCTGCGGTGGAGCTGTTCGCCCCCACGTTCTTCGAAAAGTGGGACTTCGAAGGCGAGCCGTACGAGCCCCCCGAGCCCGGCGACGACGGCCAGAGTTGGTGCGCAGCCAGGGGAAACCTACGTATGGGCTCCGCAACCTTCGGATACGTGGATGTCTACTTCGACCGAATGGGCTCCGATCACAAGTCGCCACGCGAGCACGCCAAAGACTTCGGCGAAGTCAGGCTTGACCGGATATGTGGTGGGGAGAAGGTCGACTTCGAGTCCATCGCGGGTCGCTTTGATTTCGCGGCGAGTTGCGTGCCCAGGGGGCGGCAGATGAAAGCAGGAGTCGCGCTGGTGCAAGGGCCCGATGTCGTGGGCGTCAGGGTAGACATTCGCGACACCGATGCCTCCGCCACGGACGCGAGAAGGTTCGCGGTGAGGTCCGCAGAGATCATCGCACGCACCTGTTTCACCCTCATGTCACGCCGCTAACGAAAGGGAAGATCTTGGCAACGAAACCAGAGCCGGTGAGTCGGCTCGGCAAGGCGATCGCGGACACCGAGCTGACTGTCACCTCGCCGGACAGGTGCGTCCGGGTGCGGCTGGTCGGCGGTAGCGAGCTGACGGTGACACTGACGCGCGGCAGTTTCGACCGGCACACCGAGGAGTCCCTCGGGAAGGTCGTCACGGACACGCTGGCGTCAGCATCGCAGGCGCTCAGCCACGCGATGCGGCAACTCCGCGACGAAACGGCGAACTGACGACCGGGACGGGGGCTCTGTGTACATAAATACTGAAAACATGCGGAAATATGCGGGCGATCGGAACCGGGACGGGGTGCTGTGTGACGGCATCAGGTCACTAATGGAGACCGCCGAGTATATGCCGGGGCAGTTCTGGGGAGACCTGCCCTGGTCCGACGAGTGGCGCAAAGGCTGGCGCACCGGGGCGGGATGGCGGTGCGACGACGCCCGGCACGCGCGGGGCGCTCTGCTCGACGTCAGCGACGCCCTGTTCCAGGTGCTCGCCGACTACACCGGCACCGACCAGCGTGCCGCTGTCAAATTGAAGCTCGCTGGTGAGGCCGAGGGCCTTACGCCGTATCTGAGCGACGAGGCCCGGGACGGCTCCTGGGGCACGGGCTCGTACCGACCCGGCGGTGACCACCACTTCGGTGGGCATCGCGACCCAGACCGTGACCCGCTCGGCCGAACCCGACCCGGCAACCCGGACCTGGTGGACGACGGGCCGTACGGTGGCCCGACCGACGACTACAGCCTGCCGCCGGCCGACGGCCTCGACGACGCGCTGTGGAAACAGATGTCCAAGCACGGCGACTTCCTCCACATGTTGGAGAAGGAGGCGCGTGCCGAAGGAATCGACGTCGGGAAGTTCTACACCAACTATCTGCTGCCGGGGCTGCACACCCGGCCGGTGAAGATCGAGCAGTACGCCGACGAGGTGCTGGTCGCGCACGCTGCCTACAAGGATATCGTTGATGTACTCGACGAGAACAATCGCGACCTTCCGCAGGATTGGACGGGCGACGGCGGTGACGCGTTCGGCGACTACATGTACGCGATGCAAAAGTATCTCGAAGACTGCGCAACGGAGGCCGAAACGCTCGGTAAGACGGCGAAGGAAGCCGCGGACGTGATCAGGAAGTTGCGTGACGGATACGCGGGTGCCATCAAGGAGTACGCCCCGACGCTCAGGGAGAAATACGCCGAGTACATCGACTGGAGGAAAGGTACGTACAACGTCATTATTGGCGCGCTGACTTTGGATTTCGAGAAAGCCATCGGTGGGCTGTTCACCGCCCTTTCCGCGTTTCACGGCAATATCGATCACAAACGCATGGCCGCGTGGGAGATCTCCGGAGCCATCACGATGGCGGGTGCTGACCGCCACGATGTGGACGTTCCCGATCTGGGTAAGAAAGCCCGTCGCCCAGAGCCGGTGCCGACCGACGAAGATCCGTCGTGGCGCGACAAGGGCAAATGGTAGGTATGCCCGAGGCCGGTCCCGTGCTGGTAGGCGGTTCCACGGATCAGGCGGGTCTGAGCCAGATCACGCTCAGCGCCGGCAGGTGTACGGTCGCCGACGCCGGCTGGTTGTGCGACGGTTCCGGTACGGCGTCCACGCCGCCGAGGTTCCCGGCGCCGGATCCGCCGTACTCG
>JBOGDK010000489.1:0-2998 GCA_050701795.1 Micromonosporaceae bacterium
TCGAGCTGTTCCTCGACCTGCAGAGTCGTGGCCGGGTCGGGGAGTTGCAGCTCCTCGACGTGAGCGACGGGGATCTGGGCGAGGTGCCTGATCAGGTTTCGGCGCTGTCGGCGAGTGTGTTCCAGAAGGCCAGCTCGTAGCTCTGCAGCAGCCGGCAGTACCGCAGGGCCAGCGTGTACGTGATCCGGCGGGCGTCGAGTTCGGCCTGGATAGCGCCCAGGATCTGGGTCTCGAGCTCGGGTGGCGGGTTGCCGAAGAAGTCGAAGAAGGCGCACGCCTCGTCGTCGAAGCCGTACTCGCGCCGCAGTGCCGCCGCTATGGTCGCGCAGTACTCCCCGAAGGCGGCGAAGTTGACGGCCATGGCCACCACCACGTCTCCGGGCTCGGCGTTGATGGACAGCCATCCGACGTATGACGGGTACGCCTGGCAGCCGGGCTGTGGTTCGTACCGCAACAGTTCGGGTGTGCTCATGCCGGCCGCGGCGGCGAGTGCCGGGATCGTCGCCAGCGCGACGCCCTCGCCCTGTCCTAGCCCGGTGAACAGGTCTGTCGTCTTCGGCTCTCTGGCCCGCGCGGCGAGCAGCAGGAAGCTTCGCTGGTCGCTGGTGACGATGTGGTGTTCCTCCGCAGCGAGAGCGGCGATCGTGCTCAGCGGGGCCTCACCTGAGTCGATCATCGGCACCAGGCGGTTCTGCTCCGCCGGGGGCAGGTCGTCGCGGATGCGGTCAAGTAGTTTCCTCGCGTCGCCGGTCATGCGCGCTCCTGGGTACGTGGGGTCCGTAGCGACCGCCGTCGCGCAACGGTCGACGGGGCTACCGACGCTACTCCGATGATCATGGCCTGCGTAGTTTCTGTCGCCCTGGTGTCACCGCGGGGCGGGTTCGTCGTAACGACGTGGTGCCCCCACACGGCGACGTACCCTTGCCAGATGCCTGGCAGTACGCGGCGCCGCGACGCCGAAGTGCACGCGTCCGTCGATCCGCCGAAACCCGGTGCCACCGGGACCGACAGCCCCCGAGATCGCGAGGTGGGGCTCGACTTCCCCCGGGAGTGGCTGGAGTTCGTCGATCCGGCCGATCCGGAGCACGTGATCCGGGCCGACCTGACATGGCTGCTGTCCCGTTGGTCCTGCATCTTCGGCAAGGGGTGCCACGGCGTCGTCGAGGGTGGCGGCGCCGACGGCTGTTGCAGTCATGGCGCGTTCTTCACCGACGCCGACGATCAGAAGCGGGTACGCAAGGCCGCCCGGAAGCTCACCCCCGAGACCTGGCAGCACTATCGCAAGGGCTTTCTCCACTACACCGAGCTGGACGAGCTGGACAACGAGCCGGCGCGGCGTACCGCGATCGTCGAGGACGCCTGCATCTTCCACAACCGGAAGGGCTTCGGTGGCGGGTACGGCTGCGCGCTGCACGCCCAGGCGCTGCGGGACGGCGTACACCCGTTGGAGTACAAACCGGACGTGTGCTGGCAGTTGCCGGTACGCCGGGAGCAGGAGTGGGTGAAACGCCCCGACGGCAGCAAGGTGCTGCTCACCGTGATCGGGGAGTTCGACCGGCGCGGCTGGGGCGAAGGCGGACACGACCTGCACTGGTGGTGTACGTCCTCGCCCGAGGCGCACGGCGGCTCCCGTCCGCTGTACCAGGAGTACGAGCCGGAGCTGACCGCCCTGATCGGCAAGGACGGCTACGCCAAGCTCGCCGAGCTGTGCGCCAGGCGGGCCGAGCTGGGGATCGTCGCCGTACACCCGGCGACCGCCGAGGCCGCCGCTTCCGGCACGTGAACCCCCCGGCCGTGCGGGTCAGCCGGTGCAGCCGCTGGTCGGCAGGCTGGTGTACGCCGGGGGTTGCACCCCGTCGTAGACCGCGAGCAACCACTGCTGGGGGCAGCGGCTCCGGTCGTCGCCGGTGATCAGCTGGATGTGCAGGTGGGGCGCTCCCGAATTGCCGGTGTCGCCGGTGGTGCCCAGCCGGGTGCCCGGTGATACCGGTGCGCCGTCGGCGACGGACCGTGCCGACAGGTGGCAGTAGACAAAGCGGGTGCCGTTGCCCACCAGTAGCCGCATCCCGATACCGCAGCTGGTGCTGGAGAAGTGGTCAGCGGTGCCGGTGGCGACCGCGTACGTGGGCAGGTAACTGACCATCAGGTCGACCGCGGGGGTGCTGTTCCAGTGTGGCGCACCGTACGCCGAGCGGGGCAGTGCGTTGCGGTCCAGCGGCAGCCGGTAGCTCCCGCCACCACCGCTTCCACCGACGAGTGCCTGCCAGGTGGCGGGGCCGACCACACCGTCCCGGGCGAGCCCCTGCTGCGTCTGGAACGACAGGACGGCGTTCGCGGTGAGCTGGCCGAACTGACCGTCCACGGCGAGCCCGGCGCCCCACTTGTTCAACTGCACCTGTGCCGCCCGTACGGCGTGGCCGGTGGAGCCCTGCCGCACTGTCACGATCAGGGCTGACCAGGTCTGCGGACCGACTATCCCGTCGACCGTGAGGTCCTTGGCGCGCTGGAACGCGATCACCGCGTCCCTGGTGACCGGCCCGAATTCACCGTCAGCGGGGATGTCCGGCCCGTGATGGTTGAGCAGGTGCTGCAGGCTGGTCACGTTGGGCCCACTCGCGCCCTGCTCCACCGTGGGCCAGGTGGAGGCCTCGGCCCGTGGCAGCCCGATCACGGAGACGACCAGCACCGCTGCCAGGATCACTGCCGTCAGCACAACCGGAAACAGAGCCCGAGAACGTCGCATCGCCGTCCTTCCGTCGCATAACCGATATGCGCGACAGGGTGGCACGAACGGTTCCGTAACGGGAAGACCCAATCACCCGCTGTGATCGGCGCAGCGGCGTGGGAGGCAACAACACGCCGTGGGGCCTGACGATGTGGCGGGGCCCGGGTGGCGCGGGCCGACGGGATGGAACCGGGGGCCGGGGTGGCGCGTGGGCCTGAGCCGTGCGGGGTCTCGGGTGGCTCGGGGGTCCCCGGGTGGCGCGGGGTCCCCGGG
>JBOGDK010000490.1:0-2959 GCA_050701795.1 Micromonosporaceae bacterium
GCGGCCGGGCTGGGCGATGCTGATCGGGCCGTGCCGGTAGTCCATCGCCGGGTACGCCTCGGTCCAGAACGTCGCCGCTTCGCGCAGCTTCAGTGCCGCCTCGTTGGCGAGCCCGAGGGCCCAGCCCCGGCCCAGGAACGTGACCTGCTCCACCGTCGCCGGGTCGAGCGGCAGTGGATCGGCGAGGGCGCGCTCGGCGTCACTCACCGCCCGGGTGAGGTCTTCCCCCAGGTGGGTACGCAGCAGCGCCAGCACCGAGGTCGCGAACCGGGTCTGCACCACGGATCGTTCGTCCGCCCAGTCCAGCAGGACGGTGTCGCCGGCGAGCCGGGTGACGGGGGAGTCGGCGGTGCCGGTGATCGCCACCGTGGGGGTGCCGGAGGGGAGCTTCCCGAGCAGCTCCAGCACCTCGGTGGTGGTGCCGGAACGGGTGATGGCGAGCACCCGGTCGTACCGCCGTGTCGTCGGCATCTCGGAGGCGGCGTACGCGTCGGTCTCGCCCCTGCCCCGTGCTTCGCGGAGTGCGGCGTAGCTCTGCGCGATGAACCACGAGGTGCCACAGCCGGTGACCGCCACGCGTTCGCCGTCCCGGGGTAGGGCGGCGGCGTAGCCGTCGACCTGCTCGACTGCACGCCGCCAGCACTCCGGCTGGCTAGCTATCTCGGCGGCGGCGTGGGACATTCACGACTCCTCGTAAGCGTGGTTCTGGTACGAGCGTGGGCAGGTTTTCGGGTTTTTCGCGCAGAACACCTCGACGTTATACCTGGGTTTCGCGCATGATTGTGCACGTCGCGGTTGTCGAACGCCAGTGGGAGGGGCCTTGGACCGGTACGCGCGCTGGAACACACTGCTCGAAATCCTGGCCGAGGACGGGCGGATCAGCGTTGAGGACGCGTCCGAGCGGCTCAAGGTGTCCCAGGCGACCATCCGGAGGGACTTCGACCAACTCGCCCAGCAGCAGATGATCACCCGTACCAGGGGCGGGGCCGTGGCCAACACCGTCTCCTACGACCTGCCCCTGCGCTACAAGTCCGCCAAGCACGTCGGCGAGAAACAGCGCGTCGGCAACGCGGCGGCGGCGATCGTGACCCCCGGGATGGTGGTCGGCATGAACGGCGGCACCACCACCACCGAGGTGGCGCGGGCGCTGGCCACCCGTTCCGATCTGATCAACAACACCGACGGCAGTGCGCTCACGATCGTCACCAACGCCCTGAACATCGCCAACGAGCTGATCGTGCGGCCCCACGTGAAGGTGGTGGTGACCGGCGGTGTGGTACGCCCCCAGTCGTACGAGCTGATCGGCCCGCTCGCCACGGGGGTGCTGCGGGAGCTGACCCTCGACATCTGCTTCCTGGGGGTGGACGCGGTGGACGTGACACTCGGCGCCGCGGCACACCACGAAGGCGAGGCGGCGATCAACGGTCTGATGGCGGCGCGCGCCCGCCGGGTGGTGATCCTGGCGGACAGCTCGAAGCTGGGACGGCACGCGTTCGCCCGGATCTGCCCGGTGGACCGGGTCGAGACGCTGATCACGGACACCGGCGCGGACGACGAGGTGGTCACGACCTTCACCGACGCCGGCATCAACCTGATCCGCGTCTAGAGGCAGGCTCCTGGCGCGTGTCCTCGGCGTTCCTCGTCGGGGCGGGTGTCGCAGGGACATGTTTCAATGTGGACCCGGTGAACGGTCGCACATGGAGTGAGATGGACCCCTCGCACGACCTGGCAGCCGACGCGCCCGACCGCGCGTCGGGCTCGGCTGACCCGGGCAACGACCGTCCTGACAGTGAGTCCGCCGGCCTGACCGACCGCGACGTACGGATCCTCGACTTCGAACGTCAATGGTGGCGGCACGCCGGCTCGAAGGAGCAGGCGATCCGGCAGGGTTTCGGATTTTCACCGACTCGCTACTACCAGGTGTTGAACGCGTTGCTCGACTCGCCAGACGCGCTGGCGCACGATCCGACGTTGGTGAAGCGGCTTCGCCGACTGCGGGCCAGCCGTTCCCGGGCCAGGTAGCTTCACCAGCTCGGTATGGAGCACGAGCCGCCGGCCTGACGTCCGCCCTGACGGCACTACGGAGGCGGCGCGTCTCCAGGCCACCTCCCGCAACCTATCAGCCGCTCTGGGTACGGATGTCGTTGACGACCTTGTGTGCGACGGCTTTGTCGATGGGCCGGCACTCCAGCATCAGGCCGACCTGGTAGCGCGGCTTCCCCCCGGGCTTGTCGCCGAAGAAGTGGCTGACCACCAGGGTGTATTTGCCGTTCTTGGTGGATTCGGCGTACCGGGTGGTGGGGTCGCGGCGTACGTACGACACTGGTTCGTCGAGCCAGTCGGAGTCGAGTTCCGCCTGCTGTTCGGGGCCGCATCCGTTCCCACAGGGGCGGATCAGGATGTCGACCTGGGGACGGTTCTTACCGGCTTTCTCGTCGATGCAGCGCCAGCCGAGTCCTTCGATGGGAGTGCCGTCGTCGGTCTCCCAGTCGCCGGACATGCACCCCCAGGTGGCCCCGCCGCGGAACGCGAACGGCACGTTGCGGAACGCGAAGGTGTAGGTCTTCTCGCCAGGTTGCCAGGTCGGCCCGACCACGGAGACCGGTGTGAGGTCCCGTAGCTTCGCCGGCGGCGTCTCCGGGGACGGGGACACGAACGGGTCCCTGTCCAGGCTCGGCACCGTGGTGGCACGCCCACGCGGCGCCGGTTCCTGATCTTCGAAGTACCGGCTGCCGAGCAGGAACGCGCTGGGCCCCAACGCGAAGCACAGCAGCACCACCACGGTGGTGACGATGCCGACGTAGCCGAGACCCTTGGCCGGGTCCGGAGCCACGTGCCCCGGGGCGGGGTGGGGGCCGTGAGGGTCGCTGTTCATACCGCCAGCCCCTTGATCGTCGCGCGCGCCGCCGCGACGGCCGCGGCGAGCACCAGATCGTCGTTGGTCGGGGAGGCGAAGTAC
>JBOGDK010000491.1:0-2951 GCA_050701795.1 Micromonosporaceae bacterium
GGTCTCCCGGCTTCGGTGGAGGTGAGTTACTGGAATCCACGAAATCGTGGGCACGCCGGCCGACTACACCGCTTCGGCATCGGACGAACCCACGCCCGAAACCCCATCATCATGCTCATCAACGACATACACATCCGGGTCCTACACGCCACCACCGGACACCTAATCGCGAACTCGTCCTCGACTCCAGCCGTGGCTACCAACCCCGCAACACCAGGAACCCCCGAACCCGCAGAACCAGAGGTTTCCGATGTCTTGAGTGATCACACTGTCGGGACGGCGGGATTCGAACCCACGACCCCTTGACCCCCAGTCAAGTGCGCTACCAAGCTGCGCCACGTCCCGATTGCCGTCCGTGCCCTCGACGGCGCGGTCCAGCGTAGCGCAGACAGATTTCGTTGCGCATGCGGGTCTCGGCGTGGATTTGTCTGCTCCCGGTTCGTGGTCGGGAGCACCGCATTCAATGCATCCTAGGAAGCTAGGTATTGATGTCACGCCACAGCTCTGCACCGGTGGCAAAGCAGGAGCCTGGGGTGCACCACGCCGTGGCCGCACCAAGGGTCTCTACCCTGTCGGGGGATGCTCCCGGTCAGGCCTCAGGGGCCGCCCGTGACGACAACCGCCACACGGCCGGCTTCCACCACGCTGCCGCCAACATCAAACCGAGACCCGTGGCACGGGCAGTCCCACCGGCGTTCCACCTGGTGGAAACCGACAACGCGGCCGGGACGCTGCACGTCGCCGAAACAGCGTGCAGCGTCCCGGTACACCGCACCGCGGTCACCGTCGACGTCCACCACCGCACCGTGCCTGAGTTTGCCCCGCCCACCACCGCGACGTCCGCCGCCACGTAGCCGGTCAACCGGGGGCGCCTCCAGTACGACTCGGTCGTCATGGGCAAGCCGTACCTGTGGCGGAGGTCCGGGAAAGCAACCGCGGCCCCCGGCCCGGTGGCTCAGCGTCGGGGGTTGCGGCCCTCCCGGCGTCGGCGGGTCCGTACCGACACCGCCACGGGACTGCCAGCGAAGCCGAACTCCTCACGCAGCTTGCGCTCCACGAACCGTACGTACCCGGCGTCCAGGGGACCCGTGGTAAACAGGACAAACCGGGGCGGACAGTTTCCGGCCTGAGTGGCGAACAGGATCCGCGGTGCCCGGCCACCGCGCACCGGATGCGGGGTGGCGGCGGTGAGCGCGGCCAGCCACTGGTTCAGCCGACCCGTGGAGACCCGCTGTTCCCAGCCCTCCAGGGCGGTACGCAACGCTGGCGCCAGCTTCGCCACCGACCGGCCGGTACGTGCCGACACGTTGACCCGCAGCGCCCACGGCACCCGGCGCAGGTCGCGCTCCACCTCTTTGCCGAGGCGCAGCCGCCGGTCCTCGTCGACCAGGTCCCACTTGTTGAAGGCGACCACCATCGCCCGCCCAGACTCGATCACCATCGTGATGATCCGTTGGTCCTGCTCCGATATCGGTTCGCCGGCGTCCACCAGGACCACCGCGACCTCGGCGGCATCGATGGCGGCCCTGGTACGCAGGCTCGCGTAGTACTCCGTACCGCTGGCCTGACCCACCCGCTTGCGCAGCCCGGCGGTGTCCACGAACTTCCACACCTCGCCGCCCACCTCGACCAGGCTGTCCACCGGGTCCACCGTGGTACCGGCGACCGGGTCCACGACTGCCCGCTGCTCCTTCGCGAGCTTGTTGAGCAGGCTGGACTTGCCGACGTTGGGCCGCCCCACCAGGGCCACCCGGCGGGGTCCGGCTTCGGTGGGCGGTTCCGCGGCCCGTTCCGGGGCCCGCGCCAGTACGGCGTCCAGCAGGTCACCAGAGCCCCGGCCGTGCAGCGCGGAAACCGGGAACGGCTGGCCGAGACCCAACGACCAGAGCCCCGCGGCCTCCGGCTCCTGGTGATAGCTGTCGATCTTGTTGGCCACCAGCAGCACCGGCTTGCCGCCGCGCTGCAGCACCCGGGCCGCCGCCTCGTCGGTGTCAGTGGCGCCGACGATTCCATCCACGACCAGCAGCACCACGTCGGCGGCCTGCATCGCGCCCTCGGCCTGCGCGGCGATCGCCGCGGCCCGGCCCTGCGCGTCCGGCTCCCAACCACCGGTGTCCAGCACCGTGAATTGCCGGCCGTTCCAGATCGCGTCGTACGCCACCCGGTCCCGGGTCACCCCGGGTACGTCCTCCACCACCGCCTGCCGGCGCCCGATGATCCGGTTCACCAGCGTCGACTTGCCGACATTGGGTCGACCCACCACCGCCACCACGGGGACCGGAGCGCCAGCGGGTTCACCCTCCGGGGGTGCCACCGCGACGTCGGCTTCGAAATCGACCCAGTCGTTCATCAGCCCTGCTCCACCAGCAGCTGATGCAGCCTCGACACGACCTCGTCGATCCCCAGCTCCGTGCTGTCCAATACCACCGCGTCATCGGCGGGGCGTAACGGGCTGGCGGCCCGCGTGGAGTCGAGCCGGTCCCGGCGTGCCAGATCGGCCGCGGTGGCCGCGGTGTCGGTGGCGTCCTGGGTACTACGGCGGCGGGCACGTTCGTCGTCGGAGGCAGTGAGGAAGACCTTCAGGTCCGCGTCAGGGGCCACGACGGTCCCGATGTCGCGGCCCTCCACCACGATCCCGGCGGTACGGTCGTCGCCGCCGATGATGTCGCGCTGCTGCGCCACCAACGCGGTCCGTACCGCGGGCACCGCCGCGACCGCGGAGACCGCACGGGTCACCTCCGGTCCCCGGATCGGGCCGTCCACGACGGTGCCGTTGACCCGGAAGCTAGGTGCCTCCGGGTCGGTGGTGACCTCGATCCGGGTTTCCCCCAGCACCTTGACGACTGAGTCAGCATCCTGCGGATCCACTCCGGCCTGCAGAACCGCCCAGGTCAACGCCCGGTACATGGCACCGGTATCCAGATACCGTGCCGCCAGCCGCCCGGCGAGTC
>JBOGDK010000492.1:0-2926 GCA_050701795.1 Micromonosporaceae bacterium
CGCTGCCGCCTGGTAAGTCGCTGCCGCCTGGTAAGTCGTCAGGACCGACGGCGGCGGGGCTCTTCGGAGGAACGTCGCTGAGTCTCGGAAGACCGCCTCCGGGCCTCCTCCGAGCGTCGGTGGCGGGACTGCTCACGCCGCCGCGCACCGGCGGCCCGCTGCCGATCTCCCCGACCCTTGGGCTGCTCGGTGTCGGGGTCCTCGTCTTCGTCGTCTTCGTCGCGGTCTTCAGGCTCCTCGCGGGCTCTACCCCGGCGGCGGCCCCTCGCCCGTTCCGGCTCCCGGTCCTCGTCCTGGTCTTCGTCCTCGCCCTCGTCGCGGTCCTCGGGCTCCTCACGGTCTTCGGGTTCGCCCTCTTCGTGCTCCGCCCGCTCGTCCTCCTCCCGCTGCTTGCGCTCGGCTTCCTCACGCTCCTCCCGCAGCGCGGTCTCGTGGTCCTTCACCACCTCGCCGTCACGGATCTCACCGCGCCACCCCTCGACTTCGTCGGGGTTGAGCAGGGTGCGGGTCATCGCGTGACGCCGGAAGTGCTTCAGGTCCAGCCGGGCCCGTCGCCCGACAGCCCGCCACCGATTGGCGACCCACTCGACGAAGCCCTGCGAGTGGTACTCCAGTACGACCAGGATCCGGGTCAGTTCCGGTGCCAGCTCGTGGAACGTCACCGCGCCGTCGACGAATCCCTTGTTGCCCTTTGCCGTCCACACGATCCGCTTGTCCGGCACCTGTTCGGTGACCGTGGCCTGCCACGTACGGTGGGAGAAGGCCACGTGCGCCTTCCACTCCACGTTCTGCGGCTCTTCGTCGTCGATCTCGACGCTCTCGAGACCCTTGGTGAAGTTGGGGAGGTCCGCGTACTGGGTCAAGAGGTTGTACGCGACCTTCACCGGCACGCCGACGTCGATCGACTCCACGATGCTCGCGACCTTCACTTCGCTGGAGCCGCCTCCACCGCCTCCGCCGCCGGTGACCGCCTCCTTGATGGATTTCCCGGCGCCCTTCACGACGCCCTTCGTACCTTCCTTGAGCGCTCCCGGGACTCCGCCTTTCAGGCCGCCGCTGACCGCGGAGGTCACCGCCGAACTCAGCGCCCCGCCGCCTCCGCCTCCGCCGGCCTGGGTCACATCCTTGGTCACCGAACCTAACTTCTCGGTGACGGACGTGAGGGCCCACTGCCCGAGCGCCTCTACGAGCTTGCGGACTTCGTCCTGTAGTTGCGGTTGGTCCGCCATCACCCGTCACCTCCGGGTCCGCCGGCTGGAGGTAGCGGCCCGCGCGGTACGGCGGGGCCGCTCCTCGTCCTCGTCGTCCTCGTCCTCATCGTTATCCTCGTCGTCGTACTCGTCCTCAGGCTCGTCGTCGTCCTCGTCGTCAGGCTCGTCGTCGTCCTTGTCCTCAGGCTCATCGTCGTCGTACTCGTCCTCGGGTTCGGTGTCCTCGTCCTTGGACTCCGCGTCCCGGCCAGACGACTCCCCACGAAGCGACTCGGTACGTTCCTGCAGCCGTTCGGTCAGCGCCTTCACCTGGGTGGCCGCGGCCGACATCACCGCCGACTTCCCGGCGTCGACCAGCCCGCCACCGGCATCGGCGACCTTGTCGCCGGCGGCGCCCCCCAGCGCCTTGGCGCCCTGCTGAACGAGTTCGCCCGGAGCGCCTGGGAGTCGGCCCGCCGCCGCAGCCGCGCCGAGCAGCAGAGCGGTACGGAGCTTGTGCTTTCGCCCCAGCACGTAACCAACGGCAACCGCGAGGGCGATCCGTGTACCGCTGCTACTCATCGTCTCTCTCCTTCGCGCCGCGGTGCGGGGTCACGGGAAGTGCGCTCCGTCGATCTCCCGGCTCAGGTGAGTTACCCGGCGTGTTGACAGGGAAACGCTGGCGGTCACCCTCGCGAGGTACCCGGCGGCGTGTCCGCATTCGGCGCGAGCCGCCGCCCTCCCGCGACGAGGTTGGCCGGCGACAGGTCGACACGCCGATCGAGACGGCGTGTCGACCCGCCGCCACCCGACCAGGTCGGACGTAGGTTGAGTGCCATGGCGGCGGGCAGGAGCAAATCCCCACCCGTGGAAGTGCAGGCGGGGGAGCACACCGTACGGGTCTCCAGCTCGGATCGGGTCTACTTCGCGGCACGCGGCGAGACCAAGCTCGACCTGGTCAACTACTACCTCAAGGTCGGCGACGGGATCGTACGGGCGTTGCGGGAACGACCGTGCATGATGCACCGCTTTCCGGACGGCACCAGCGGCGAGAAGGTGCACCAGAAGCGGGTGCCGCACGGGGCGCCTCCGTGGCTGGAGACCGTACGGGTGCACTTCCCCCGGTACGGCCGACACGCCGACGAGCTGTGTGTCACCAAGGTGGCCGACGTGATCTGGGCGGTCCAGATGTCGACGGTGGAGTTCCATCCCTGGAACTCGCGCCGCGCCGACACCGAAAAGCCTGACGAATGGCGGATCGACCTCGACCCGATGCCGGAGTGCCCGTTTGACCGGGTACGCCGGGTGGCGCACGTGGCGCACGAGGTGCTCGACGAGTTGGGCGCGGTCGGGTGGCCGAAGACGTCCGGCGGCCGTGGCCTGCACATCTACGTACGGATCCGGCCGGACTGGGGCTTCAGCGACGTACGCCGGGCTGCCCTGGCATTCGCCCGCGAGGTCGAGCGGCGGGCACCGGACGAGGTGACGACCACATGGTGGCGCAAGGATCGGGATCCGCGGACCCTGTTCGTGGACTACAACCAGAACGCCCGCGACCACACGATCGCCAGCGCGTATTCGGTACGTGGGGTGCCGGAGGCGACCGTGTCGACCCCGATCACCTGGGACGAGATCGACGACGTCGACCCTCGTGAGTTCACCATCGCGACCGTGCCCGACCGGTACGCCAAGCTCGGCGACCTGCACGCCGGCATCGACGACGACACGTACTCCCT
>JBOGDK010000493.1:0-2892 GCA_050701795.1 Micromonosporaceae bacterium
GCGCCGCGCCAGGGTCAGCGGGCACCGGGTCGGGTCGGCCCTTGTGGTATTCGTGCAGACCGCGGCGCAGCCCGAGCGGCACCAGGATCAATTCGAGCACGAGCGCCTTCCAGGCGTAGCTGAAGTTGATCGCCTTGACGACGTACAGCGCTGGGATGCAGGCCACGATGTGCGATATCGGCACCTTGCGGCGGTAGGCCCCGTACACCAGTGGTGGCACCAGGAGGAGCAGTTCGGCGCCGAAGAACCACAACAGCGCGGTGGCGAAGGAGATGTCCCAACCGAAGCTGGCCACGAACGGCGTCGCGTACCAGATCGGCACGGTGAGAATCTCCCACACCGCGAGCGCCACCCACAGCGCGAGCACCTTCTTACGCCTGACCAGGTCAGGCATGTGCAGCCGTACGTTCTGGAAGAACCCGGCCATCCAGCGCCACACCTGTTTCCGCAGGTAGGTGAAGTCCTCCGGATCGGCGGCGTACGCCACCGCCCCGGCGACGTAGACCGCACGCCGGCCCTCGATCTGCTTGGACCAGGTGTAGTCCATGTCCTCGACGATGGTCCGCTCCGGAAAACCTCCGAACGCCACGACCTCCCGGGTACGGAACGCCGAACAGCAGCCGGAGCAGACCATCGGGGAGTTCGCGTGGTTCTGGATCGGACGATGCCAGTGGAAACCGAACAGGTACTCGACCATCCGTCCCCGCTCCGCGGTGGTACGTGACCGCCTGGTCAGTACGCACCCCGCGGCGACCGCCACCCGCTCGTCGTCAAACGCCCCCTTGATCTTCGCCACGTAGTCGTCGCCCAGCACGGTGTCGGCGTCCACGGGGAGCACGAGGTCGGTCTCGACGTGCGGCAACGCGTAGTTCTGCGCGCGAGCCTTGGAGCCGAGGTTGGTCGGGGACCGCAGTACGGTGACGCCGTACGACCGGGCCACCTCGCTGGTCCGGTCGGTCGAACAGTCGTCGACCACCACGATCTCGGTGAACGGCTCGCTCTGCCGCAGCAGCGACTCCAGGGTCGCCCCGATCCCGTCTGCCTCGTTGTAGGCCGGAACGACGGCGGTGACGGTGAGGGTCACCGACGGACTCTGGCGAGGGCCAGGGTCACGAGACCGGCCACCACCATGGACAGTCCGACGATCAGGTAGACGGGCGTGGAGATGTTCAGTCCGGTGGTGGGCAGGGTTCCGTACATGTCGGCCTCCGGTTTCAACGGTGAATAGTCCCGGTGTATTCACCTCGACGGGCGATCTCGCCGCGGACGGCCGTCGGATGCGTTATCCACGGCGCGCGCGGCGCGGTCTCCCGGTTGGTGATCACGTGCACGAAGGAAATCTAGCCGAGGCGATGACAGTTAGTAGGCAAGTAAGCACAAAAAGTGTTCGTGTCGCGGCTCCGGGGCACGAATCACTGTGGCGTTTCCGCGGCGATTCCGTGATGGCTGTCAGACTGCCGACAGCCGGCACCCGGGTGTGTCAGGCCGGCGCCGGGTCAGCATCGGTGGATGACACGTCCGCATCGCTCGCACTGGGCAGGGAAGACTCCACACGCACCCCGGACGGGCCCCCCGCGGCGGCGTGAGTGCGCGCCGTATGAGGTGAGGTAGCCGCCGAGAGGACCCGCAACGCCTCCGCGACCGACGGGTACGTGTCGAAGATCTTCGCCACATCGGTGGTCTGCAGCAGCCTCGCGATCATCGGGGGCAGGTCAGTCAGGTGCAGTTTCAACCCCAGACCGGCGGCCTTGCGCTGACCACGCACCAGCGCCGCGAGCGCGGTGGAGTCCATGAACCGCAGGCCACCGAGGTTGATCACCACGTCCCGGTCGCAGAGTGCCACAAGCAGGGCCTGTTCGAACTGCGGCACCGTGGCGGCGTCGAGCTCCCCCGACACGCTGAGCACGCTCACCCCGCCGGCATCATCCCGTACCACGTCGAACTTGGAGCCGACCATGAGTCTCCCCTTGTTGCTGGCCGCTGAGCCGCACTGTCAGAGACAGCCGTACCGGCAGGTCGGTGTCGCCTGGATGGCGCCAATCATAGGCCCCGGTGAATCCTTCGAGGTCAGAGCGGTGATGCCGGCCACACTGTACCGCCATGTCCGGCGCGCGGACGGTGCTCTGGGCATCGCTACCGGTGTCACTGCCCGGGATTCGAGCGCCCTGCGGCCAGGTCCGCCAGCCGGTGCAGCGACTCGACATTCCGGTAGTGCAGCACCAGGTCGTTGACCTTGGTACGTGCCCACCGCAGCGGCCCCTGATCGAAGTCCTCGTGGATCGTGATCCGGGTCCTGTCGTCCCCGGCCGGGCTCAACGTGATCGTCACCGTCGCCTCGCCAAGCGGCCACAGGTGCGGTCGCAGCACCAACTTCGAGCCCGGGACGTGCTCGACCGCCACCGTCTCATCTCGCAGGTGCAGCGGCCACATCCCGGCCTTGTGGTGGATCCGGCTGCCCGGCGCCGGCCAGTCCGGGTCGACGTCGCGGATGTGCGCCGTACCCACCACCCAGTCGCTGTACGTCCAACCATCTGCCAGCACCGCGTACACCTTCTCGGGCGGTGCCGGCGCCGTGACTTCGACCTCGGCCATGAGGGTGCACTACCCGGTGTCGCCGCTGGTGAACCCCTGGTTACCGGGCCCCAGCGGATGACAGGATCGCGGTACCGGTGGGTGCGACGGCACCGGCGAAGAGGCCACAGACCGCGGTGCGCCGCACGGGAGGGCCGATGGCTGGCTGGGATCTCACCAGGACGTACCGCAGCGGTGCCGGGGAGGTGCGCTGGGACCGCATCGGCTCGGAGGACCGGGAACCGGTCGTTCTGCTGCACGGCACCCCGTTCTCCTCGTACGTCTGGCGAGCCGTAGCCAGGGCGCTGTCAGCGACGTACC
>JBOGDK010000494.1:0-2888 GCA_050701795.1 Micromonosporaceae bacterium
ACGCGCTGGGCCGTACCCGCCTGGCGTTGCGCGACTACGCCGAACAGATCCGGTCACTCGGCGCCGAACGGGTGCGGATGGTCGCCACCAGCGCCACCCGTGACGCGTCCAACGCGGCTGAGTTCCGCACCATGGTGCGCGACGTCCTCGGCGCCACCCCCGAGGTGGCGACGGGTGAAGAGGAGGCGCACCTGTCGTTCACCGGGGCGGTACGCGGCGCCCCCGAGGACACCGAACCGCCGTACCTCGTGGTGGACATCGGTGGCGGGTCGACGGAGTTCGTACGGGGCACCGCCGACGCCGAGGCAGCGGTCAGTGTGGACATCGGCTGCGTACGAATGACCGAACGGCATCTGCACTCCGACCCACCGACCCCCTCCGAGATCGCCGCCGCTGAGCGGGACATCACCGCCGCCGTGGACAGCGCGCTGGACACGGTGGCCGGTCGGCAGGCCCGTACGTTGGTCGGGTTGGCGGGCTCGGTCACCACCGTGGCCGGGATCGCGCTGGGCCTGGCGACGTACGACTCCGACGCGATTCACCACTCCCGGATCAGCTACCCCGATGTCGTCCGGGTGACGGCCGACCTGCTCTCCGCTACCCGGGAGCAGCGGCTCGGGATCGGGGTGATGCATCCCGGTCGGGCGGATGTGATCGGCGCCGGCGCACTGGTGCTGCGGGTCGTGATGGAGCGCGTCGGGGCCGAGTCGGTGATCGCCAGCGAACACGACATCCTCGACGGCATCGCACTGTCCCTCAGCTGACGGCCAGTTCCTCAGCTGACGGCCAGTCCCTCAGCTAACGGTCAGGCGGCCTTCGGCCGCGATGTGAGGTCGACCCATCCGCCGTTCCGGTGTTTCCGAATCACGGGTGACCGACCCACGACTACTGGGGGAACACCATGAAACGGAAAGGTACAGGCGGCCTGGCTGTCGCGGGACTGGCGCTGGTGACCGCGCTAGCCGGGTGCGGAGGAGGCGGCACGGACGCGGGTAAGGACAGCGGCGCGGAGAAGTCACCGACGGCGGGTGCGGACCTTGCGATACAGCCGGAAGGTACCGGGGATCCGTTCGTCGACGCGCGTACCGCGGCGGCGCACATGCCGATGACGGCCACCACGCTGGCCGGCGGGTACGCCAAGGCGGCGAAGCTGAAGGGCGATGTCGAGGCGCCAGCCTCAGAACTCCGGGCCAACCTGACGGCTCTGCTCCAGGAGCACGTGTACCTGGCTGGCATCGCGGTGGCGACCGCGTACGCCAAGGGCCCGGACTCGGCTGAGTTCAAGGCCGCGGCCGAGGTGGTGAACGCCAACGCGACCGACCTGTCCGAGGCGGTCGGCAGTGTCGGCGGGGAGAAGGCCGGCAAGCAGTTCGACGAGGGGTTCAAGGCGCACATCCAGGACTTCGTCTCCTACGCCGTCGCGGCGAAGGGCAAGGACGAGGCCGGCAAGAAAGAGGCAGTGGACAACCTGACGGCGTACGCCAAGGAACAGGGCAAGTTCTGGAATGCCGCCACCAAGGGCGCGCTGCCCGCCTCGGCGGTGCAGAAGTCGTTCGAGCACCACATCGGCGGGGTCGCGGGGGCCGTTGACGCGCTCGCAGCCGGTGACACGTCCGCGTACGAGAAGCTCAAGCACGCCGCCGAGCACATGCCGGAGATGGCCGCGACACTGGCCGGTGGCGTAGCGAAGGCGACGAAGATGGAAGGCGATGTCGACAGCCCGGCGTCGAAGCTGCGTTCGGACCTGACCGCGTTGCTGCAGGAGCACGTCTACCTCGCCGGGATCGCGGTGTTCACCGCGTACACCACCGAAGGCGGTACGGGTAGCGAGGCCTTCAAGGCCGCCGCGAAGACGTTGGACGACAACTCGGTGGCCCTGTCCAAGGGCATCGGATCGCTCGCCGGTCCGGACAACGAGAAGACGTTCCTGAAGGTGTGGCGGGACCACATCGGCAACTTCGTCACCTACGCCGAGGGTGCGGCGACCAAGGACGACGCGAAGCGTGAGAAGGCGATCGACGACCTCGACGCGTACCGCGGCACGGCGGGGGACTTCTTCGAGAAGACCTCCAAGGGCGAACTGCCATCCGACGCGGTGGCCGACTCACTCAAGACCCACGTCGCGGGTCTGGCCGGCGCGATCGACTCCATGGCCAAGGCGCTGGTGAAGTAGCCGCAACTCAGATAGCCGCAATCGCTCCATCCCTGGAGTGTGGTGCCCGTGGTTGGTACGGGCACCACACTCCGGAGTCGTCGCTGGCGAGGTGGGCGCCTTCCACCCATCCGGACCGCCGCTGGCCCCGTACCACTGGTATGGGCTTTGACATCGACGAGTACTCCACGCAAGCCGCGCCGGTCGCGTACCAGGATCTCGACTACGAGGTGTTCAGCGATCGTCCGCTGTCATCCGACGCGTTGCGGTGTCTGCGCTACATGTGTGACGTGGAGACCCACACCGTCTGCTACCTGAGGGATCTGCTGGTGACCCCGTCACACCAGGACCCGGAGGTGACCACGTTCCTCACGATGTGGGCGTACGAGGAGTACTGGCACGGCGAAGCGCTCGCCCGCGTCCTCGACGCCCACGGGATACCCACCGGGGATGACCACATCCGCGGCGTACGGCTCGCCCAGGGCGTGTCGAACAAGTGGGCGCCGATCCAGCAGGCGCTCGCGGCCAACCTGCTCGGTGAGGACTTCATCGCGGTGCACATGACCTGGGGCGCCATCAACGAATGGTCCACGCACGCCGGCTACGCCCGGCTCCTCGCGCGGGAAGCTCACCCGGTGCTCACCGAGCTGCTGACCCGGATCATGCGGCAGGAGACCCGCCACGTCGCCTTCTACACCACCCAGGCCCGGCAGCGGCTCGCCCGTTCCCGCAAGGC
>JBOGDK010000495.1:0-2887 GCA_050701795.1 Micromonosporaceae bacterium
ACAGGCCGCGCCGTCCGATCCGCCGATGCAGCTGACCGCTGAACAAGAGGCGCTCACCGAGCTGGGTTTCCCGCCTGAGGCGGTTGTCCCCAAGTACGACCCAGGCGACCCGAAACGGGACCGGGACGGGGACCGGCACAAGGGTCGGTTCGGCAACCGGCACCTCGCCAAGCGCGTACTGCACGGCGAGTTTGTGGTCTCCACGAAGGACGGCCCTCGTACCATCGTCGTGCAGCGCGGCGAGATCACCGCGATCGACGACGACTCGATGACCGTGAAGTCGTCTGACGGGTTCGAGCTGACGTGGACCTTCGGCAAGAAGCTGCGGGTGCTGGAACGCCGCCGTACCGTCGACGGCGACGCGCTGAAGGTCGGTGAACGGGTCGGCATCGCGGGCCGCGACGCCAAGTCCGGTGCGGTGGCCCGGCTGATTCTCGTGACCCCCGGCAAGTAGCGGCCGTTCCTCGTAGCCCCAGGCAGGTAGCGGCCGTACGGTCACGGGCGGAGTACGAACACGCCCCACCCCAGGTAGCGGCGGAAGTACGACAGGTGGATCCGCCGCGACTCGTCGCGGAACTCGCGTACCTCGGCTGCCCGCGGGTCGCTGAGCGCGTGGGCACGCAGCCATTCGGTGAGGGTCCACCACTGGGCGGCGGCGTACCGGTCCCATTCGTCACCGTTGGAGAGCAGCATCTCGACCAGCTCCACCCCGGCGCCGGTGAACGTGTCCAGTACGCCGCCCAGGCCGGTGTACTCGCCAGGCCCGAGCGCGGCACGCGCCTCGTCCGGCGGCGGGTCGATCCAGTACGGCTCTCCCACCAGCAGCAACCCGTCGCGCGTCACCGCTTCCCGGAGCAACCGGATCGTGCCGGTCAGCCCGTCGCCGATCCAGGTGGCGCCGAGGCAGGAGACCACGTCGTACCTGGTGGAGGGTCGGTAGTCGGCGGCGTCACTGTGGCTGAACCCGACCTCGACGCCGAGCTCAGCGGCACGGGCCCGGGCTGCCTCCAGGAACACTTCGCTGAGGTCGACGCCGTGGCCGGCAGTGCCGTACTCCTGGGCCCAGCGGCACAACATCTCGCCTTTGCCGCACGCCAGGTCGAGTACGGTGGTGCCGGCTCCGACCCGCGATACCGCTCCCAGGCGCATCAGCTTCTCGTCGCTGAACGGGTTGAGGATCCGGTGGTCGGCCTCGGCGAGTTCGTGCAGCCACAACGACATCCGGCGATCATCAACCCAGCGGTGGGATCGGTCCACTGATATTCACCGCTGCGCGAGGTGCGTCGTGCACTGCCGCGTGGGGGCGCATCGTTCACCGGTGCGTGAGGTGCAGCGGCGCGGTGCGGGAGACAGGGAGGGTGGGGCGCGGACTGATGATGGACGACGTGGACCGGCGGATCATCGCCATACTCGGGGTGGACGCCCGTACGTCGTACGCCGAGATCGGGACGCAGGTGGCGCTCTCGGCGCCCGCGGTGAAGCGGCGGGTCGACCGACTCCGCGCCGCCGGGGTGATCCGGGGTTTCACCGTCGTGGTGGATCCGGCGGCGGTCGGCTGGACCACGGAGGCGTTCGTGGAGCTGTTCTGCACCGGGCGTACCACCCCGGCGCAGATCGAGGAGGCGACGCGGCGGCACCCGGAGGTGGTGGGCGCGTACACGGTTTCCGGGGGAGCGGACGCTCTGGTGCACCTGCGGGCGGCCGACATCGGTCACCTTGAGCAGGCGCTGGAACGGTTGCGCGCCGAGCCGTTCGTCACTCAGACGGAGTCGCGGATCGTACTGTCCCGGCTGGTGGAGCGGTCCCTACCGCCGCCGAGCTAAGTCAAGAACTCTCTGGTGGTACGACGCGCGCCAGCAACGTGTCGAGGTAGTCCGTCCATCGCTCGCCTTCGGCAGGAAGCGCTGTCATCATTGCCCACACCACGATCTGACCCGCGATGGCGGTGGCGAGGATCCCGGAGTCCATGGCGATTTCGTCGAGGGCGCGGAGTCGTACCGCCAAGGTGACCCGCCCGGGGTTGCTCCCCGCCGGTGTCGACCTTCAAGCGCCAGCGTTTCTATCCGCTTGGCGAGATCCTCGATGGTGCGCTTCACGCCGGACAATCTGTCGGCGAGGAGATCGGCGTTGTCCCGCATCCCGATCACGTCCTCGGCGGCGGCGTGGAGGCCGATGGCCGTCAGGCGGGCGGCGAGGGTGTCCAGGATGCTCGCGACCCGCGCCAGCCCCACGCCACCCCGGGTACACGTGTCCTTGACGGACTCCGCGTGGCTGGTCGCGTCCGAGAACAGCACCTCCAACGGGCGCGGTGGCGGCGCGCCAACGTCCTCTCTCGACATCGCGGTCACCAGCTTCTCGGGTGGCACACGACCCAGATCGACTCCTCGTCGCACTCATCGATGTCGTCTTCCCGACTCAGCACCTCGATTTTGCGCCTGGTCGTGGCGAGATCGATCAAGGCCAGCTTGGCGATCTCCTGATATGTCAGCCCGTGCTGGTATGCCTTGAACATCGCCAGGTCACGATCGGCGGATGCGTCCTCCAGGACCCGGGTCAGTTCCCGGATCCGGTCCGAGAGGCGGACGCGCGTTCGGCGTCCATATCGGAGTGTGTTGTCGCAGGTTGGCCCACGGGTTCCCCCTCGCTCGTCAGGGCGCGACGGCCGCGCAACACGAACCTAAAGAGAATGCAGGCATTGCTCAATACGCATTGTGACGGCTAGTTTGACGCTTCGTGGGTGCCGAATGTCGTCGTGAATGCAATCCGGGACGTACAAACGAAAGGTTCGTAGGTGACCAGGCGTCCAAACCCTCCGACGGTACGGTTGCGCAGGCTGGCGACCGAGCTGCTCAGACTCCGGAAGGCGGCGGGCCTGACCCAGGCTCAG
>JBOGDK010000496.1:0-2871 GCA_050701795.1 Micromonosporaceae bacterium
CCCCCGGCCGGCCGATGAGATCCATAGTCCGCCGCCGGGTACGTCAGACCCGTCAGACCCCGATCGCTTCCCGGGCATCGGTGATGTCGGCGACCACGAGATCGGCTCCCGCGGCGCGCAGCAGGTGCGACGGGGCCAGCGACGCCAGCCCGACCACGGTCATCCCGGCCGCCTTTCCACCGCGTACCCCGTACGGGCTGTCCTCGATCAGGACGCACGTGGCGGGGTCGACCCCGAGCTGTTCGGCGGCGTAGAGGAACAGGTCCGGTTCGGGTTTGCCCCGGGGCACCATCGAGGCGCTGTAGACGCGATCGCCGAAGTACCCGCCGAGTGTGGTCAGCTCCAGCCGGAGCGCGATCTCGGCGGGCGTACCGCTGGAGGCGACGCACCGTGGTATCCCGGCGTCGACCAGGGTGTCGAGCAGGTCCACCACGCCGGGTATAGGGGCGAGCCCGGTACGGAACGCCTCGGAGGTCTGTCGCTCGTACTCGGCCACGATGTTGCTGCGCAGTGGCCGTCCGAGTGCGGCTTCGATCTCGGCGGCACACTCCGCGGTGGAGCGACCGAGATAGCGCACCAGCGAGTCCTGGTACGTGGTCGGCAGGCCTTCCCCGGACACCACGCGCGCGAAGATCCGGTTCGAGATCGGCTCCGAGTCGACCAGCACGCCGTCGCAGTCGAACACCACCGTGTTGGTCATGCGCCGGTGGGGGTCGCCGGTCCGCCGCCCTGCCGGCCTTCGAGCTGGGCACGCAGCATGGCGTCCTTCTGCTCCACCAGTTGCGCGAGGCCGGCCTGATACCGGGTCATCTGGTTGGTGAGTTCAGTGTCGGCGGTGGCGAGGATCCGTACCGCCAGCAGACCCGCGTTGCGGCCGCCCGCGACTGACACCGCGGCCACCGGCACCCCGGCTGGCATCTGCACGATGGACAGTAGCGAGTCCAGTCCGTCCAGGTGCTTGAGTGGCACCGGCACACCGATCACGGGCAACGGGGTCGCGGAGGCCACCATGCCCGGCAGGTGAGCCGCGCCACCAGCGCCGGCGATGATCACCTTCAGGCCTCGTTCCACCGCCCCGGTGGCGTAGTCGATCATCCCCTGGGGGGTACGGTGCGCGGACACGATGTGCACCTCGTACCCGACGCCGAACTCGTCGAGTGCCTCAGCGGCGCCTTGCATCGTGGGCCAGTCCGAGTCGCTGCCCATGATGACGCCGACGTGCGCGGTACGCCCGCCCGCCGGTTCTGGTGCCGCCACTGTGGTCTCCCTCGCGGTGCGTGATGTCGGCTCGACACTATCGTCACCCGACCCGACCCGACCCGACCCACCCGCCACGCCCCGGCCACCGGTGCACCGCACCGCACCCGCCGTCCTCCGCCGCCCTCCGCCGTCCTCGGCCACTTGGTTGGGTACGGACGTGCCGACACGCCGCGCCGTACGGCGTGTCGGCACGTCGCCAGCCAACCAAGTAGGTGGGTGGCGACCAGTGGCGTCGGTAAGTTTCTTATGGAGGCGGATCTTCGGTACTATCCTTCCCGCACGGAGGAGGCGAGTGCAGACGGAAGGATCGCCCATGAGGAATCCACCACGCTGGCGCAACCGCAGGATCCTGGCAATCCTCGGCGCCCTGGCCGTACTCTCCGGCATCGCCGCCGCGCCGAACTCGGCCTCGGCGTCGGTGTCCACCACCGAGAACCGGTCGTTCAAGGTCGGCCACCTGAACATCCTGAACTCGATATCGGACGCGCGGTTCCGGGCTGACCTGAACCTGATCACGTCGAAGTCGGACCTGGTCGGCCTCAACGAGGTGGCTGGGCGGTATTCGTTCCTGAGGGACTGGGCCGCCAACAACGGCTGGCACTTCTACGCCCCCGACCCGAACCACGCACGCAACGAGGCACTGCTGGCGAGGAAGTCCATGTTCGACGTGGTCAGCCGTGGCTCGGTGTTCGCGTGCGACACCAACGGCCCGGGCGAGGTGCCACCCGCCCGTTACACCAACTGGGTGCGCTACCTGCACAAGCCCACCGGCCGGTACGTCCACCACATCAACGCCCACGCGAACGCGCACATCGACAACAACGGGCACCCGTACGACCTGCCCCGTACCGACTGCGCGGAGAAGCAGTTCCGTGACATCAAGGCGCTGGCCACCAGCAAGCAGGACAGTGGCCAGGTGGTCGTCTCCGGCGACCTCAACGTCGATTTCGTCGATGACCGGCGGGTGCAGTACGTGAACTTCCCCTGGCGGGTCTTCGAGGACAACGCGCTGCCCAACCTGCGCTCGACGTACAACATCCTCGGCGTCAAAGGCACCGGCACGCTCGGCAGCCGGCACATCGACTACATCTACTTCTGGAAGCGGGTCCCGGAGCACCAGAAGATGTGGCTGACCGACTACTCGATCGTCACCGGCACGGAATCCGACCACAACGGCCTGGTCGCCACGTTCGCGATCTCAGTGCCCGCCTGATCGGCTGGCGGTACGCAACCACTGCACGGCGCGTACGGCCCGGGCGCGTACGTCGGTCATGTCCTCCCCCACCACGGTGACGTGACCGATCTTGCGCCCGGGGCGTACCGCTTTGCCGTACAGGTGCACCTTCACCCCGGGGTCGGCCGCGAACAGGTGGTGCAGCCGTTCGTCGATGCCCATGCCCCCGGGCTCGCCACCCAGCAGGTTCGCCATGCACACCGCTGGCGCCTGTAACGAGGTGTCCCCCAGCGGATAGTCCAGCACCGCCCGGAGGTGCTGCTCGAACTGGCTGGTACGCGCCCCCTCGATGGTCCAGTGCGCGGAGTTGTGGGGCCGCATCGCCAGCTCGTTGACCAACAGTCCACCGTCGGTCTCGAACAGCTCCACGGCGAGTA
>JBOGDK010000497.1:0-2869 GCA_050701795.1 Micromonosporaceae bacterium
GACGAGCTCGACCGGCTGCTCGGGTCGGTGCTGCGGTACGCCGACGACGACTTCAACACCATGCTGGAGATCGGGTTCGGCACCTCGATCCGCCGGGAGTACGAGTGGCGCGTCAAGCGCGGCGAGTCACTGGAGAACCTCCAGGCCTTCCGCCACCTGTTCACCCCGACCGAGTGAGCCTGCTGCGGCCCGCCGCGATTGACAGCCCGTCAGCGTGACTCGAGCACCCGTTTGAGCGTGTCGAGGTCGGCAGCCACGGCGGCCGCATCGCGGGTGAACTCGTCGGTGCTGATGGCAGGCCGTTGCCGCACGGTGAACACGACTTCACAATCCTCGCCATAGGGGACCACACGGAGTGGGTTGTAGACGCGTTCACCAGACTCCAGGGTCACGACGTGATCGACGACGCCGAAGTCGTTGCGTTCGACGAAGTTGACGACGACCCGCCCCATCGGAGAGTCAGCCACCCATCCTTCCTCCGTCTTCTCGAGTGCGGCGTTGGCCAGGCCGGCGGCCCAGGTCGGCAGGTTCGCAGGGTCCGCTGCGTACTCGTAGACAATGTCGGCGGGTCGCTCGATCACCACGCTCAGGTGCCTGGACTCGGGTCTCATGGACGACATCCTGCCCGCACCCACCGACATTCTGCCCGGGTAAAAAGAACACCCCTCGCGTCAGCCCGCGGCCGGCGTCGCGGAGCTGACAGCCAGTCGCGCCAGCTCATCGACCGTGGGCGCCGGGTCGTAGCCGTGGTCGAGCAGCCATTCGATCGCCAGCAGGTGGCGTACCACCCGGTACGGCTCGTACAACCGGTCCAGGCGGCGCCGGGTCGCCGGGCCGGCGGCGTACCCCTCCAGGACGGCGGGCAGCCTGGCATCGTCCCAATGGGTCAGCACCACCAGATCCCACAGCGGGTCGCCGACGCAGTGGTCGCCGAAGTCGATCGCCGCGGCCGTGCCGTCCGGGCCGATCCGCCAGTGGATCGTCGAGCTGTCCCCGTGCAGCAGCCGGATCGGCGGTTCCCCGCCGTCGTGGGCCCCGTCGTCGCCGATCCCAGCTCCGGACGCCGCGGCGGCGGTCTGGAACAGGGTGTCGAGCACATCGTCCGGCCATAGCCCGCGACTCGCACAGCGGGCGCGTTCGGCGGGCAACCAGCCGCGGAAGAACCCCGACCAGCTCTCGGCACCGGCGAACCGGGGAAACCCTTCCGTCGGTACGCCGTCGTGCAACCGCCGCAGCGCACGCCCCACCGCGGTCCAGTCGGCGTCCGGGCTGTCGGAGGCCAACGGGGTACCGCCGATCCACGACATCACCATCACACCCGGCAAGTGCACCCGCACCTCCGGTACGGCGATGGCGTCCCCGGCAGCACCCAGCACCGCGGCTTCCCGGGCCAGCCTGTCGTCGGCCACGTCAGCCTTGACCACGACCCGGGTGCCGTCCGGATCCACCGTCTGGAACACCACCCGCTCGTGGTGCGCCACGTACAGCGCCGCGACCGGTACGTCAGCCCCCCAGTGATCGGCGAGCCGCTGCCGTACCCGCGCCAACTCCACGGCCCGATGCTCGCCGATCCGCGTCGGTGCCGCCACCACTTATGCCGCCGCCGGCTCGGGCCGGGGCGGCGCTGCGGCACCGTCCCGGCTGGTGGCCACTGCCTCGACTTCGGCGGCACGCAGCACGGCGACCCGGCGCTCCCGGGCTGGCCCCGCGACGTACTGCAGGCCCGCGGCGACCAGCCCGAGCACCAGGCAGCCGATCCAGAGAGTGGCCTCGCCGGAGTACTGCATGGTGAGCCCGGCCAGCACCGGCGCGGCGAAGCTGGCGACCGAGAACCCGAGCGAGAAGACCCCGTTGTAGCGGCCCCGCAACGCGGCCGGCGCCAGGTCAGCGATCAGGGACGAGTTCGACGGGCTCATCAACATCTCGCCAACGGTCCAGATCGCGACGCTGACGGCGTACACCCAGATCTGGTCGGCGACCGCGACCGTCCCGAACCCGACGCCGATGAACACCGCCGCGAGTGCCAGGGTCCGGCTGCGGTCACTACCCCGCACCAGCCGCGGTACGAACAGCTGGCCGAGCACGATCAGAATGCCGTTGACCGCGATCACGGCGCCGTAGCTGGACATCGGCAGGTCGTCCGACCGCATCGCGATCGGCATCATGCTGAGGGTCTCCACGATCATCCAGGTCAGCAGCGTGGTGCCCACCAGGCCGAGGAACACCCGGTCGGCGAGCACCGCCCCGATGCCACCCGGACGACTCCGGCCCGCCGGAGGACTCTGGCCCGCCGGGACCGCCGCGTCGCGGGGCCGGGCCTGCGGCGTCACACGGGGCCGGGTCTCCGGAATCCGGAACACCACCAGCGCGCCCAGCGCGGTGGTCGCGGCGTCGAGGAAGAACAGCAGCCGGTAGTCCAGTCCGGCGAGTACGCCGGCCAGCAGCGCCGCGCCGGCGAAGCCCAGGTTGATCGCCCAGTAGTTCAGGCTGAACGCCCGCAGCCGGTCTCCGTCGGCCACCACATCGGTCATCATCGCGGACATCGCCGGCCGTGCCGCCTGGGTGAGCGCACCGAGCAGGCTGGTCAGCAGCGCGATCGCCGGGCCTGCGGTGACCAGGCCCAGCGCCACGGCGACCACGGCCGCGGCGAGCTGTGCGCTGATCATCGTGGGGCGACGTCCCCAGCGGTCGGCGAGCACGCCTCCGACCAGCACGCCGAGCGCCGCGCCGGCACCGTACAGGCCGACCACCAGGCCGGCGAAGGACGGAGCGAACTCACGCACCACGACCAGGTAGACCGCCAGGTAGATGACGATGAAGCCGCCGAGCCGATTCACCAGAGTGGCGAGCCAGAGATGCCAGAAGGCGC
>JBOGDK010000498.1:0-2866 GCA_050701795.1 Micromonosporaceae bacterium
GCCTCGCAGAGTGCGAGAGCGCGCGGCGTACCGAGCACCGGGACGTCCCCGGAACCCAGGGTCTGTGCGGTATCGGCGTCACCCACCACCAGCTCCACCTGTGCGCTCATACCAGGGGACAGCTCCATGGCCCCAGGGTAGATCCCCGGTACGCGGGTTGCGATGAGCTTGGTCAGCGGGGTGACCGGAGCTGCCTGTCAGGTCGTGGCGTCGGGATTGTCGGGTCGCGGGGTCGCGTTCTCGGCGGGCGCGGCGCCCGGTCCGGTTGTCCGCGTACCGGATTCACCGGCGTGCCGCCGATCCGGTTCGGTGGCTCCAGGCCGGGGGTGCGGTCCCGGCGCGGCCCACGGAGACGGAGCAGGTCCGGAGGTCGGCGCGTCATCGGTGTCGCCGGGTGAGGTGGACTCCGGCGGCGCGCTGGCCGCTGGTCCGGCTTCCCCCGACGCGCCGGCCCCTGGTTCAGCATCCGCGGGCATGCCGGCTCCTGGTTCTGGATCCGCCAACGTGTCGGTCGCTGGGTCAGCGCCCGCCAGCGCGGCAGAACGGGCGAGGCGCGCGCGTTCGGTGAGTTCCGCGGCGAGTTCCCGGGCATCGGCCAGGCCACGATGTTCAGCGACCGCGGCGATCCTCAGGCCCGCCGTGTCGGCATGGACGGTGGCGAGCCCCAGCCGGCGCTGCCACGGCCCCTGGACCACCCGTACGCTCTGGATCCGCGCGTACGGGACCAGCACGAACTGTCGGGTCAGCAGGCCGGACCGCACCGCGAACACCTCATCGCCGAGCCCGGCGGCGAGCACCCGATGCTGCAGCGGCACCCGCCATCGGGCGCGCTCCGGCACCGGAGTCAACGGCAACAGTGCGACGTCCACGCCGGGAAGCACGTACGCCGTGACCCGCTGCGCGACGGCCGGCACTGCGACCGGCAGCAGGGTGCCGCCGACCGACTGCTCGCCGTCACCACCGGTGTAACCCGCGACGTCGATCCGGCAGCGCAGCCAGCCCATCGGCCGCCACAGCAGCGGCCACGTCAATCCGACCGCCTGAACCCGCCCGGGCGGTACGGTCTGGCTGCGGGTCTCCAGCAGACCGTGTCGTAACCGCAGGCCGCGCGGTGTCACGGCGACCGTGAAGCCGTACTCGGCGACCACCCGGCGGACCGGTTGCAACGCGATCCCGAGCGCAGCCGTGACGGCGCCGATGATGCCGACCAGGCTCAGATCCGGGTTGATCGCGAAGGTGAACACCGAACCGGCGAGCGCGAACGGGACGAACATCGCCTGCGGGGTGAGTAGCTGACTGCCCAGCAGGTCGCGCGGAGCCACGCGGTGCAGGATCTCCCCGATCTGCTCCGGTGCCGGCCGCGAGCCGGGCTCCGCCTCGGGCGTCGTAACCCCGGCCGACAGTGACAGCAGGCGATCCCGAAGCCCGTACGCCTCGCTGACGGTGAGGAACGCCAGTGGCGCCTCCGTCTTCGCGGCGCCCACCACTTCCAGCCGCAACTCGGCCAACCCGGTCAGGCGGGCCAGCAGTGGGCGTACCACCTCGACGGACTGCAACCGTTCCAGTGCGATCGTCCGGGAGCGGCGCCACAGCAGGCCCTCGTACACCCGGAGCTCCCGGTCCACGACGTGGTAGCCCGTGAACCACCAGCTCACCCAGGACAGGGCGAGCGCCACGAGCACCGCGAGCAGCACCACCACGGCGCCCCGTAGCAGCCCGAGCCGGACGAACCCCTGCAGCGAGATCGCCGCTACCAGCACCGCGAAGGTGCGCATCCCTCGCAGCAGCGGGGTGAGGGGGTGCAGCCGACGGCGTGGCTCACCTCCGGGCGCCTGGTTCACCGTGCCGGTCCGTTCGCGACTGCTGTGGGGCTCGCACGCACACTTCCCGCGCTCACAGGCCCTCCGTACGGGTACGACCGAGCGCGGCCAACCGGTCCCGGAGTTGGGCGGCGGGCTCCGGCTCCAGCCCAGGGATCCCGGCGTCACTGGCCGCGGCGGCGGTGTGCAGCTGTACGGTGGCCAACCCGAACGCGCGCTCCAGCGGACCAGCCGACACATCGACGAACTGCATCCGTCCATACGGGACGATCGACATCCTGCGGACCAGTATGCCGTGGCGCACCAGCAGTTCTTCGGAGCGTTCGGCGTAGCCCCAGGACCGTACGGCGCGCACCACCATGATGGCGCGGAACACCACGAACCCCACCAGGGCCGTGGTGACCAGGATCGCCAATGTGGTGGATGCGTACAGCCATGCAGCGACCACCCCGATGGCGAGCGGTACGGAGCCCACAAGGAGACCGATCAGTCGTACCCACACCAGTTTGCTGGAGACCGGGTGCCAGGTGGTCTCGGCCGACCACGGTCCGATCGGTTCGCTCGTCACCCTGGCAAGCCTAGGCTGGGGCCGCCGGGTCCAACGGATCGACCTGCTGAAGGAACCCCCGGGCGGCGAGGAAGTCCGAGAGGTGCTGCCGGTGTTCGGGGCAGGCCAGCCAGGTTTTCCGCCGATCTGGGGTGTGCAGCTTCGGGTTCCGCCAGCGCAGCGCGTACGCCGCCGGGCGGCGGCACCCCTTCGCGGAGCAGATCAATTCGGTATCCGTACCCACCCCCGGATTGTCGCAGCACCCCCGACCGCGCGGAGGCGCGCGGCGGTGGGTGAGCTGGCAGGCGAGGGTCGCACGCGGGGGCGCGCAATGGCGGGTGACCCGGCACGCGAGGGTCGCACGCGGGGGTGCGCAATGGCGGGTGACCCGGCACGCGAGGGTCGCACGCGGGGGTGTGGGGGTCGCCCCCCACAAGAAATACCGAACGCCCCAGGCGAGCACACGGGACCCAGGGCGTTAGGACGCCGGGCGGCCACG
>JBOGDK010000499.1:0-2859 GCA_050701795.1 Micromonosporaceae bacterium
GCCGGGCCGGCTCCCTTCTGGGGGCCGGCCCGGCGACATGTCACGGGACGCCGGCTCACGCACCAGATCCAGGGGAATGCAGGTCTCCGACACACCGGCACTGTGGGTAAACGACCCAAACAGCCTCTACCTATCACATGACACAGCCGGATATCTTGTGGCCCAACGCGCGGACGGCTGTGGCGAAGTGACCACTGCCCCACCGGCCCTGAGTCCGTGGAGGACCGTCATGGCGTACCGGGTTGAGGTGCCGGTAGCGGCGACCCAGGTCGCGCCGTGCCCCCGGACAGGGCACGTACCGCGTCCGGGGGGACGGCGGGGCGGCGCGGTTCGGGTACGGCTGCTGATCGTACTGCTGCTGTCGCTGGGCGCCCTGATCCCGGCCACACTGCCGAACTCCTCCGGGGTGAACCCACCGGCGGTGGGGGCCGTGAACGACACCGGTTCCTGGTACGGCTCCTGGGCCACCGCCCTGGTGCCCCCGGCCGACACCACCGTCGTCGGGTACGCCGACCAGACCCTCCGCATGGTGGTGCGGATGAGTTCCGGGGGCACCGACGTACGGATCCGGCTGGCGAACACGTTCGGCACCGCGCCGGTCACCTTCGCCAGCGTGTACGTCGGGCTACGCGCCACCGGTGCCGCGGTACGCCCCGGCTCCCACCGGCGTGTCACCTTCGACGGCGAGCGGTCGGTCACCGTACCGGTGGGCCAGCGCCTGTTCAGCGACGCCATCAGCGTGGCCGTGCCCAGCGGAGGCGACCTGGTGGTGAGCATGTACCTTCCGGCGCGCGGCAGCGGGCCCGCGTCGTGGCACCCGAGGGCGCGGGCGAGCACGTACCTGTCGGCCCGGGGCAACCACGCCGGCGCGGAGTCGGCCGGTACGTACCGGAAGGCGAGCTACTCCTGGTTCTTCCTGGACGGCGTCGAGGTGCGTACCCGCGCGATGGGGACGGTGGTGGCGTTCGGCGACTCCATCACCGACGGTTCCCGTTCCACCATCGACGCGAACCAGCGCTACCCGGACATCCTGGCGGCCCGGCTGCGTGAGGCCGGGATCGACCGGGGGGTCGTGAACACCGGGATCGCGGGCAACCGACTGCTCTCCGACGGCGTCAACTACGGGCCGAACGCGCGTGCCCGGTTCGACCGGGACGTGCTCGACCAGTCCGGGGTCACCGACGTGATCGTGCTGATCGGCATCAACGACATCGGGTACGGCGTCCGCGTCACCGCCGCCGACCTGGTCGCCGGCTTCCGGGATCTGATCCAACGCGCGCGTGCCGAGGGGGTACGGATCCACGGCGGAACCCTCCTGCCGTACGCGGGCGCGGGCTACTACACCGTCCCGGGTGAACGGGTCCGGCGCGCGGTGAACGAGTGGATCCGGCACAGCGGGGAGTTCGACGGGGTGGTCGACTTCGACCGGGCGATGCGCGATCCGGAGCATCCGTCCCGGCTGCGCCCCGGGTACGACTCCGGCGATCACCTGCATCCCAGCGACGAGGGCTACCGGGCCATGGCGTACGCCGTCGACCTGGGACTCTTCACGGCTGGGAAGTCACCGGAGGCGACCGGCGGGCCGGCGACCCCGAAGGCGACGGGCCCGCCCCCGACCCCGAAGGCCACGGGAGTGCCGGGGGCCCCGAAGGCCACCAGAGGGCCGGGAGTTCCCCGGGCGGGGCCGGGTGTCCGCTGAGCGCGCGAAGGGAAGCCGGAACCGAGTGAAGATCTACAGGACAGGGCCCATCTCTCACGCCATCCGGGTGCGGATCGTCAGTTGCTGGCTCTGCGCGTTCCAGGCCCCGAGGGTGTGGTGGATGTCGCCGTTGGATCTCTCCAGGTAGCAGATCATGTTCAGCGGCCAACCGGTCCGGTCGAGAACGTACCGATCCATTGGCGTGGGGTGATGGCTGATCCGTAGCCCACGCTCATGGGCTGGTCCGATGTGGTGCCAGTCAGGGTGCAGGTGGATGGATCCCAGGATCTCCAGGCCATCCGCGTCGGCTTCTCGGCTGATGCGCAGCAGATCACCCGCGTCGCACCAGAAGCCGCGCCGGGTGTTGGCGTACGCGGCACCGAAACACGGCACGACGTTGGTCGCGAACTCGGTCAGCGCCACCGGGTCCTGGGCCCTTACGTTTCGACCGAAGCAGACCCGTGTCGGCTGCAGGTGGCCTGGTACCGCCCGCTGTCCCACCAGGACAGCGAAGCAGCTCGGCGGCTGTTCTGTCGTACACCCCTGGTATTCGGCGACCGCGGCGGTGAGGAACGGCTCGATCAACCTCATGTCGAGGAGTACGTCGGGCGCCGCCGTCGTGGGCTTCTCGAAAGGAGGCTTCCGGTCCCGCCGCAGTTGGTCGACGAGATGCTGGGCGAGTGTCCGTTCGATCTGGGCGGCGCGTTCCGGCGGCCAATCGTAGAAGCCACGCCCCGCCTTGACCCCGAGATGCCCGGCTGACAGCCGTTCCTGCAGTGTGGCCGGTACGGGGCGTCCCTGGCCGGTGAGCACCGCGGCGACCGTGTCCAGTCCCGCGAGGTCGATGCGATCGAACACCCCGGTCGAGCCGAACCGCCGCCCGAGCCCCTGCGTCAGAGCCTGGTCCACCATCTCGGGCGTGCCCGCGCCGTCCCGTACGATCCGGAACGCCTCTGCGACGAGCGCACCCTGCAACCGCGGACCGATCGCGCCCCCTCCATCGTCGTCGTGTACCGCCGGCACCTTGTGCACGGCGGCCAACTGCTGTCGCGTGGCGGCTACCGCCTCCGGCGAGGTCGCCTTGCCCGGAACCACGTCCACCAGGGGTATCAGATGCGCGGGCGGGTAGTAGCGGGTACCAAGCACGCGTTCGGGGTGGG
>JBOGDK010000500.1:0-2854 GCA_050701795.1 Micromonosporaceae bacterium
GACGTTGCCGGCGAGTCTGATCGGCGCGCTGATCGGGGGCGTGCTCGGCGTGGCGTACGGCATGGTGGTGGGTGCCGCGGTGGGTTGGTGCGCCGCGTACCTGCTCTACCGCCGCGCGCTGTCAGCCCTGGCCCGCACTGGCCCGGAGCCTTCTGGCCGGGACGGTGGCGCCGAGCACCGCCCCGACGGCGACACCCATGACTCTGTGATCGCTGAGCAGGACGCGCCCACAGGGCGGCCACGGGTGTCAGGGACCGGCGAACCCCACCTCAACCCGCCGATCAGCGAACACCGCCTCGACCCCCCGCCCCGGGTCGGCGGCCTCGAAGCGCGGAGTCAGGACCGCCGGCTCGACACGGCGACCGGCGAGCACCGGGAACAGCGCACACCACGTCAGCGGGGCGAACCCGAGGCCACCTCTTCGTAGATTTTCAGTAGCTGGCTGGTCACCACGTCTGGAGAAAACACGGTGTCGTACCGGGCGCGGGCGGCGGTGCTCAGGTTCGGGGCCTGCGTGGCGGCCTGGCCCAGGGCGGCGGCCAAGGCGTCGGTGGTCGGCTCGGTGATCCAGCCGGCGGGACGCTCCGTATCCGCCCCCACCAGGTACGGAAGCCCGCCCTTGTCGGTCGCCAGCACTGGACGGGCCTGCGAGAACGCCTCGACCACGACCATCGGGCACACCTCGTCCCAGGTGGACGGGACCACGAGGGCCGCGGCGGAGCGCATCGCCTCGCGTACCGCCGGGGGTTCCTGCCGGCCGCGGAAGACGATGTCGGTACGGCCCGCCGCGGCGCTGGCCACCTGCTCCCGGAGCGGCCCGTCGCCAACCACGGTGAGCGTGCCGAGCGCGTTCACGGGGTGCCGCCGCCACGCCTTGAGCAGCAGCCGCAGACCCTTCTCCTCCGAGAGCCGCCCGACGTACAGGAACCCGGAGCCGGCCACGTCGTGGCGTCCAGGGTCCGGAACGCTGTTCGGCTTCACCGCGATGTGGTCGTCCCGGATGCCGTAATCCCGCAGGTGAGCGGCCATCGCGGTGGTGAGCGCGATGTAGCGGTCCACCGAGCGCCAGGTACCCCGGTGCGCCGCCAACGTGGTCGCCATGATCACGCTCTGCGCCCGGGAGCCGCGGTAGCAGCCGTACTGGACCCCGGGGTACGGGTACGCCTTCCCGCGGCACAGGTGGCAGGGGTGGCCGTCCCGGAAGTACGTCCCCGCGATGCAGACCTGGCGGAAGTTGTGCACGGTGTGCACCACCGGTACCCGATGCGCGTGGGCAGTACGGATCACCCACGGTGACAACAGCGGGTACGGGTTGTGCAGGTGCAGTACATCGGGGCGCTCCCTGGCCAGCAGGGTCGACAGCTCCGTCTGGGCTCGTCGGGCATACAGCGGGGAGATCGGCAACAGCGCCTTCTCCGTGGCCGGGAGTGTCGGAATCTCGTCAGACGTACGTTGAAACGGCAGCACCGTCACACCGGCGTCAGCCAGCAGTTGGCTCTCCCCGTCGACGACGGTGTTCTCGCCGGACGGCTGAGCCGAGACGTACCGGTTGTGAGCGAGTACGACTTTCATCCGGGAGCAGCTACCTCCACTGTGAGCCGGCGTGTCGTGCGGCGAGGATGCGGCGTGTCGTCGGCGGACCGCCGGGTACGAGCGTCACGATCCACCGTCACGGCACCACACGGTACCCCGGCCACGGAGCACTCGTACCGGCCTGCGCCGCGGATGGCGGGGTGCGACGATCTTCGAGGGCCGGCGTTCGTGTCGTCCGCGGAAGGTGCCCGGTATGACCGGATCGGAGCCGCCGCATGAAACAATCTTGGTGCCGGTCCGGCGCGCCGAGGCCGTCGGGTGGGGCGTACTCCCCGCCCGAAGAGGGAATGAGGGAACGAGGCCCGCGACACACACGAGGCCCGCGACATACAGGGGATCGCGACACACAGGAGATTCGGCTCGTGCAGAACCGGACTGGCGTGACTCAACCACTACTCAGGACCCCGCAGGGCCCCGTACTCCTCGGTGGCCTCGCCGCCGCCGGAGTGCTGGCGCTGGTGATCGGCACCTGGTGGGGAGCCCGAAGCGGCACCGTCGACGGGATCGGCGCCGGGGTGGCGATACTGATCGCCGCCGCTTTGCTTTACACCGCCGTGTCGCTGCCCGGTGTCTCCCCGGAAGGGCTCCTGCTCGGGATCGGTGTGGTCTTCGCCGCGATGATGGCCTGGACCCGACTTGACCAGCCGATATACGTCTGGACAGTCACTGGCGTCGTCACCCTGGTCGCCGCGGTGTGGACGTACCCGTGGTGGCGGGAGTGGCGGGAGGTCGTCAAGCTGGGCGGTTTCTGGCTGGCCGTGGCGCTATGGGCAACCGGCTCACTCAGCGCGGTGCTGCTCGGCGAGGGGTCGGTGCTGGCACGGCGACTCGTTTACGGCGGGTTCGCCGTCATCGTGGCGCTGCTGATCTACCAGACGGTACGGCGACGCGACCGGGACATCTCGATCGGGATCGTGGCCGGCCTGATGATCTGCCATGCCGCTCTGCTGGCGTTCGGTGCCCAGTACGTCTTCGAGACCACCGAATTCCACGTCACGTCCAACAGCGCCTGGGGGTACGCGCAGTCCAGCCGGTTCTGGGGCGGCCCGTGGCTGGTGTACCACCCGAACTTCATCGCCATGACCGCCGTGTTGGCCGCGATCCGGGTCGGTGCCGACAGCCGGTTCGCCACGTGGCAGCGGTGGGTCGCGGTCGGCAACGGGGCGCTGCTGCTCTACATCGCCGACTCTCGTACCTCCCTGTTGATGGCCGGTGTCGCCTCCGTGATGTACGGGCTGCTGCACATCTGGCGCAGCGGGCT
>JBOGDK010000501.1:0-2832 GCA_050701795.1 Micromonosporaceae bacterium
TAATCAGTGGAGGATGAGATGAGCAGTTCGTACGCGACCATTCCGACGCCTGTCGGCCCGTTCACCGTACTGGCCAGCGACGATGCCGTACTCGCGAGTGGTTGGACCGCCGCCGTGGACGACCTGGTCCCGCTGGTGCATCCGGCGCTGCGGCCGGTTGACCCCCGCCGGCGGGACGACCTCGGTGACCTCACCAAGGCGGTGCTGGCCTACCTCGACGGCGACCTGACCGCCGCGACGACTGTGCCGGTACGGCAGCGGGGCGGCGAGTTCCTCGGCCACGCCTGGGACGTGCTGCGGGACGTGCCGCCGGGCGCCCCGGTGACGTACACCGGGTACGCGGCACTCGCCGGACGCCCCGCCGCGGTCCGCGCCGCCGCACAGGCCTGCGCCCGCAACGCCGCCGCGCTGTTCGTACCGTGCCACCGGGTGGTACGCATCGGCGGCGCGCTCGGCGGGTTCCGGTGGGGGCTGCCGGTGAAACGGTGGCTACTCGACCACGAGTCGCCGGCCGCCTGACCCACCGGCGCGGCACCCTCCCTCACGATCATGGCGTCCCCGAAGCCCAGGACAGGGCACGGCGGACGCCATGATCGTGGCTAGGCGAACCGCCGGCCGCGTCACAGGGGCGTTGACCTCAATCGTGGTTGAAGTTGCACGGTGTCGGGGTGCCCCTCATGCCGACCCGGATCCGGGAAAATCGGAAGAGATTTGTCCCCCCGTACCGATACCGTCGCAAGGTGTCGTCAGCCGTACCGCCCATTACGCCGGAGCCCTCGCTCCGGCGTAAACATGCCCTAGGCAACCTCTGGCGGATCCGCCACTACCTGAGGCCGTACGCGTGGCAGATGGTGGTGATGACGCTCGCCGCCGGTCTCGCCACCGCCGCGGGCATCTCCATCCCGCTGGTGATCCAGGCGGTGGTCGACGGTCCGGTACGCCGCTCCGACCCTGGCGCGCTGCCGCTGCTCGGGGCGGCCGCGCTGGCACTCGGCGTCGCGGAGGCGGGGCTGAACTTCGTACGGCGCTGGATCCAGTCCTACGCCGCGCTCGGGATGGAGACCGAGATCCGCTCCGCCCTCTACGCCCACCTGCAGAAACTGTCGGTGGCGTTCCACGGGCAGTGGCAGTCCGGGCAACTGCTGTCCCGGGCCACCAGCGACCTGGGAGTGATCCGGCGGTTCCTCTCCTTCGGCCTGATCTTCATGTTGGTCAATGCCGCCACCTTCATCACCGTGATCGTGCTCCTGCTCGGGCTCTACTGGCCACTCGGGCTGCTGGTGGCGGCGAGCGGGATCCCGCTGTTCCTGTCCGCGAAGCACTTCGGACACCAGTACCTGGAGACCTCCCGCCGGCAGCAGGACCAGCAGGGCGACGTGGCGACTGAGGTGGAAGAGACCGCACACGGGATGCGGACCATCAAGGCTTTCGGCCGCAGCCATGAGGTGTTCCGGCGGTTCGACGCCCGGGCGCGGCTGTTGCACGACACCGCCGTCGGCAAGGCACGCCTGGTGGCCCGGTTCTGGGCGCTGCTGGACCTCGTACCCACCGCGACGCTGGGCGTGGTGCTGGTGGTCGGGGCGCTCGCCGTACACACCGGGGATCTGACACTCGGGGGCCTGGTCGCGTTCGCGTCGCTGCACCTGATGCTCGCCTGGCCGATCGAGGCGATGGGCTGGATCCTGGCGAACGGCCAGGAGGCGATGACCGCCGCCGACCGGCTGTACGAGGTCTTCGACACCGAGCCCACGGTGGTGGACTCACCGTCCGCGGTTACGGTCGAGCCGTCCGAGATCACCGGGCGACTGCGGTTCGAAGGGGTCGGGTTCACGTACCCGGACGGGGATTTTCCGGTACTCCGGCAGGTCGACTTGGAGATCTCACCCGGGGAGACGATCGCGCTGGTAGGGGTCACCGGATCCGGCAAGTCCACCCTTGCCGCGCTCGCGCCGCGGCTGCACGACCCCACCCGGGGCCGGGTCACGCTGGACGGCCACGACCTACGGGATCTCACCCTGGCGTGCCTGCGGCGCCACGTCGCCACCGCGTTCGAGGAGCCCACGCTGTTCTCGATGAGCGTCCGGGAGAACCTCACCCTGGGCCGTCCGGAGGCCTCCGACGCCGACATCGCCGAGGCGCTACGGGTGACGCGGGCGGAGTTCGTACACGACCTGCCGTGGGGGCTCGCGACCCGGATCGGGGAACAGGGGATGTCGCTGTCCGGGGGCCAGCGGCAACGGCTCGCCCTCGCCCGTGCCGTGGTGGTGAAACCGAAGCTGCTGGTGCTCGACGACCCGCTCTCCGCGTTGGACGTACACACCGAGCAGCAGGTCGAGCAGGCGCTGCGCCGGGTGCTCACCGGCACCACCGCGCTGGTGGTGGCCCACCGGCCGAGCACCGTGGCGCTCGCTGACCGGGTGGCGTTACTGGAGGACGGCCGGGTCACCGCCGTGGGTAGGCACTCCGAGTTGCTGGAGACCGTGCCGAGGTATCGCGCGGTGCTGGCGCAGACCGCGGAGGAGGTGCCGGCGAGGTGAGCACCACCACCGATGAGCCTCGCGACGACCCGGACGAGCAGCGGCGGGGCCCCCCGCTCCGAGACGTGGAGCGAGCCCCAAGCCAAGCAGACATCAACGTCACGGACTGGCGGGGGCAGGCGGCTGAGGAGGACGCGGAACGTACCGCCGCGGAAGGCACCGATGCCCGATCGGTGATCCGGCTCCAGGGCCGCAGCCGGCTGCTGCTGCGGTCCCTGCTGCGACCACACCGGCGCCTGATCACGTGGGCGATCGTGCTGCTGCTGGCACAGAACGCGGCGGCGATGGCTGGCCC
>JBOGDK010000502.1:0-2822 GCA_050701795.1 Micromonosporaceae bacterium
GCTCGCAGACGCTCTGCCGGTCGATCGGCTCACCCAGCTCGACCTTGACCTGGAACGCCATCCGGTAGTCCTTGCCGCTGCTGCGGAACCGCAGGGTGACATCGACGTCCCGGTTGCCGGAAGCGACCTTGCCGGAAGCGTTCTTGTCGGCGGGATCGCTCGGCGTACCCCCGGCGGCCCCGCCCGGACCTGAGCCGCAGCCCGTCAGCGCGACCGCCACCAGGCAGCCCGCGGCGAATCCCCGTAGCCTCATCTGTGCTCTCCTGTTCTGTCGATGCGAGACCAGGGTCCGTCCCCGGCGATATGGTCGTCGCCGGTCACCACACCGGTCACTGGTCCCGAAGCCCGTGTCCGCATCGCTGCTCCTCAGTACGTCGCGAGCCGCAGACCGGACCAGCCGTGCCCGACCCGCCGGGCCTTCCCGAAACCGCCGTTGCCGGCTCCCGGGTACAGCCACAGCGTGCCGTCGCGGCGTACCGCCACCAGGTCCGTACGGCGGTCCCCCGTGACGTCGGCCGCGACGACCTGCCGGTGCACGTCCCAACCGGCGCCGACCCGCCGTACCGACGGGAACGACACGCCGTGCCCACCCCAGCCGTCATCGGAGTTCTTCGCGTACCACAGCCTTCCGGCACGGTCCGTGGCGAACAGGTCAGCGCGGCCATCGCGGTCGGCATCGCCGGCGACGACCCGGTTGAACCTCGCCCAGCCCCGGTCCACCAGGGCAGGTCTGCCGAACGTGCCGTCGCCCTTTCCCACGTAGAGCAGCAGCTTGTCGCCGTGCACGCCGAACAGGTCCGCCCGGCCGTCACCGTTGGCGTCGGCGACCGCGAACCACCGTTTGGTCTTCCAACCGTGGCCGACCTGGCGGCGTTTGGCGTACCGGCCATCGCCCCGGTTCTGCCAGTAGAACAACGTGCCGTCGGTGGCGGTGGCGAAGATGTCGGCGTGGCCGTCGGCGTTGGCGTCACCGAGCGCGATCCGGTGGTAGTTGTCGCGCCAGCCGCCGCCGATCCGTACCCGCTTGCCGTACCGGCCGCTGGCCTTGGCCGGATACAGCCACATCACCTTGCCGTCGACCGCCACCAGGTCGGCGTAACTGTCACCGTTGACGCTCTTGTCGTTGGGTACGGTCGTTGGCCCGTCCACGATGTTCCGGTACCGGTACGGCGCATAGCCGTCCCCACCGTCGAAGTACGGGTACGGAATCTTCCGGTACACCGCGCGCGGCGGGGTCTGCTCGTACCCCCGGTAGGCGGTCTTCGACGAGTTGGCCCACTTGTGGAAGAGCACCACGTGCCGGCCTGACCGGTTGAGGATGTCGCCGGCCTTCAGGTCGCTCTTGCCGATCCGGCGCGCCACCCCGGGCAGCGAACGGGTGGTCAGAGACGAGTCGAGGTTCCAGCTCATCGACACGAACCCGGAGCAGTCGGCCCGGTAGTTGCCGTACCCGTTGCGGTAGTACTTGTCGGCGCAGTCCTTCAACCGGTGCCCCAGGCAGTACGGCACCTTCGCGGCCACCCAGGAACGCGCCCGTGTGATCACGTCGGCGCGGGTGATCGCTCCGCCCTTGCCGCGTGCGGCGGTCACGTCCGCCGCGCGGGTGTCCGGACCCCCGTCCGGATCTCCGTCCGGCGCCGGGCGGGGAACGCCGTCCGGCAGTTCACCGCCGGGCCCGGGCCGTACCGTCGCGTTCCGGAGCTCGGGCTCCTCCGCGTACTGGCCAGCGACGGCGACCGCCCCGCCGGCCAGTACGCCGACCGCAGCCACCACCGCCAGACCCCGTGCCCAGATCCGTGACCCCCGCATGTCCGCGCCTCCTCGTACCGGTGTCGATTCCTCCCGATCGTGGGGGTCGCGGCGGCGGACGTCCCGATACTCGATCAACCTCGATCAGCCCGCGGGTCGAGCTACCCCGCGCCGGCCGCTGATCGTCCTCAGATCACGCCGAGGGAGAGCATCGCGTCGGCTACCCGGGTGAAGCCGGCGATGTTGGCCCCGGCGATGTAGTTGCCGGGATAGCCGTACTCTTCGGCGGTTTCGGCGCACCTGTCGTGGATGTTGTGCATGATCTCCGCCAGGCGCCCTTCGGTGTGTTCGAAGGTCCAGGAGTCGCGGGACGCGTTCTGCTGCATCTCCAGTGCGCTGGTGGCGACGCCTCCGGCGTTGGCGGCCTTGCCGGGTGCGAAGGCCACGCCGGCCTGTACGAAGGTCTTGATCGCCTCGGGCGCGCAGGGCATGTTCGCGCCTTCGCCGACGACCTGGCATCCGTTCCTGACCAGGGTCGCGGCGTCGGCGCCGTTGAGTTCGTTCTGGGTGGCGCAGGGCAGCGCGATCTCGCACGGTACGTCCCAGACAGACCCACCGGGAATGAATCTGGTGGCCCCACCGCGGGCCTCGGCGTACTCGTGGATCCGGCCGCGCCGGATTTCCTTGATCTCTTTGAGCAACGCCACGTCGATGCCCTTTTCGTCCACGACGTAGCCGCTTGAGTCCGAGCACGCGACGACGGTGCCGCCAAGTTGGTGAACCTTCTCGATGGCGTAAATCGCGACGTTGCCCGACCCGGACACGACCACACGTTTGTCGGCGAACGACCTGCCACGGCTGGCGAGCATTTCGTCGACGAAGAAGACGGTCCCGTACCCGGTGGCCTCCTTGCGTACCTGTGAGCCACCCCAGGTGAGGCCCTTTCCGGTCAGCACCCCGGATTCGTACCGGTTCGTCATGCGCTTGTACTGCCCGAACAGGTATCCGACCTCGCGGTCACCGACCCCGATGTCACCGGCGGGTACGTCGATGTACTCACCGATGTGCCGGCA
>JBOGDK010000503.1:0-2783 GCA_050701795.1 Micromonosporaceae bacterium
CGTCGGCGCCACGGACGCCAAAGCCGCGCTGGACATACAACTGAAGGATTCGGCGCGGGAGGAGGCGGAGGAGCAGGTCACCGCGTACCTGGACGAGTGCGCGGAATCCACGGAGCTCGACCCGGAGGGCTGCCCGTTCTCGTCGTACTCCTACGACACCGTCACCGACGTGAAGTGGACCATCGACGAGTATCCCTCGATCGTGGTGGAGCTGGGCCAGGAAGGCTACGTCAGTGTCCGCTCCTTGGAGTCCGGCGTGGCGTCAGTGACCTGGAAGGACTCAGAGGGCGAGAAGCAGGACGACGAGACCACGTTCGAGGTGTACGGCACCGTGGCCGCGTCCCCGAGCGGCGTCACCTTCTACCCACCGGACTGAGCCGGGCCGGCCCGCCACGGGCTCAACCCACCGGGCGTACCCGGGAGCGCCACAACAGCCACACGAAGTACGGCGTCCCGATCATCGCGGTGAGCAGACCAGCCGGGATCTGGGCCGGCGCGATCACGGTACGTCCCACCGTGTCGGCCAGCGACACCAGCAGCGCACCCAACAGCGCGGCGACCGGCACCACCCGGACGTGCCGGGCGCCGACCAGGGCACGGGCCACGTGCGGTGCGACCAGGCCGACGAAGCCGACCACCCCGACGGCGGAGACAGCCGTGGAGGTGAGCAGCGCGGCGCCGCCGAGCGCGACGAGTCGGGTGCGCTCCAGCCGTACCCCGAGCACCCGGGGGGTGTCTTCGTCCAGCGAGAGCAGGTCGAGGTCGCGCCGGAAGAGCACCACCACAGGAGTGAGCAGCAGCAGGGCGACGGCGACCGGTAGCACCTGTGCGGGGGTACGCCCGTAGGTGGAGCCGGACAGCCAGGTCAGGGCCTTGCTGGTGTTCCACGGATCGAACGCGACGATCAGCAACGTGGTCACCGCGGTGAACCCGAGCCACACCCCGACCCCGATCAACACGAGCCGGTCGGAGTTGAGCCCGCCGTCCCGCCAGGACAGCCCGTACACCAGGGCGAACGCCAGCAGGGCGGAGAACCCGGCCACCGCCGACATGGTCCAGACCCCGGCCAGCGGTACGAAGGTGATCAGCGACACCACTCCGATGCCCGCACCGGCGGTGATGCCGAGAATTCCTGGTTCGGCGAGCGGGTTGCGGCACACCGCCTGCACCGTGGTGCCGGCGACCCCCAGCGCAGCACCGGCGAGCAGCGCTGCGGCCACCCGCGGCCACCGCTGGTCGAGTACGAACGTCAGCCCCACCCCGGTACGCCCGTAGAGCCAGTTCACGATGTCGCCGGTGAGCAGCCAGGTATCGCCGAGCAGCATCCCGGCGACCACGACACCGGCCAGCAGTACGGCGCTGGTCACGGTGACGATCGTGAAGAAGCCACGGGACCGCAACGCCGCGGTGTGCGGCGCGGGTGGCCGCCGTGCCGGACCCGAGTCCCGGTGCCGGCGCGCCATCCAGACCAGTACGGCGGCTCCCACGATCGTGGTGACCACCCCGGTGGGTACGTTGATCCCGGCCTGGCCGCCGAGCGCGGCCCGTACCGCGATGTCGGCTCCCAGCACGATCATCACACCGGCCAGCCCGGCGAGCGGGAACAGCACCCGGTGTCGCATCAGGCCGGGCACGACCCTGGCGAGCAGTCGTACGATCACCGGCGCGCACAGCCCGACGAACCCGATCGGCCCGACCAGGGTCACCGCCGCCGCGGACAGCAGCACCGCAAGCACTGTTACGACCACGCGGGTACGCCGTACGTTGACCCCGAGTACGGCCGCCGCGTCGTCGCCGAGCGCCAGGATGTCGAGCCGGTGCCCGATCAGCAGGCAGCCGGCGACCCCGAGCGCCACCACCGGGGCCATCTGGGTGGCCGCGTCCAGGTCGGTCTGTACCAGGGAACCGTTGCCCCAGGCGAACAGCCCGGTGGTCTCCTGCTCGTACAGCAGCAGGAGCAGCATGGTCAACGAGCCGAGAGCCATCGCGGTGGCCGTGCCCGCGAGGATCACCCGGGTGGGTCCGCTGGCACCGCCGGAGGACAGCACCAGCACCAGCCCGGCGGCGGCGAGGCCACCGAGCAACGCCAGGGCCCCGGCCGACAGCACCGGCAGCGACAGCCCGAACGCCGCCGCGGTGACCACGGCCAGGTGTGCCCCGGCGTTCACCGCGAGGGTGTCCGGGGACGCGAGCGGGTTGCGCGCCACGGACTGCAGCGCCGCTCCGGCCACTCCGAGCGCGATGCCGACGGTGAGACCGGCCAACAGCCGGGGCAGCCGGGACGCGACGAGAACCGCGGCGGTGGCGTCGTTGTCGCCGCCGACGGCGAGGGTGATCAGGTCGAGTGCGCCGACCGAGGAGGTGCCCTGCGTCAGATGTACCGCGGCGAGTACCAGCGTCACCCCGGTGGCCAGCAGGAACACGCCGGCCACCGGGATCGGGCGTGCCGCCGGCACCGCCTCATGGGTCGGTGCCGGCGGCGATACCAGGCGCGTCAATCCCGGCCTCGCTCCGCTCGGCCGGGCTTGCCCGCGTGGTGCTGTGCCAGCCGGTTCGCTCGCTGACGCTCGCTCATGCCCCGCCTCGCTTCGCTCGGCAGCGCTTTCGCGCACGCTGCTGTGCCAGCCCGGTTCGCTCGCTGACGCTCGCTCACGTCGTGTAAACCTTCACCACTTCATCGGCGAACTGCAGGCTGGACTTCGGGCCGCCGAAGGTCCAGATCCCGTCGCCCAGCCGGTGTACGTTTCCCGCCTTCACGAACGGCAGCGACTTCCAGATCGCGT
>JBOGDK010000504.1:0-2779 GCA_050701795.1 Micromonosporaceae bacterium
GCTCAGGGCCGCGGAATGGCCTGACGGCTCAGGGCCGCGGAATGGCCTGACGGCTCAGGGCCGCGGGGCGGGCCGTACCGCGGTGACGGTACGTCGGTCCGCTGCCACCGCGGTGAGCCAGCCACCGTCCCGTCCGAGTTGCAGCAGCGCGGCCACGGTTACCGGGAGCGCAGCGGCTGGCCCAGGCTGTGGCGGCCACCCGGTACGCGCGCGGTGTCCCGCGGCGAGCCACTCGGTCAGTGACGCCACCGGGTCGGCGCTGTCAAGTCGCCGCCGCGCGTCGCCGAGTCTGTCGATGAGTTCATCCAGTGCGGGGCGTACCGCGTCGACGTTGCCGCCGCACATCGCGGCGACCAGGGGTGGTCGGCTCGCGGCCACCCTGGTGCCGTCCCGGTACGAACCCGCGGCGAGGTCCGCCGCCAGGCCGGTGCCGGCGCCCGCGGCGACCGCCGCGGCGGCCAGGTGCGGTACGTGGCTGACCAGCGCCACCGCGGTGTCGTGCTCCGCGGCGGTCACCGGCACCACGCGGGAACCGAGGCTGGTGACCAGATCGGCGACGGCGAGCCAGTCCGGCGACGGCAGCGCCGCCTCCTCCACCTGGCCCGTCAGGTCCGGGTCGCCCGGCGGTGCCGCCGCCTCATCAACCAGGCCCGTCGAGTCCGGATCGCCACCGCCGGGGGCGGAATCGAGAGTGAGCGCCCAGGCGCATCCACCGAACAGGCCAGGGTCGCTCGCGGCGAAGCCCGATGTCTCCTTGCCCGCCATCGGGTGGCCACCGACGTAGCGGGCGCCGGGGAGCTTGTCGTACACCAGGCGTTGCACAGGTGCCTTGACGGAGGTGACGTCGGTGAGGATGCCGGAGTAGCCGGTGCCGGCGAGCTGGTCGAGGACCTCCCCGATGGCGGGCAGCGGCACCGCGAGCACCACCACGTCGGCGCCGGCAACGGCCCCGGCGACGCTTCCGGCGATCCGCCAGTCGACTCCTGGTCCAGCGGCGGCGGCCGCGGCGGTACGGGTCTGCGGCGCGGCGTCGTACCCACGGACCTGATGTCCGGAGGCGGCGAGTGCCCGCAGCAGGGAGCCGCCGATCAGGCCGAGCCCGAGGACGGTGACGGTCAGCACCTGAACACTCTGGCACAGCGCCGCCCGCTGATACCCGTATCCCCAGCCCGGTCATGTCCCGTTAAGCACCTCGATCGGGTACGCAGAGTGAACAGAAGGGCACCGAGGTGCGCAGCAGGACCGTACGACGCTGGTGGATCGTTGCCGTCGCGGCAACGGCGTTGGTCGCGCCGGTGACGCCGGCCGGAGCGGCTGAGGTCGACTCCCGGCCGGAGCGCAGCGCCGGGTTCAACGACGACGTGTACGACGTGGCCTACCACGACGGTGCGGTGTTCGTGGTCGGGCGCTTCACCGAGGCGTACGACGACGGGGGGACCGTCGGGCGGAGCCGGGTCGCCGCGGTGTCCGCGGACTCCGGCAGCCTGCTCGACTGGGCGCCCGACGCCGACGGTGCGGTCCAGGCGATCGCGGTACACGACGACAGCGTCTACATCGCCGGCGACTTCACGCGGGTCGACGGCGAGCGACGGGCCGGGCTCGCGAAGCTGGACGCCGACACGGGGGAGCTGGACGCCGACTTCGCGCCGACGGTCGAGGGGCGGGTGATGGCACTCGCCGTGGGACACGACCGGCTGTACGTCGCCGGCGCGCTGTCCTCGGTGAACGGCACGTCACGCGACAACGCCGCCGCCGTGTCGCTGGGCTCCGGCTCGCTGGACGACCGCTGGACGCCGGAGACCGACCGGATGGTGCATGACATCGAGGTCAGTGCCAGCCGGATCTACCTCGCCGGAGTGTTCTCGGAGCTCAACGGCTCGAGTTCGGACCGCAAACTCGCGGCGGTGGACCCCGAAACCGGGGAGACGGACGAAGACTTCGACCCTGATCTGTCGATGCGGGTGCGCGACATCGTGCGCGGACCGGACGGTCTGTACGCGGCGGCCGGTGGTACGGGTGGCCGGGTGATCTCGCTACGCGACGACGGCTCGGTGCGCTGGGCGGTCCGCGGTAACGGGGACGTCCAGGCAGTGGCTGTCGTCGACGACGTGGTGTACCTCGGAGGGCACTTCAACGGGCTGTGCCGGACGTCGCGTACCGACCCCGAGTACAGCTGCCCCGACGACTACGCCACCCGGCGCAAGTTCGCCGCCCTCGACCTCGATGGCGATCTGCTCGACTGGGCTCCCCAGGCCAACTCGGCGGTCGGGGTGCATGCGCTGGCGACCGACGAGGAGGAATCGGCGCTCGCCGCCGGCGGGGAGTTCACCAGCTTCGACGACGGCGCGGTCAGCCAGCCGCACTTCGCGCTGTTCCAATGAGGCGGGTTCGTCCCCACTGGGTAGGCTGCCAGGCATGCGGACGGCAGGCTGGGACCCGGTACGTGGTCAGTGGATCCTGATCCCGTACGGCGGTTACTTCCGGCGCCCGCCCCGCCCGACGTACCGGGAGCCGCATCCGGTTCGGGGGGCCGCCGTATGGGCCGGGGTCGGCGCCACGTTCGTCTGGTTTCTGTTCTGGATCCTGGCCTTTGCGTCGATCGCCTGGAATGCCCGCTCGTACGCCTGGTCCACGATCATCGCTGGGCTGGCCGCCTGGGGTGTGGCTGCCGCACTCGGCCGGTACGGCGACCGCGGAGTGGCCGTCGGGGTGGCCGCGACCAGCGCCGTCGCGGTCGGTATCGCGGGTCTGATCGTCGGGGTACGGCATTTCGGCGGCG
>JBOGDK010000505.1:0-2755 GCA_050701795.1 Micromonosporaceae bacterium
CGTCCGCCCGAGCAACCGGATCGCCTGCTTCAACAGCGCCGGTACGTCCGGGGCGCCGTCGACCGACTCGGCCACCGCGTCGGCCGCACCCACGGCCTGGGTGGGCGACCAGCCCAGACCGATCAGAGCCTGCGTCACCTGCTCCCGCCATGGCGGCCCGGCGACGCCGGTTTCCGGCCCACCGGCGGCACCCGGCACCGCACCGATCCGGTCCCGCAGCTCCAGCACCAGACGTTCGGCGCCCTTCTTGCCGATCCCGGGAACCCGGGTCAGGGTGGCCACGTCACCGTTGCCGATCGCCTGCCGGAGCACCTCAGGAGGGTGCACCGCGAGCATCGCCTGGGCCAGCCTCGGGCCTACCCCGCTGGCGGTCTGCAGCAACTCGAACAAGCCGCGTTCATCGGCCCCGCCGAAGCCGTACAAGGTGAGGGAGTCTTCCCGTACCACCAGGCTGGTGGCTAGCTCGGCGTTCTGACCGAGCCGTAGCGTCGCCAGTGTGCCGGGGCTGCACTGCACGGCGAAGCCCACGCCGCCGACATCCACCACGGCCTGATCCGGACCCACCGCGGCGACCCGCCCCCGTACGCTCGCGATCATTTCCTCACCTCCCGCTGCCGCGTACCGCCGCCGCCAACCTGGCCTGGGCAGCCCCCCGCCAGACGTGGCAGATGGCCAGCGCCAGGGCATCCGCCGCGTCCGCGGGTCGCGGAGCCTTTTCCAACCGCAGCAGGCGGCTGACCATCATGGCGATCTGTTTCTTGTCGGCCTGACCGGACCCGGTCACCGCCGCCTTCACCTCGCTCGGGGTGTACGTGCCGACCGGCACACCGGCGCGGGCACCGGCCAGCACCGCGACAGCGCCCGCCTGCGCGGTGCCCATCACGGTCCGTACGTTGTGCTGGCTGAACACCCGCTCCACCGCCACCGCGTCAGGCTGGTGTTCGGCCATCAGCTCATTGAGCCGGCGATCGAGACGCAGCAGCCGGTCGGGGAGGTCCGCGGCCGGGTCGGTACGTATCACCTCCACGGCCACCAGCCGGCACGGCCGCCCGGGCGAGCCCTCGACCACACCGACCCCGCACCGGGTCAGACCCGGGTCGACGCCGAGCACCCGCACCCGCCACCTCCGCTCGCCTTACCCCGGGCCCGGAACGGACTCGGGTGCCTCAAACACTTGTTCGACAACCTAGTGGCCGGGGTCGCACCGCAGCACACCGACACGCGGCGACGCCAGTCAGGCGATATAGACAAGTACTTGCAATGCTGGAAAGTACTTGCCAATATGGGACTACGCCGACTGGCGGATACCGACCCCTCGCCAAGGCACGCCCGTGGATCGCAGCGAAGCAACCAAGGCCCTGCAGGACACCCAACGTCGTACCGAGGCGGTGCGGGCTGGTGCCCGCTGGCCGGTCACCGTACTGACCGTCTGGGGAGTGATCACGTTCGGCACGGAGGCGGCGACCGCGTACCTCGCCCCCAGCCTGTGGGCCGTCGCGCCGCTGGGTGTCGTACTGCTCTTCGTGGCTTGGCTGGCCGTCTACGCGACCAGGCAGCGGGCCACCTCCCGCGGCTTCGCCAAGCGGTACGTGGCCGTCGTCGTCACCTGGGGGGTGCTGCACGGGGCGTACCTCCAGTTCCTGCTCGTGGTGAAGCCGGACCTGCCGTACGCGCTGGCCGGCTCACTGCTGGTCGCCGCCCCGCTGTTACTGGGCGCGTACGTGGAGAGCAGGCAGTCGTGAACCACCCCCGCCACCAGCTGGACGACGTGATCCACTCTCCGGTACGGCTGTCGATCATGGCCACCCTCGCCGCGGTGGACAAAGCCGAGTTCAGCTTCGTACGGGACACCGTGGAGATCACCGACTCGACGCTGTCCAAGCAGGTCTCGACACTGGAGAACGCCGGTTACGTCAAGGTCACCAAGGGCCATGTCGGTAAGCGCCCACGTACCTGGCTGTCACTGACCAGCACCGGGAGAACCGCGTACGACAGGCACCTGGCCGCCCTGACCGCCATCGCCAACGGCCCCTGATCGTGGCGCACCGACACGCAGCGGCGCCGCGGGACGGCTCTGTGGGAGATTGCCACATCGAAGTGCCCGGGGCTATGTCCTCGGGGTCCATGTCCCGCCGCCGCCGGTGCCCGTAGCGTCTGCGCCATGACTGCTCCGACGATCAAGCCGGACCTGAAGGGCCAGGTCGCCCTGATCACCGGTGGAGCCAGCGGTATCGGCGCGGCCTGCGTACGCCACCTGGCCGCGTCAGGTGCCCAGGTGGTGATCGCCGATCGGGACGCCGATGCCGCCGCCCGGGTGGCAGCCGAGTACGGCGGTGAGGCGGTCACCGTCGACCTGGCCGACCTGGACTCGCTCGACCGGCTCGACGGCGCCGTCGACATCCTGATCAACAACGCCGGGCTGCAGCACGTGTCGCCGGTGGCTGACTTCCCGCCGGAGCGGTTCACGTACCTGCTGCGGGTGATGCTGGAAGCACCGTTCCGGCTGATCCGGCGGGTACTGCCGCACATGTACGCCCAGCGGTACGGCCGGATCGTCAACGTCTCCTCGGTGCACGGGCTGCGGGCCTCGCCGTTCAAGGCGGCGTACGTGGCGGCCAAACACGGCCTGGAAGGGCTGTCGAAGGTGGTGGCCCTGGAGTCCGCGACGTACGGGGTGACCTCGAACTGCGTCAACCCGGCGTACGTCCGTACCGCCCTGGTGGAACGGCAGATCGCCGCTCAGGCGGACAGCCAC
>JBOGDK010000506.1:0-2732 GCA_050701795.1 Micromonosporaceae bacterium
GGCCAGGATGAACTGGCCAAGCTGCGGAGCGACCTCTCGCGCGTCATCGGCGCGATGAGCGGCGAAGCACCGCCACCGCTACGCCCTGTCTGGTGACAATGCCACTTTCACAGCCAGGGCCACACATCCTGCTGCCCCGGATGTGGCAGCTCCGCCACACCATCAGCGGGTACGACGCAGCGTACGTGGCCCTGGCCGAGAGTCGGGCGTTGACCCTGGTGACCGGTGACGCGAGACTCGCCCGGGCGGCTACTGCCTACTGCCGGGTCGAACTGGCGACCTGACACCGCCGAGTCCGCCACACCTACTCACGACCTGAGGACCCCTCAGGTCACCTCCCCGGCTCGGGGGAACCCGCGGAAAGCGGCGAGAGCCAGACCACGGCGGTGCGGCCGTGATGGCCGTGGATCGCTTCACATCTACGAAGCCACCGCCCAGGTGCGCCTCGGGGACATCGCCGCCGCAGCCGCGGCGGTGCAGCCCGTACTCGACCGGCAGCGCGAGATTGGAGCCAGATACCGGCTCTCTCCGGAAGCCGTTGACGCCACGGTCACCCTGCTGGCACGGCTGGCCGTGTGGCGGCACGGCAGCCTCCCTGTGCTCCGCGGACTGACTCGCCGTGAACGGGCACCGGAGTCCATCGCCGCTCTCTGACTACAGACCCGTCAGGGTGAGCTCGAACGAGTAGAGAGCCGCCCGGTAGACGTGGTCGCCGTACTCGACGGCACGGCCGTGGTCGTCGTACGCGGTCCGGCTCATCGTGAGCAACGGCGCCCCCCGATTCTCGCCGAGCGTACGCGCCTCCCCGGTACGGGCGGAGCGCGCACCGATGGTCTCGCTGGCCATCTTCAAGGTGATTCCGGCACCGCGCAGGATCTCGTACAGACCCCGGGACTGGAGCTCCTCACGGGTGAGGGCCAGCAGGTCGGCGGGCAGGTAGTTGTGCAACAGCGCGAGCGGCTCCTCGTCGGCGTACCTGAGGCGCTCGATGGCGTACACCTCGGCGCCTTCGGCCACTCCCAACGCCCGAGCCACGGGGACCGTCGCCGGCTCCACCGCGAACGACAGCACCTGGGTACGCGGCTTGCGCCCGGTCTTGAGCAGGTCGTCGTGCAGGCTGGTCAGCTCCAGCGGCCGCCGTACCTTTGTGTGCACCACCTGGGTGCCGACACCGCGTTTACGTACCAGCAGGCCGCGGTCGACGAGGTGCTGGATCGCCCGGCGCATGGTGGGCCGGGACAACCCGAGTCGGTCGGCGAGCGCGATCTCGTTGTCCAGCCGAGTACCCGCCGGCAGCTCCCCGGACTCGATCGCCTGCTCGAGGTGCTGCGCCACCTGGAAGTAGAGAGGAACCGGGCTGCTCCTGTCCACGGGGAACGTCAAGGCGGCCCGGCTCATGAAGCACCTCCGGCGGGAACACGGTCCTCAACGACGTCGGTGGCGGCCACCGCACGGCGGCACCGCCGGTATCGCACCACCACCGCACCGCGGTACGACCGGTGTCGCGCAGCCACCGCGGCGGGGCCAGTATCGCATAGACGGTTACTTGTCAGGTAGACAGAATGTAAAGACAAAGGATTGACTCTGCCGGACGGCCAGCGGTACAAAGGCTGCGACGCCGGTCACGCGTGGCGACGTACCAACTCCACGGCTCATGCTTTAGACCTCTGGACGGACATCGACCGGCCGCGGGCGGGTACCGACACGTGACAGGCACGACGATCGGCGTGCCGACAACCGAATCCCTCGACAGCCCTTCGACCACCGGACGGATCTCCTCCGGCGTGGTCAACGAGCAGAGAGGACTATTCATGCGGGTGGGACTCTTCGGAGCTGGCCGGATCGGCACCCTGCACGCCGCCACGCTACGAGATCTTCCCGTGGTGCGGTCGCTGGTGATCGCCGACGCGAACCCCGACCTGGCCCGTACGGTCGCGGAGAAGCTGGGCGCTGAAGCCGCCGACAGCGTCGAAATGGCACTCACCACCGAGCTCGACGCCGTGGTGATCGCCGCCGCGACGTCGGCGCACGCTGAGCTGATCCACCTCGCGCTCGACGCCAAGCTTCCGGTGTTCTGCGAGAAGCCGGTGGCACCGGACGTCGCCGGCACCCGGGAGGTGATCGCGCACGCCGCCGCTGCCGGCGTACCGATCCACGTCGGGTTCCAACGCCGGTTCGACGCCGGCTACCGGGCGCTGCGGGACGCCGTACGGTCCGGCCAGCTCGGCTGGGTGCACACGCTTCGGGCATGTACCTCTGATGCGGCGCCGCCTCCCGCGTCGTACCTGCCCACGTCGGGCGGCATCTTCCGGGACTGCGCGGTGCACGACTTCGACGCGATCCGCTGGGTCACCGGCCGTGAAGTCGTCAACGTGTACGCCGTAGGCGCCAACAAGGGCGACCCCAGCTTCACCGCGTCCGGCGACGTGGACACGGCGGCCGCCGTACTGACACTCGACGACCACACCCTCGCCAGCGTCACCTGCACCCGCTACAACGGCGCCGGGTACGACGTCCGCCTGGAGGCCTGCGGCTCGGCGGGCAGTATGGCGGCCGGCCTGGACGACAAGACCCCGCTGGGTTCCGCTGAACCTGGGGTGACGTGGCCGGGCGGGGGTCCGTACCGGGCGTTCCTGGACCGCTTCGCCGCGGCGTACGCCGCCGAACTGCGGGCGTTCACCGACCTGGTGGCGGGCCGGATCGACAGCCCCTGCGACGCGGACGAGGCGCTC
>JBOGDK010000507.1:0-2711 GCA_050701795.1 Micromonosporaceae bacterium
CCCCCACGGGCCTGGAACCGGAGTGTCTAGAAGGTCGCGACGTTGAGCAGTCGCTCCTTGGTGCCGTCACCGTCGTCCGAGTTGTCCCAGTCGGTGCCGCCCGCCGACTGCAGCGCGGATTTCACCGTGCCCGGCGACGCGCCCGGGTGCGTGGCCAGGTACAGCGCGGCACCACCCGCCACGTGCGGCGAGGCCATGGACGTACCGGAGATGGTGTTGTAGCCACCGCCCTTCCAGGTCGAGTTGACGCACACCCCCGGGGCGATGATGTCCACGTCGGCGCCGAAGTTGGAGAAGTCGGCGAGCGTGTCGTCGGAGTCGGTACGGCAGGTCGGTGAGCCGAGGCCGCCGGTCCTGCCGTCGAAGTCGGCGAGCGCGGAGACCGTGATCACCTCGTCGTACGCGGCCGGGACGTGGTTGGCGGAGTCGTCGCTCGCGTTACCCGCGGCCACGGCGTAGGTGACACCGGCGGCGACGGAGTTGCAGATCGCCGTGTGCAGGGCGTCGTTGTTGCTGTTGCCGCAGTTGCCGTCGTCGGAGCCGGAGCCGCCGAGGCTCATGTTCGCGACCTCGATCTGGTCCGCGTTGGCGGTGACGTAGTCGACCCCGCAGATCACGTCCGACCAGGAGCCCGAGCCGCTGTTGCTCAACACACGTACCGGCCACACCCGCGCGCCGGGGGCCACACCGACCACGCCGTCGGCGTTGTCCAGGGCGCCGACCGTACCGGCGACGTGGCTGCCGTGGCCGTTGCCGTCGTCGGCGGTACGGCCGGTGGAGCAGTTCTTCGCACCCGCGGCGTGGACGTTGAGGTCGGGGTGGTCCAGGTCGATGCCGGTGTCGATGATCGCGACGTCGACGTCGACCCGCTCGTCGGCACCGTTGATCATCGCGGTCGGGCTCAGCTCCGCATCGGCCCGGTCGATGCCGGTCGGAAGCGACTGCGCGGTGGTCGTCGCTACGCCGTCCGGCTGGACGAACCGTACGCCCTCGGCGTGGGCGAGGCGGGTCGCCGCGGACGCGCTGAGCTGAGCCGAGTAGCCGCGTACGGCGTGCGAGTAGACGTGACCGACCTCGGCACCGCCGGCACGGGCGGCACGGGCGGCAGCGGCCGGGTCAGCGGTGTCGTCCAGCACCACGATGTAATCGGACACGGTCTCGTTCGCCGATGCCACGGCCGTGGTGACGGCCATGGTGGTGCCGAGCGCCACCAGGAGGGTTCCCGCAGCGTAGAGGGTACGCATCGGTGGTCCTTTCTCTTGTCGACGAAGGCTCCCCCGACCCAGCCCCTAGTGGCCTGAAGATTTACGGATAAGTCGATACATGTAAATACCCTTGGTGCCCGTGTCACTACTGACAGGGGGATGTACAGGGTCCACCGGCGCCGGGGCCCACGGTGCCCGGGTTCCCTGCGGCACGGGTCACCAGCAGACGAGAAAACGGGCGGCGGACGCCGCCGACCGGCGCAGAACCGTACCGGGTCGTACGCTACGAAGATCAGCTCCCGTTCCGGGAGGAGGTCTCCGTGGTCATCCGCTCCCGACCGGTCAAGCCGCTGCCGCCCACCCAGTTCCCCCCGATCGGGGAGTACGGGTTCCTCTCCGACTGCGAAACCACCGCCCTGGTCGCCCCGAACGGCGGGGTGGAGTGGCTGTGCATCCCCCGACTGGACTCCCCCAGCGTGTTCGGTGCGCTGCTGGACCGCGACGCTGGATCGTTCCGGGTCAGCCCCGCCGGGGTCCACGTACCGGCCGCCCGCAGGTACATCCCCGGCACGCTCGTCCTGGAGACCAGCTGGTGGGACCGGGGCGGCTGGCTGGTGGTCACCGACGCGCTGCTCATCGGTCCGTGGCACCACGAGGACGAACGCTCCCACACCCACCGTCGCGCACCCACGGACTACGACGCTGACCACGTACTGCTCCGCAAGATCAAGTGCGTCAACGGCCAGGTGCAGGTACGCATGGACTGCACCCCGATCTTCGACTACGGCCGCGGCCCGGCGCACTGGCAACACACCGGACCCGGCTACCACGAGGCGATCGCCGCGGGCGACGCGGCCGCCCGTCCGCTGCGTATGACCACCGACCTCAACGTCGGGTTCGAAGGGCCCCTGTGCACCGCACGTACCCTGCTGAAACAGGGCGAGAGCAGGTTCGTGGCACTGAGCTGGAGTGAGCACGCTCCGCCGCGTACCCTCGCCGAGGCCGACGCCCGGCTGGAGTGGACCGCCCACCACTGGCAGCACTGGCTGGACCGTGGCCAGTTCCCCGACCACCCCTGGCGGGGGTTCCTGCAACGCAGCGCGCTCACCCTCAAAGGGCTCAGCTTCTCGCCCAGCGGCGCCGTCGTCGCCGCACCCACCACCTCACTTCCGGAGGCGCCGGGCGGCGAACGCAACTGGGACTACCGCTACACCTGGATCCGGGACACCGCGGCCACCCTCTGGGCGTTGCAGGTGCTGGGTTTCGACTGGGAGGCCAACGACTTCTTCCACTTCATGGCCGACGTCGCCGAGGCCGAAGGCGGCGACCTGCAGATCATGTACGGCGTCGACGGGGAACGCGCGCTCGAGGAGTCCACCCTGGACCACCTCTCCGGGTACGACGGTGCCCGCCCGGTACGCGTCGGCAACGGCGCCTACCGGCAGGAACAGCACGACATCTGGGGTGCCGTGGTGGCCGCGATCGCGCTCCACACGTACCCGCAGC
>JBOGDK010000508.1:0-2701 GCA_050701795.1 Micromonosporaceae bacterium
TCCCGGACAGCGACAACGTACCGGCGGCCATCGCGACGGAGGCGGCGGCGAGTACGAACGGCAGCTCGTACCCGAGAAGCTGCGCGGCGGCCCGCAACCCACCCAGCAGGCTGTACTTGTTGGCGCTGGCCCAGCCGGCCATCAGCACCGCGACGATTCCCACCCCGACGATCGCGAGCACCAGGAACAGCCCGATGTCCAGCGGCTGCGCCACCAGGTCGGACGGCCCCAGCGGGATCACCAGCAACGCCACCAGGTACGGCACCAGCGCCACGATCGGGGCCAACCGGAACACCGGTTTGTCGGCCTCGCGCGGCACCACCTCTTCCTTCTGGACGAACTTGACGCCGTCGGCGATCAGCTGCGCCCAACCGTGGAACGCGCCCGCGTACATCGGGCCGAGCCTGCCCTGCATGTGGGCCATCACCTTGTGTTCCATCTGGCCCACGATCAGCGGCAACGTCAGGAACGCGGCCACCACCGCACCGATCCGCAGCGCCAGCTCCAGCCAGAGCGGCATCACTCCTCACCCGCCCTGCCGGCTTGCGGCCCCCATTCGTTCGGGTCGGGTACGCCCGGCGGCCGCATCGGCGCGCGCTTGCCCCGAGTGGGGGCGTGGGACTCGCCGGGCTCCTTCGCGCCGGGCCACGCCTTCGCCACCCGGGACGCCAGGACGAAGTCCTTCCGCAACGGGTGCCCCTCGAACTCCGGGGGCAGCAGCAGCGGCTTGAGGTCCGGGTGTCCGTCGAAGACCACCCCGAACATCTCGTACGTCTCCCGCTCGTGCCATGACGCACCTGGGAACAGGTCCACCACCGTCGCCAGCCGGGGAGCGTCCCTGGGCACCCTGGTGCGGATCAGCACTCCGTGCTTGTCGGCGACGGACCACAGGTGGGCCACGATCGCGAAGCCCTCGTCCAGGTCGTCGACGGCGGACAGCCAGTCGAAGAAGTCACAGCCCAGATTGTCGCGGGCCGCCCGTACCGCCTCTGGCCAGCGCTCCGGCGGTACGTCGACGGTGCCCCTGGCGTACTCGCCACCCCCGGACACGCTCGCCTCACACGGCTCACCGAGCAGCTCGACCAGCCGTGCGGATACCTCCTCGGGCGTCATGCCTGCCGATCCTACGGGCCGTCGTGTTGCGTGATCACGCCGTGGAGGAGGCTAGTCACAGGTCGAACAGGGCTCGCAATGCTTCTCCCAGCGCGATCGCCGTAGGACCAGTGACCATCCCGTCCCGCACCGCGTCGACGGGCAGCGCGATCGGAGCCGTCTTGGTAACGATGACACTGCCGGAGACCGCGTCAGTCTCGTGCAGCGATACCACGAAGGGAGCCAACTCAGCAGGTGACCCCTGGCGCACGATGGGCGCGCAGAAGGGCTTGGTACCTCTCCGATCGTTGTGCAGGTCGGAAGACAACACGACTGCCCGATGGGGCACGCCTGACTGAGGGTTCTTGAAGCTGTAGATCTCACCCCTGTTCACGCGTCAGCGCTCCTGCCGAGAGGTGAGATCGTCCCAGTCGTCGGTGCTCCTTGCCGCCATCTGGTCCCAGTCGTCGAGCGCCTCGCGAACCTCTGGCTGGCTGGCGAACCATTCGTCGTAGCGCCGCCCGGACTCCTGCATCGCGACATGCCTGACCGCGCGAGCGAGCACTCCTGACAAGGACTGCTGCTGAGTTTCGGCAGCAGACTTGAGCAGCTTGTAGGTCACCTCATCGAGTGAGACAGTGACATTTCTCGTGGCCATTTCGTGAAGATATCACGAAGCACTCACGAGAACGTCGCGACGCCACGTCATCGACCTCCGCTGACGTCCACAGTGGTGCCGGTGACGTACGACGCCTCGTCGGAGAGCAGCCATCCGATCGCGTACGCCACCTCCTCCGCGGTGCCCGGGCGGCCCAGCGGCGGGGAGCCGCCGAGCCGGTCCAGCCGTCCCGGGGCGTGGATCTCGGTCGCGATCAGGCCGGGGCGTACCCCCGCCACCCGGATCCCGTCGGCGGCCACCTCCTTGGACAGGCCGGTGGTGAGTGCGTCCACGCCGGCCTTGGCGGCGGCGTAGTCGACGTACTCGCCGGGGCTGCCGAGTACGGCGGCCCGGGAGGACACGTTCACGATCACGCCTCCGGGGCCACCGTGCCGGGTCGACATCAGGCGTACCGCCTCGCGGGCACACAGGAACGCGCCGGTCAGATTCACGGCCACGGTGCGCCCGATCCGGTCAGCCGTGAAGTCCTCCAGGCGCCCCAACGGTGCGACGGTCCCGGCGTTGTTGACCAGGCCGCGTACCGGGCCAGGTACCGAGCCGGGCCCCGCGCCACCGGACCATTCCGCGGCGGTGGCGAACAGGCGTACCACGTCAGGCTCGGACGACACGTCCGCGACTACCGCTAGGGCCGCGCCGCCAGCCGCCTGGCAATCCGCGACGACCTGGCCTGCCTCGTCGGCATGCTGCCGGTAGCTGACCACCACGTCCCACCCACGAGCGGCGGCCAACCGCGCCGTCGCAGCGCCGATCCCCCGACTACCGCCTGTGATGATCACTGTGGAACGCTCCATGACCGTCATGCAGGGTAGGCGATGATCTCGCAGCGCGGCCCTGGCGCCTTGGCGAGCCTGGCGTCCAAGGTGACTAGGCGCGCCTCAAGTAGTTCCGCGAGGGCAACGTATGACGCGTCGTATGCCGTGAGGTTGTGGC
>JBOGDK010000509.1:0-2695 GCA_050701795.1 Micromonosporaceae bacterium
CTGATGGGTACGGTGCTCGCCGGGATCGCCGTCAAACTGGCCACCGACCGTACGCCCGCCGCCGCGATGCCGTAGTACCGCGACGCTTCGTGTCACCGGCCGCGGAACACCATGGACGACAGCGCGTGGTGTCACCGGCCGCGGATCACACGCCAGGGCTACAACGCCGCCCGGATCCGGTCCGCCCGATCCTGGTAGGTCGCCTCCGGCACCAGTGTCGGGTTCTCGGGATCGCCGAACAGCGGCATGCCCCCAGCCGGGTCGCCGTGGTAGCGCGGGATCAGATGACTGTGGGTATGTGGTACGGCGTTCCCCAGGAGTGCGTAGTTCATCTTGTCGGCGGCCATCGCCTCCAGCACGGCTTGGCCAGCGCGTGTCAGATCGGCCAGGAACGCGGCCCGCTCCATGGCGTCCAACTGGTGCGGCTCGGCGACATGCCGCTTGCAGATCAGGACGCAGTAGCCGGGGCTGAACTGGTCGGTGGCCAGTCGGAGCACGCTCATGTCCAGCTCAGCGATCGTGTATCCATACTGGTTGACGTGCCCTGGCTGAAGGAGCTCCTCGGAGCGCAGGTCAGCGCACATCGGGCAGCCCTCACCGCGTACCAGCCGGTCCCACTGGTCCCGGGGTAGCCACTCCGAGGGCATCAGGCCACCTCGTCGAGCGCGTCGATGATGCGGCGCAGTGATCCTGCGAGGTTCCATTTCTCGGCCAGTGCTATCAGCGCGTCGGGATCCCGGGGTGCGTGCGGCAGGGTGCTGTCGACCCGCGGTACGGGGGCGTCGCGTACCACCCGTACCACCGGCGCGGCCGCGGCCAGGTAACCGCCGGCGGCGGTCAGCTTGGTACGCAGTCCGGGCGCGAATCCGGAGTCCGGGTCCGACAGCGCGTGGAGGATGCCCTCCAGCCCGCCGTACCGGTTGACCAGTCGTGCCGCGGTCTTCTCACCGACCCCTGCGACGCCGGGCAGCCCGTCGCTGGGGTCGCCTCGCAGGGTGGCGAAGTCGGCGTACCCGGACGCCGGAACACCGCACCGGCGAAGGATCGCGGCGTCGTCGAGCACCTCCAGCCTGGCCACGCCTTTGCCGGTGTAGAGCACCCGTACCGGGTGGGCGTCGTCGACCAACTGGAACAGGTCGCGGTCTCCGGTGACCACCTCCACCGGACCCGGTTCCCGGGTGGCGAGGGTGCCGAGTACGTCGTCAGCCTCGTACCGCTCCACCCCGAACGCGGGGATCCCTATCGCGGCCAGTACGTCGAGGATCACCGGCACCTGCGGCGACAGGGTGTCGGGGATCTCCTCCACGAACCCGCTGGGTTGTTCCGGGGCCACCCGATGCGCCTTGTACGACGGCACCAGATCGACCCGCCACGCCGGGCGCCAGTCGGCATCCATCGCGCAGAACACGCGGTCCGGCCGGCGGGTACGGATCAAGGTCGCCATCATGTCCATGAAGCCGCGTACGGCGTTCACCGGAGTGCCGTCCGGGGCGGTCATCGACTCGGGGATGCCGTAGAAGGCGCGGAAGTACAGGCCCGGTGCGTCCACGAGCATTAGCGGTCGGTCCACGTCCCAGAGCCTGCCATCCCGACGGGCAGGATGGCCACCAACCCGCCCCGGTGATCACCTATCCCGCCGCTAGCGTGGTCGGATGGCCGCCCACTACACCCACGGACATCACGAGAGCGTGCTGCGGTCGCACCAGTGGCGTACCGCCGAGAACTCGGCCGGGTACCTGCTGGAGCATCTGTCGGCGGGCCAGGACGTTCTCGACGTCGGATGCGGGCCGGGCACCATCACCGCTGACCTGGCGCGGCTGGTCGCCCCGGGCCCGGTGACCGCGGTGGACCCCTCGCCGCGGGTGCTGGACGAGGCACGCCGTCACCTCCTCGCGCGGCACGTCGGCAACGTGACGTTGCTGAGCCAGGACGTACACGGCCTGGACTTCGCCGACGACAGCTTCGACGTGGTGCATGCCCACCAGGTGCTGCAGCACGTCGCGGACCCGGTACGGGCGCTACGGGAGATGCGCCGGGTATGCCGCCCAGATGGTGTGGTCGCCGCCCGCGACTCCGACTACCAGGCGATGACCTGGTACCCGGAAATGCCTGCTCTGGACGACTGGCTGGCGCTGTACCGGCGGATCGCCCGCGGCAACGGGGGAGAGCCGGACGCTGGGCGACGGTTGCGCTCCTGGGCGTCCCGGGCCGGCTTCACCGAGATCACCGCGTCGGCCTCCGTCTGGTGCTTCACGGGCGAGGATCGCCACTGGTGGGGCGAGATGTGGGCGGACCGGATCGTGGACAGCGACGTCGCCCGACTCGCGGTCTCGGGCGGGTACGCCACCCGGGAGCAACTAGCCGCGATCCGCCAGGGCTGGCTCGACTGGGTCGCTGACGGGGACGCCTGGTTCGCGGTCCTCCACGGGGAGATCATCTGCCGAGGCTGACGCCGGTGAGGTGGCCGTGTCACGGCGGGCTGCCCGGATCACCAGCAGCGCTGCGACGCCGATCACCACACTGGCGGACAGCAGGAGCGCCTGGTAGCCGACGACTCCGATCAGCGCCGCACCGACCGCGATGGACAGCGTCTGCGGAACCGTGATCGACAGCTCGAACGCGGTGTACGCCCTGCCCTGCAGCCGCTGCGGGCTGCGCCGCTGTAGCAGCGTGGTCGCCCCCACCGCGAGCCAGG
>JBOGDK010000510.1:0-2671 GCA_050701795.1 Micromonosporaceae bacterium
CGACGGTGCGCACCCGCCAGCGGCCCTCGCCCAGGGTCCCGAGCCGTTCCATCAGGTACGGGTTGCGGGTGCCGCCGCCGGAGGCGACCAGATCGGTGACCCCGTACCGGTCGGCGTCGGTGGCGACCACCCGTGCGGTCAGCTCCGTCACGGTGGCCAGCACGTCCGGTGCCGACGGAGGTGAGGTGAGCTGCTCCAGGTGCCGCCGCAGGTACGGCCACGAGAACAGCTCCTTGCCGGTGGACTTGGGCGGCGGGGCGGCGTAGTACGGCTCGGCAAGCAGCGCGTCCAGCAGGTCCGGAAGGACCCGGCCCGAGCGGGCGATCGCGCCGCCTGCGTCGTACGGCACGCCGGCGAGTTCGGTACCGGCGGCGTCGATGAGGGCGTTGGCGGGGCCGACGTCGTACCCGAGCAATGATCCGTCGGGGCGGATCACGGTGAGGTTGGCGATCCCGCCCAGGTTCAACGCGGCACCGGGTGTGCTGGCCGGCGGGAGCAGCAGCGCGTCGAGGGTGGGAGCCAGCGGGGCGCCATGACCGCCCCGGGCGATGTCGGCCGACCGCAGGTTGGAGAGCACCGGCAGCCCGGTACGTTCCGCGATCCAGGCCGGCTCGCCCAGTTGCAGCGTGCCGCGGGCATGGCCGTCGGCGACCCAGTGGTAGACGGTCTGCCCGTGGGAGACCACCAGGTCGGCGTCACCTCCGGCAAGCCCGACACCCTTAACGGCCGTTTCGGCGAACACCTTCCCAAGCCGGGTGGTGAGCTGGCAGATTCCCTCGGCGCTGCTCGGCGCGGGTGGCAGGACGCCGGCTATGGCATCTCTCACCCCGTCGGGGTACAGAAGCTCCAGATCACCGAGCGGGTCCAGCCACAGCACGTCCCCGGTACGCGTGAACTCCGCGGCGGCCACGTCGACGGCGTCGTACGAGGTGCCCGAGATCATGCCGATCACCTTCACGAGCCGCCTCCTGTAGGAATCTTTCAACCCTTTGTCGGTACGTGGACAACCGTTACGGTACGTGGAGACCCCCGCGGATCAAGGAGGACCACGTGATCAGGAGACGGGCTCTGGGTGCCGGGATGGCTGCCCTGTGCGTCGCGGTGACCATGGCGGCCGGGTGCAGCCCCAACCCGGATGCCGGATCGGATGCCGGCGGCACCCTGATCGTGGCGCGTACCGGCGACGTTGACCTGCTCGACCCCAGCCGGGCGACGGCGTTCCAGACCGTACAGACCATGGGTCTGGTCTACGACACGCTGCTGGACACCGACGACGACGGCAAGCTGGTGCCGAGCCTCGCCACGAAGTGGGACACCTCGGACCCCAAGAAGATCACTTTCACCCTGCGTGACGACGTGACCTTCCACAATGGTGAGAAGTTCACCGCCGCCGACGCCGAGGCAACCCTGACACGCAACCTCGACCCGAAGACCGGCTCGGTGGTGACCTCGACGATCGGCAGCATCTCCGCGGTGAAGGCGACCGGTGACCACACCCTCGTGATCGACCTCAAGCAGCCGGACACGGCGCTGCTCACCGCGCTCACGTACACCGGAAACTCGATCCTGTCGAAGGCCGACATCGACGCCGGCCGCGTCGGCAAGAAGGTCAACGGCACCGGGGCGTTCCGGTGGAAGAAGTGGACGCAGGGGCAGAAGCTGACGCTGACTGGCAACAAGAAGTACTGGGACGGCGCGCCGAAGCTGTCCGGGGTGGAGTTCCGGGTGATCCCCGACGAGGCGTCGATCGCGTCCGGCATGAAGGCTGGCAGCTTCGGACTCGGGCTGCTCAGCGATCCCGCCGTGGCGCGCCAGATCAAGGGCGAGAAGGCGAAGCTGCTGGCCCAGCCGACCACGTCGTACCACGTGCTGCAGCTCAACTCCAAGCGCGGCCCGCTGAAGAAGCTGGAGGTACGCCAGGCGATCGCCTGCGCCGTGGACCGCGACGAGATCGTCGACACCGTCTACTTCGGCGAGGCCAAGGTGACCGGCCCGATCACCAGCCCGGCCTACCCGTACGACGCCACCGACGGGCTGCCCTGCGAGCCGGGGGACACCGAGGCGGCGAAGAAGCTGCTCGCGAAGGCGGGGCACCCGAAGGGGTTCACGCTCGACACGATCCTGATGATCGGGGTGTACGACACCTCCACCAACATCGCGCAGGCGCTGCAGGCGCAGCTGAAGAAGATCGGCGTCAACCTGAAGCTGGACCGGCAGCAGACCAACGTGTACGTGCCGAACTGGAAGGAAGCGAAGTTCGACGCCGCGGTGGCGCTCAATGGTGGTTCCACCGACCCGTACCTGCTCTACAACCGGTACTTCACCTCCGACGGCAGCCTCACCACCGCCGCCGCGTACGGCAGCGACAAGCTCGACACGCTGCTCCGGGCCGGCAACGCCACCACCGACGAGGCCGAACGCAAGCGGATCTTCGGCGACCTGCAGAAGCAGTTGCTGCACGACTCCCCGTGGGTGTGGCTGTTCCGCAACCAGATGCACTACGCCACCGGGCCGAAGGTGAGGGGCTTCAAGTCACTGCCCACCGAGTCCCTGGAGTACCTGCATAAGACCAGCTTGTCCGGATGACCCTTCGCTACCTGCTGGTCCGGTTCGCCGGCACGGTCGCGACCCTGTTCGGGGTGGCGGTGGTGGTGTTCGTGGTGCTCCGGGC
>JBOGDK010000511.1:0-2635 GCA_050701795.1 Micromonosporaceae bacterium
CAGCTGCTGGCCGGAGGCCAGACAGATCCTCACAGTTCCTGGCCGGAGGCCAGACAGATCCTCACAGTTCCTGGCCGGAGGCCAGGAAGTGCTGCACCGCCTCGACCTGGGGCGCCAGGTCGAGCCCCTGCTCGGCGACCCAGCCGTCGTCGAAGTACGTGTGGGCGTACCGCTCTCCGGAGTCGCAGAGGAGAGTAACGACGCTGCCGGTCTCGCCCGCCGTACGCATTTCGGCGATCAGCCCGAAGGCCCCCCACAGGTTGGTGCCCGTGGAGCCCCCGACGCGCCGCCCCAGCAGGCTGGACGCCACCCGCATCGCCGCGAGGGAGGCGGCGTCCGGCACCCGGATCATCCGGTCCACAATGGAGGGGACGAACGACGGCTCCACCCGGGGTCGGCCGATCCCCTCGATCCGTGAGCCACGATCGGTGGTGAAGCTCGGGTCGTCGTGGGTCCAACCGTGATAGAAGGCGGAGTTCTCCGGGTCGACGACGCAGATCTTGGTACTGCAGCACTTGTAGCGTACGTACCTGCCGATGGTGGCACTGGTGCCTCCGGTGCCCGCACCCGCCACCACCCAGGTCGGCACCGGGTACCGCTCCAGCGACATCTGCTCGAAGATCGACTCGGCGATGTTGTTGTTGCCGCGCCAGTCGGTGGCGCGTTCGGCGTAGGTGAACTGGTCCATGAAGTGCCCGCCGATGTCGTCGGCTAGCCAGCGGGCCTCGACGTACACCCGGGCGGGGTCGGCCACCAGGTGACACTTGCCGCCCTGGAACTCGATCAACTCGACCTTCTCGGGGCTGGTGCTGGCCGGCATCACAGCGATGAACGGCACACCGAGCATCCGGGCGAAGTACGCCTCGCTCACGGCGGTGGAGCCACTGGACGCCTCCACGACCGGGGTGCCGCTGTGGATCCACCCGTTGCAGAGCGCGTACAGGAACAGGGAGCGCGCCAGCCGGTGCTTCAGTGAGCCGGTCGGATGCACCGACTCGTCCTTGAGGTAGAGGTCGATGCCCCATTCCGCCGGCAGCGGGAACGGCAGCAGGTGGGTGTCGGCACTGCGATTGGCGTCCGCGTCCACCCGGCGGATCGCCTCGGTGACCCAGGCACGGGCCGAATCAGAACACCGGTCCATCTGCTCCATGCCGCTCAAGCTACTCCAGAGCCAGTGCCAGCCCTCAGCGCCCGCCGCTGGCCAGCCGATCCGGGACGGGTGCGGTCTTGACAGGACATACCAGGCAGTACGTAAATGTGTAACGACCTCACGTTTGTGAGACGTGATCCGCATCGGACCTGGGGAGGCCCCGAATGACGTTCACCCGTCGAGCGCTGTCCCGCGCCGCGGCAATCGCCGTACTGGCGCTGGTGCCGCTCGCCGCGACACCCGTACTGGCGGAAGAGTCCACGGCGACCACGGCCGCCGCGCCGGGTGACGTGGTCTCCGCCCGCCAGATCAACGCACCCGGATTCGGCTACGCCAAGGTCTGGCGGATCCAGTACCTGTCCACCGACACCCACGGGGCCACCATCACGGTCAGCGGCACCGTGATCGTGCCGACATCCAGCTACGACGGTCCACGCCCGATCGTCGGGTACGCACCCGGCACCCACGGCCTCGGCGACCAGTGCGCCCCGTCGGCGCGCCTGGAAGCCGGCGACGATCAGGAAGGCGGCCTGATCCACCAGTACGGATGGAAGGGCTATGCCGTCGCGGTCACCGACTACCAGGGTCTGGGCACTCCGGGCGACCACGCGTACATGGTGGCCCGGTCGGCCGGTCACGTACTGCTCGACATCGTCCGGGCGGCCCAGCGGCTCCCCGACGCGGAGTTGCCCGATGACGGCCCGATCGGGATCGCCGGCTATTCGCAGGGCGGGCACGCCGCCTCGTGGGCCGGTCAGCTCGCGTCCAGCTACGCCCCCGAGCTGTCGGTGAAGGGCGTCGCCGCCGGTGGTACGCCCGCGAACCTGCGGCAGGTGGCCAGCGCCAACGAGGGGAAGCCGAACTTCGGGCTGGTGCTCGCCGCCGGGATCGGCATGGACACCGGGTACCCGGAGCTGGACCTGGAGTCGTACCTGAACGACGCGGGCCGGGCCGGTATCGAGGAACTGCGCAACGGGTGCGACTTCAGCCCGTACGCCAACAAACGACTCTCCGACTACACCACCACGAACCCGCTGGAGAACCCGCAGTGGCAGGCCACTCTGGACGCCCAGAACCCGGGCGGCGCCGTACCTTCCGCGCCGGTGCTGCTCTACCACTCGACGCACGACGAGATCATCCCGTACGAGGGCGCGCGGGCGCTCCGGGAACAGTGGTGCGGCGACGGCGGCAACGTGACCTTCTGGACGTACGTGTTCACCGAGCACGCGGCCACCGCGGCCGTCGCGTCACCGTCGGTGACCTCGTGGCTCGGTGACCGGCTCGCCGGGCGTACCACTTCCGGCACCTGCTGAGCCCCGATCTCCCCACGGGAGTCCACACCAGACGATGAGGTGCCGCGGCGCCTCGCAGAGGTACGGGGCGACAACAGCATGTCCAGACGAAACAAGCTACTGGCGGGCCTCGGGGCCGTGAGCGTGACGTGACCTGACGCGCTATCCCGCGGCCGCGGCCAGTCCGGTGATC
>JBOGDK010000512.1:0-2616 GCA_050701795.1 Micromonosporaceae bacterium
GGAAGGGCTGTCGAAGGTGGTGGCCCTGGAGTCCGCGACGTACGGGGTGACCTCGAACTGCGTCAACCCGGCGTACGTCCGTACCGCCCTGGTGGAACGGCAGATCGCCGCTCAGGCGGACAGCCACGGCATCAGCGAGGAGGATGTGGTGGAGCGGATCATGCTGGCCGACGCCGCGATCCGGCGCTTGATCGAGCCCTCGGAGGTGGCCGAGATGGTGGCGTACCTGTGCAGCCCGGCGGCCTCGTTCATCACCGGGACCTCCTTCGTGATGGACGGCGGGTGGACCGCCCACTGAAATCCGACCACTGACTTCCGACCAGGTGCCCCGGGGCCTTGCGTCCACCGCGCCCGGTGGTCCCAGCGAGAATGGCGGCTATGAGCACCGAGTTCCTGGAGCTGCTGGCCCGCGAGGCGGCGGCGGTGGAGTTCGAGGGCCCGCTGTTGCGGGCGCGCTCCGCCGGCGCTTCCGCGGAGACCCTCGAAGAGCTGGAACGCGCGAAGCTGCTGGCGCTGCGGGTACGCGCGCTGTCAGAACGCCGGCTGCGCCGCGAGGTCGAGCTGTCCAGCCTGTTCGACACCGCCAGCGACCTGGCGGGGCTGCGGGACCTCGACGCCGTCCTGGAGGCGATCGTGCACCGGGCACGGCAGCTGCTGGCCGCGGACATCACGTACATGACGCTCGGCGACGAAGAGCGTGGCGACACGTACATGCGGGTGACCGACGGCTCGATCTCGGCACGGTTCCAGGGGCTGCGGCTGCCACTCGGCCGCGGTCTCGGCGGCCTGGTGGCGCAGAGCGGCCAACCGTACGTGACCGCGGACTACTTCTCCGACGAGCGGTTCAAGCACCTCGACGACATCGACAAGGCGGTCGTCGAGGAGGGACTGGTGGCGATTCTCGGAGTGCCGATGCGGCTCGGCACCCGGGTGATCGGGGTGCTGTTCGCCGCCAACCGCGGCGCCCGACCGTTCGCGAGGGAGGAGGTGGCGCTGCTGGTGTCGCTGGCCAATCACGCCGCGGTCGCCATCGACACCGCCCGGCTACTGGAGGAGACCCGGTCCGCATTGACGGAGCTGTCGGCCGCCAACGCGGTGATCCGGGCGCACAGCGTTTCCGTGGAGCGTGCCGCGGAGGCACATGACCGGATGACGGCCCTGGTGCTGCGAGGCGGCGGGGTCTCCGACGTCGCCGCCGCGGTGACCGACGTACTCGGTGGTTCGGTACGGGTGCTCGACGCCACCGGCCGCCAGATCGCCTCGGTCGGGCCGATGCCGGACCCGGATCCGGCCGTACTGGAGGAGGCGGAGGCGGCGTCGCGGGCGGAGGGCCGGTCGGTACGCCGGGACGGCATGTGGGTGGCCGCCGTGGTCGCCGGTACGGAGCGGCTCGGCGCCCTGGTGACCCGACCGGGAGCGGACCTGGTCGACGCCGATCAGCGGATCCTGGAACGGGCCGCCCTGGTCACCGCGCTGCTGCTGTTGTTCGACCGTACGGTCGCCGAGGCCGAGGGCCGGGTGCGCGGCGAGCTGCTCGGCGACATCCTGACGGTCCCGGATTCCGCTGGCGGTGGCGATGCGTGGCCCGCCTCCCGGCCGACCCGGGACGCCGACGCTCTGCGGCAACGGGCCCGCCTGCTGGAGATCGATCTGGACGCACCACAGCTGCTGGTCAGCGCGATGGTAGGGGCAGGGCACCGGGAACGCGCCGCCTCCTGGGCGGCCAGCTTCGCCTCCACGCGACGCGGCCTCGCGGTCGCCCGGGGGGATCGGGTGGCGTTGATGTTGCCTGGAGCGGACGCCAGCGCGGGCGCCGATCGGGTGAGCCGGGATCTCGCGATCCTGCTGGGCACCCCGGTCACCGTCGGCGAGTCGGGGCCGGCATCCGGCCCGGACGGGATCGCGGCCGCGTACCGGGAGGCGGACCGGTGCACTGACGCCCTGATCTCGCTGGGCCGCGCGGGGCAGGCCGCCAGCACCACTGAACTGGGATTCGTCGGGCTGCTGCTGTCTGAGCGTCGCGACACCAGACATTTCGTGGTGGACACCATCGGCCCCGTGATCGAGTACGACGAGCGCCGCGGCACCGCGTTGCTCGCCACGCTGGAGGCGTACTTCGGCGCGAACGGTGGAGCGTCCCGCGCCGCCGAGGCTCTGCACGTCCACGTGAACACCGTGGCGCAACGGCTGGAACGGATCGGCCAGCTGATCGGTGACGACTGGCAGCGGCCTGAACGGGCACTTGAAGTCCAGCTCGCGCTGCGGCTGCACCGGCTGGCTGACAGCCTGGGGTGAGGGCACTCCAGACAGCGTGGTGGAGCTGGTCCCGGCATCAGCCAGCAATCTTTACATTCCCGGAACCCGCTGACCAAAGTCGTGCACACCATCGTCCGGAGGCACCGAGAAGGTGGCGAGACAGCGGCGCCGCCAGCGTGCGGGGACCCACGGGGGGCCGATATGGCGTGATCCGCTATATCCAGGCCCCGAACTACGGGCGCTCATACCATAGAGACGCCAGAGGCCAGCTTCATACGCTCGCACGAACAATTGGGCTCCCGGACTGGCCGGGTCCCGGCTCGCCGGCACAGACGCCGGATGCAGCGTGGAGTGAGGAGG
>JBOGDK010000513.1:0-2614 GCA_050701795.1 Micromonosporaceae bacterium
CGGGCCAGCCGCTGTGGATCAAACGCGCCGAGGGCTCTAACCTCAGCCCGTGACCATCGCCGAACCGCTCGACGTACCGCTGCCCGACGACACGGCACGCTCCGAGGCCGCCAGCCGGCTCGCCAGCCTCGACCTCCCGGGGGCCGGGTTCGGGGCCGTGGCCGAGGCCGTCTGCTGGGCCGCCGCGGTGCAGGGCACCGCCGACCCACAACCTTTTTCAGCGGTACGTGTCGTACTGCTCGCCGGTGACCACGGTGGCGGCGTCGCCGCCGGTACGGACCCGGCGACCTCCACTCGCCGAGCCGCTCAGGAGCTCGCCGGGGAGGGCCAGCTCGCCCGGCTCGCGGTACGGATCGGCGCCAGCGTCGAGGTGGTCGACGCCGCGCTCGCCGGTAGCCCGCTGGCACCTGACAGCACCACGAGAATCCGCGACGGCGCCGCCCCGATCGAGGAGACCGACGCCGCCACCGAGGACGAGACCGCCGCCGGCTTCGCCCTGGGGCGCAAGCTCGCCGACACCCTCGCCGACTCGGGCGTGGACCTGGTGGTGCTCGCCAGCCTCGGTGCCGGCGCCGAGGCGGCGGCCGCGGCGGCGGCTTCCTTCTTCACCGGTGTGGAGCCGGCGGCACTGCTCGCCCCGGTGGTCGGCCCGGACGGACGGGTCGACGACACCGCGTGGATGCGCCGCTGCGCCGCGGTACGTGACGCGCTGGCCCGGGTACGTACCCGCAAGCGCGACCCGCAGACCGCCCTCGCCGCGCTGGCGGGTCCGGATCTGGCGGTCGCGACAGGGTTGCTGCTGGGCGCGGCGGCACGGCGTACGCCGGTGGTGCTGGACGGCCCGGTCGGGACCACGGCCGCGTTGCTGGGGCGGGACATCGCCGGACAGTTGCCGCACTGGTGCCTGGCACCCGACACCGCCCGGCACCCGACCACCCGTACCGTGGCGGGCCGGATCGGCCTGGACCCGTTCGTCGACCTGCGGCTGGACCTCGGGGAAGGCGCTTCCGCGTTGACGGCGCTGACCGTGCTTCAGTCGGCGCTCGACCTCGCGCACAACACCGCGACCATCCCCCAGGACGCAACGCCAGAGAACACCGCGTCAGAGGACACCGGGCCCGGCGACACCCCGCCCGAGAACACGTCGTCTGACGACGGGCCGGCAGCGGACTCCGACACCGGCACGTGAGCAAGATGCGGGCGTGAGCCGGGTGCGGGCGTGAACCGGCCGGGTGCGGACCGCTCCCGGCTCGCGGACGGCCTGCGGCTGGCGCTGACCACGTTCACGGTGCTGCCGGTACGTACCGGGGTGGTGGATCGGCGTACCGGACGGGTCGCGATCGGCCTCGCGCCGCTGGTCGGCACGCTCATGGGTGCTCTGCTCGGCGCCCTGGTGCTGTTGCTCACCGCGGCCGGGGCCACCGCCCTGCTGACCGGAGTCTGCGTGGTGGCCACCGGAGTCCTGCTCACCCGCGGGCTGCACCTGGACGGCCTCGCCGACACCATCGACGCGCTCGGCGCGTACGCGGGCCGGGAACGGGCACTGGCGGTCATGAAGCGGCCCGACATCGGCCCCTTCGGGGTGGTCGGCATCGTGCTGGTGCTGCTGGCCCAGGTCGCCGCGATCGCCGCGGTGTGCTCCCGGGGCTGGCTCGCGGTGCTGGCCGCCCTGATCGTGGCCACCGCGACCGGGCGACTCGCCGTCACTGTCGCGTGCCGCCGCGGCGTACCGGCGGCGCGAGCGGACGGGCTCGGCGCGATGGTCGCCGGTACGACGCCCGGCGTGGTCGGCTTCGGCTGGCTGGTCGTCATCGCGGCGGCCGCCGTCGTGGCGACCCCTGACCGGCCCTGGCACGGCCCGGTGGCGGTGTTGGCGGGGATCGCCGTCGCGGCGTTGACCACCCGGCACGCGGTACGCCGCTTCGGCGGAATCACCGGCGACGTGCTCGGTGCCGTACTGGAACTCGCCACCACCGTCACCCTCGCCGGCCTCGCCCTCGGCTAGCGAAACAACCGCGGTCTCATTCACATTCCGCCGTCAGCCGCCGGCTGTCACCCCGGAGGTCCCGCTTTTCCAGCACCACCCACCAGATCACAACCGCTTTGTCCTCGGACCAGGGTGCCGTCGATCCGACGGGTACGGTGCCGCCTGTGGGCAGCCGAACCAGGTACTTTCCACATCCCTGCGTCACCCCCAACGCGAGGACCCGGCCGTCCGGCAACGCGATGGTGGTCGATTCGACGAGGGGGAACCCGTCCAGCTTCGCCGGCTCGCCCACCGACCTCAGGTCAGTGATCCTGCCTGAACCCCGATCGCGCCGGCCGACCACCAGTCCTACCCAACCGTCCCGGCCGTGCAGTGCCGCCACCGCCTCCTCGCCGGATCCCGTCTCGACACCGGTACGGACCAGCTCACCGATCCGAGGTGCGTCGGCGGGGACGAACCGCGACTCCGGGTCGGGCAGGTACGGATCCGGCTCTATCACACTGCCGTCGGCGTCGTATGCCCGGAGCGTGAAGTCGTCGTGCCTGTCCTCGGGCGCCAACGTGCTTGACTCCACCGGGGCCGCCCAGAACGCGATCACGTTCGGATCAACGCTCAGTCGGGCCAATC
>JBOGDK010000514.1:0-2610 GCA_050701795.1 Micromonosporaceae bacterium
TCGCGGGGCCGCTTGCCCCGCGAGGCGCGAGTGCGGTCAGTCGATACGTGGCACGCCAAGCCGGAGTGCGGCGGGTGCGTCCGCCGGGACCGCCGGGCGGGTCGGGGGCACCGGTGCGATCCGCCGGTACGACTCATCCGGCGCGGGCCGTGGATCGTCCTCACCCCGGTTCGGCCAGTACGACATCGCCCGCTCCGCCTGCGCGGTGATCGTCAGGGACGGGTTCACGCCGAGGTTCGCCGACACCGCGGCGCCGTCGACGACGTGCAGTCCGGGATGTCCGTACACCCGGTGGTAGGGGTCGATCACCCCGGTGTCCGGGTTCTCGCCGATCACCGCGCCGCCCAGGATGTGCGCTGTCATCGGGATGTTCGCGATCTCGGCCCAGGTACCTCCGGGGAAGCCGTCGATCTTCTTCGCGATCCGGCGTACCGCGTCGTTGCCGGCGGGGATCCAGGTCGGGTTCGGCTCGCCGTGGCCCTGCCGGCTGGTGAGTTTGCGCCGGCCGTACCAGGTACGGGTGCTGAACACCGTGATCGAGTTGTCCAGCGACTGCATCACCAGGGCGATGATGGTCTTCTCCGACCAGCGCCGTACGGACAGCATTTTCGGGGCCTTCAGCGGCTGCCGCGCGAACTCCCGCAGCCACCGGCCGGCCCGCTGCCGCCGGGTGCCGCCGTCGGTCAGGAACGTCTGCAGCAGGCCCATCGCGTTGGAGCCCTTGCCGTAGCGGACCGGCTCGATGTGGGTGTGCTCGTCGGGGTGGAACGAGCTGGTGATCGCCACTCCCTTGGAGTAGTCCACGGTGGGCTGGAACGCCTTCGCGCCCAGGATCGACTCCGAGTTGGTACGCGTCAGGTGCCCCAGCCGGGCGGAGAGTCCCGGCAGCCGGCCGGTGTCCCGCATCCGGTGCAGCAGCCGCTGGGTGCCGAGCGCCCCAGCGGCGAAGACCACCTGGTCGGCGTGGAACGTACGCCGGTGCCGCCGCAGCCAGCCGCCGGTGCGACATGTGTCGATCTGGTAACCACCGCTCGGTATCGCGGTGACCGCCGTGACGGTTGTCAGCGGGTGAACCCGTGCGCCGGCCTGTTCGGCGAGCCAGAGGTAGTTCTTGACCAGGGTGTTCTTGGCGTTGTGCCGGCAGCCGGTCATGCATTCGCCGCACTGCACGCAGCTGTCCCGCAGCGGCCCCGCCCCGCCGAAGTACGGGTCGATGCCGGACTCGCCGAAGTGGACCCCGACCGGGGTGGGGTGGAAGGTGTCGGCAACCCCCATGTCGCGGGCTACGTCGAGCATCACGGTGTCGGCCGCCGTCATCGACTGGTACGTGACCACGCCCAGCATCCGTTTCGCCTGGTCGTAGTACGGGGTCAGCTCGGACCGCCAGTCGGTGATGTGCCGCCACTGCGGGTCGGTGTAGAAGGCGGGGAGTGGTTCGTAGAGGGTGTTGGCGTACACCAGGCTGCCGCCGCCGACACCGGTGCCGGAGAGCACCAGGACGTCCCGGAGCAGGGTCAGCTTCTGGATCCCGTAACAGCCCAGGTTCGGGGCCCACAGGAAACGGCGGATCCGCCACGAGGTTTCCGGGAGTTCGTCGTCGGCGAACCGGCGGCCCGCCTCCAGGACGCCGACCCGGTAACCCTTCTCGGTCAGCCGGAGCGCGGAGACGCTGCCTCCGAAGCCCGAACCGATGACCACCACGTCGTAGTGGTCTCCTTCGGATCCGCTCACGGCCACCTCCCCAAGTTACCCGCGGTAACACCAGAAGCTACGGTGGTACGGCGGCGGGGTCAATACTCCCTAGCGCGGCTGCGGACGCCGTCAAGGTCACACGCTGCGTCGAGATCGCAGTCGAGGTCGCGGTTGGGGACGTGGCGTGCGGTCGGGTGGCGGTGGTCCGCGGGCGGGTGCCCGAAGCCGCTCGTTGGACCTGGATCATGAGAAACACCCGCTGTGTTTCATGATCCAGGTCCAACGTCCGGCGGGTGGGGCGTGGTCGCCAGCGTCGGACGGGTGGGGCGTGGGCCCCAGCGTCGTGACCGCGGTGGCTAGCCCTCGTGGCGGCGGTAGCTCAGGGTTTCACCTTCCACGCCGCGGAGCCACATGTCCTGCGCGGCGGCGGCCATGTCGGCCAGGCCCTGCTCGATGGTGGCGAACACGTTGCCGGGGATCCAGCCCTGATCGCCGTTGATCAGCAGGTTGTTGCGCCCGTAGAAGATCGCTAGGTCGATCACCGACTCGCCGCTGTGCGCCTCGCTCTCGTCGTCGTACCCGTAGGCGGGGTTGCCGATCTGCCATGGCTGGAAGGTGAAGTAGCAGACGTCCCCGGGGATCGGCGTGATCGTCGGGTTCTCCGGGCCGGGTTCGGCGGGGGCGAACGGTGGCACCAGCGCGTAGATCTCGTTGCGGGCGTACTTGGCGTGGTACGCCGGCCCGCTCACCGGCAGCGCGTCCCACACCGCCTGGGCGGTACGCGGGGCTTCGGCGTCCAGCAACCGGGCGACGCAGGTGACGCCGCGCTTGTCCAGGGTGATGTCGATGTAGCGCGGTGTGGTGGGGCGCGGCATTCTCAGGCTCCCGTCGTGGCGTCGGTGACCGCGTCGGCCACGG
>JBOGDK010000515.1:0-2603 GCA_050701795.1 Micromonosporaceae bacterium
TACGCGGTCATGCCGTCCCCCAGGCGCCAGACGGTACGTTGCTGAGATGGCGCGTAGGCGGGAGAGGCAGCGGACGGCGGTGGAGGTCGACGCCGGCCTGGCCGAGCTGGTGCCCGACCCGGACCGCCCCCGCTCGTTCACGTTGTTGATCGACGGCACCCAGCAGTCCCATGTCGACCTTGACGACCCGGCGCATCTGGAGTTCGAGTACATCCGCCGGATGGCCTCCGTCGTCGACCTCGCCGCACCTCGCCGTGAGCCGTTGCGGGTGCTGCATCTCGGTGGCGGCGCGCTGACCTTGCCGAGGTACATCGCGACGACCCGCCCGGAATCCAGTCAACGGGTCGTGGAGGTCGACGCGGGCCTCGTCGATCTGGTCCGCCGCAGCCTCGCGTGGCCTGCCCGCCACAAGATCCGGGTACGGGTGGGCGACGCCCGTGAGGCGCTGACCACGATGCGTGACGCTTCGTACGACATGATCGTCGGCGACGTGTTCGTCGGTGCGCGTACGCCGGCACATCTGGCCACAGTGGAGTTCGCCCGCGAGGTGGCCCGCGTGCTGCGTCCGGGCGGGATGTACGTGGTCAACATCGCCGACGGCCATTTCCTCGCGTACAGCCGCCGCCAGGTCGTCACGGTACGGGAGGTGTTCGGCGAGGTCTGCCTGATCGCCGAGGCGAAGGTGTTACGCGGCCAGCGGTTCGGCAACGTGGTGCTGGTCGCCAGCGACGCAGAACTGCCGTTGCAGGGGCTCACCCGCCGCGCCGCCGGTGACTGCTTCCCCGCCCGGCTGCTGTACGCCGAGGAGTTGGACAAGTTCGCCTGGGGCGCCCAGGTGATGGTGGACAGCGCCGCCGAGCCGTCGTCAGCACCGCCGCCCGGGTTCTTCGACGCCACCGTGTGACGCGGGGGCGCGGGGGCGCGTTGGGTGCCGGTGGGGACCCGCGCGTGGCTCAAGACCTGCAGCTGGGGCGCTTATCGGGCGCTTATCGGGCGCTTACGGGGCGGGCTACATACCATACGTTTTCGGTCGCCCTCCCCGAGGATTGGCTCGACCATCGCCTCACGAACCAGTGACGAGGCAGTGACACGGAGGGCCAGCCTGCTATGGGACACCCCGGCAATGAAGACCTGACGCCAGGCGATTTCCGCGGCGGAATGAAACCACTCGAAGTACGGACCGATTCGCTCGCATCGTTCGGGAACAGCTTCGCCAGCAACGCCGAAGGTTACTTCGGAGGTATGACGAAGGCCCGGATCGCGGAGATCCGCGGCGGCAACGGCGGCGGGGGCGGGGGCGGCGGCGCGATCGGCAACAGCGACGTGCTCCATGAGATCACCACCGCGGGGATGCGTGCCGACGCCGCCGGTACCGCAGCCGACACCCTGTCGACCGACCTGACGACGGGGAACATGGCGTTGGGCCACGCGGCGGCGTGGATGGCGGGGAAGTACGGCTCCACTGACAACATCAACTCCTCGGTGGTCAGTGCCGCGTTCCAGCCACCGTCAGGCGCCGAACTGACCACCGAGAAGTACATCGCCAAGGTCGCCGCGAAGCGTGCCGAGGCGGACGCGGCCGCGGCGGGCGACCCCGGCGCTGGCGCGGACCCCGGCACCGGTACGGACCCGGGAGGCAACCCGCCGGCGCCGGACCCCGGCGGCGAGGGCAACCCGTACTTCGTCCCGCCGTCCGAGACGGACTACGACCCGACGTACACCTTCGTGCCGCCGGCCGACCCCGACGTCAGTGTTCAGGCGCCTGGCGCCAACTACGGCAGCGGAGACGGGAACGGATCGGGCGTCGTGGCCTGAGGCTCAGGCGACGGGAAGGAGGGGACATGGCGCCGTGGCGTGGTCAGGACCTTGATCAGATGTTCGCTCTGATCAAAGCCGAGGACAACAACGCACTCGACCGGCAGGTACGCGGCTGGGCGGCGTTGGGTGAGGTCTACAGCGAGCAGCAGAGCAGCCTCACCAACCTCAAAGGACAGCTGGTCGCACCCGTCTGGGGTGGCCCGGGCCGCGACGACTACATGACCTACGTCGACACGGTGGCGCAGCAGCTGGGGGACGGGGCCGCCAACTCGGCCAGGAACGCGCAGGCGTTGCACGAGATCGGTAGCTGGATCGGGGCCACCCAGACGGTGTTGGAGAGCCTGGTCAAGGAGTTCGACGCGGTGTTCGCCGGCAAGGTGAACGACGCGAACACCGCCACCCACGGCGGTCTGGAAGGCATCTCCGACGCCTTCCAGTACGGCATCGGGGGCCAACCGAACCGTGCCGAGCTGCTGGAGTCGCTGGGGTTCAACGACCGGGGCGGCGCGGTGATGGATTCCGCGATGAACGGGATCGCGAACGCCGCCAGCCGGATCGAGTCTCCCGCTCCGTACAACGGGCCACGCAACGCACAAGCACCCGCGAACCCAGGCGCACCGGGCGCACCGGCCGCTCCCGGCGCTCCCGCGGCACCGGGCGCACCTGGCGCTCCGGGCGCACCTGGCGCTCCGGGCGCACCTGGCGCACCGGGCGCTCCTGGGGCTCCAGGCGCTCCTGGGGCTCCCGGCGCATCTGGCGCGCCCGGCGCTCCCGCGGCACCGGCC
>JBOGDK010000516.1:0-2594 GCA_050701795.1 Micromonosporaceae bacterium
TGAACTGGCCGCCACCGAGCGCCTCCGCGTCGGTGAACGCGAGCACCCCGGTGTTGGCCAGTGGGCCCCACAGCATCAGCCCGAACATCGCCAGACCAGGGGCGAGGAAGAGCCACGGCGTGTACCACCGGCGGCCGAGCATCTCATCTCCTTCTCACATGGAGGGGCGGCGCCCGGGATCGCCGGCCGCCGCCCCGCTGTCAGCTGGCGAGCAGCTTGTTCGCCTCGGCGACCGCCTCGTCGAGCGCCCGCTTCGGGTCCAGTTCGCCCTTCATCGCGAGCTGCACCTTGCCGATCACGGCCGCTTTGGTGCGGTCGTCGTACTGCACCGGCACCAGGTTGCGGGCGTCGGCGAGCTGTTCCGCGGAGATCTTCCGGGCCAGGGACTCGGCCGTACCGTCGCTGGTGTCGGTGAAGTACGGGTCGTCCAGCGAGTCCACCGTGGACGGCAGGATCGCGACGTCCTTGCAGAACGCGAGCTGGTTCTCGGCGTTCGCCATGAACTTCGCGAACTCGAAGGCGGTCGCCGGGTTCTTGCTCGCCTTGGGGACCAGCAGCCCCATCACCGACATGTTGGTGGCGCCGCCGGGGCCGGTGACCTGTGGTCCGACCGCGGTGTGCTTGGCGATCTTCGGCGCGTTCTCCTTGACCAGCTTGAGGAAGTTCGGCCCGCTCGGGAACGTCGCGACCTTCCCCGCGGAGTACGCCTCGATCGCCTTCGAGTGGTCCTGGGTCAGGTGGTCCGGGGCGATCGCGCCGGACTTGTACAGGTCCCGCAGCCGGGTCAGGTAGTCGACCGCCTCCGGGGTGTTGAACGTCCACTTCGTCGCCTCGTCGTTCACCAGCGGTACGCCGAGCTTCGCGAGGTGGGTGATGAAGGTGTTCTCCAGCGCGGGGTGCCAGGCGTGGAACTTCCCCTTGCCGGCCTTGCTGATCTCTTCGGCCTGGTCGAGCAACTCGTCGATGGTCTTCGGCGGCTGCTTCGGGTCCAGCCCGGCCTTCTCGTACAGGTCGGTGTTGTACATGGTGACCTCGCTGGTGAGGTACCACGGCACCGCGTACGCGCCGGAGGACTTACCCGGGATCCGGAAGGCGTCCCAGGCGCCGGGCACGTACGTGTCGGACAGCTTCGGGTCGGACGCCTCGATGTCGTGGAACACGCCCTTGGCGATCAACTGCTGGGCGAAGTTCGGGTTCAGGTTGACCACGTCGGCGAGCGTGTCGGACTGCGCGTCGTTGGTGATCCGCTCCTGGGCTCCCTGGAACGGGATGTCGACCCACTTCACGGTGACCCCGGGGTGCTTCGACTCGAACTCGTCGATGACGCCCTCGATGTACTTGGTGAACGTCGGCTTGAGCTGGAGCGTGGCGAAGCTGATGGTGCCCTTGATCTTCCCGTCGGGAATCCCGCCGCTACCGCCGCCGGACTTCTCCTCGCCGCCGGACAGCCCGCAACCAGCCGTCGCCAGGGTCAGTGCGGCCGCCGCCGCGGCGCACCACACCCGGTTACCTCGCCGCCTGGATCTCATCGCGCCCTCCTCGGGTCGCTCGTGGAATCACGTAGTGGTCCGTACCAATTGCCGCAGAGTTTGGGCGCTGTGGATCGCAGATGTCAAGGTCTCGCGCGTATTTCCACATAGGCGACGTTGACTTGTACGTACCAGTGGCCCAGGATGTGGTCAGGTCACGACCCGGGAGGCATGCGATGTCCGAGTCAGTGCGTATCCAACGACCGGTGCTGGTGACACTCGTGGCGATGGTGGTGGCGACGTCGGCCACGGCCGGCCTTCCCGCCAGTCCACCGGCCCACGCCACACCGTCCGCGGACGTCGTTGTCGTCCCCGAGCCGCACCACATGGCGGTCGGTGGTGACACCTTCCCGTTGCCCGCGGTGGTGCGGCTGGTAGTCGCGGAAGGGGCCGACGCCGCCGCCGAAGAGTCGGTTACCGCAACGTTGCGGGCGGCGGGCGTACGCCGAGTCGTACGCTCCACCCCCGGTGAGTCGGCAGAGCCCGACCAGAGCGCCGACCCGGTGACCGTGTGGCTGGGCACCCGTGACGATCCGTCGGCGTCCGACATCCTGGACGAGTCGGGCCTCGATGACGACGCCCGGCACGTGGAGGGATACCAGCTCGCCGCCGGACGGGTCCAGGACGGGCACCTCGTCAGCCTGGTCGGGGACGACACGCGGGGCGCCTACTACGCCGCCCAGAGCTTCCGGCAGCTGGTGCTTCCGGGTCCGGACCGGAGCCGGGTCGCCGAGGTTCGGATCCGGGACTGGCCCGACCTGAGGATCCGAGGCGCGATCGAAGGCTTCTACGGCGAACCGTGGTCCCACGCGGAACGGCTGAGCCAGATCGCCTTCCACTCCCGGAACAAGATGAACACGTACGTGTACGCGCCCAAGGACGACCCCTACCACCGGGACCGGTGGCGTGAGCCGTACCCGGAATCTGACCTGGCCGATCTCGGATCGCTCGCCCGAGCCGCGGAGGCGCAGCACGTCGACTTCGTGTGGACGCTCTCGCCCGGCCTCGACATCTGCTACTCCAGCGACGAGGACTTCGCGACCATCACCACCAAGGCCAAGGCGC
>JBOGDK010000517.1:0-2539 GCA_050701795.1 Micromonosporaceae bacterium
GCCGCCGGCTCACCGGGGGCCGGCGACGAGCCGCGCCACGGCGGCGTCGCCCTGGCCATCACCACCGGCATCGGGCCGGCGATCTGGGGATCCACCTATCTGGTGACGACCGAGTTCCTGCCGCCCGACCGGCCGCTGCTCGCCTCGGCGGTACGGGCACTGCCCGCCGGGCTGGCGCTCACCATGGTCGCGGGGGCGCTTCCGCGAGGCGACTGGTGGTGGCGGGCCGCCGTGCTCGGGACGCTGAACATCGGTGCCTTCTTCCCCCTGCTGTTCTACGCGGCGTACCACCTGCCGGGGGGTGTGGCGGCGGTGGTCGGTGCGCTCGGCCCGTTCGTGGTGGCGGGTCTGGCGTACCCGCTGCTCGGGCAGGTCCCGACGGTGCGCACCCTGCTGGCCGCCGCGACCGGAGTGCTCGGAGTCTGCCTGCTGGTGCTGCGTTCCGCGGTCACCCTCGACGGGTACGGGCTGCTGGCGATGGCCGTGGCGATCGTCGCGATGGCCGTCGCGACGGTGCTCGGAAAACGGTGGGGCCTGCCGCCGGTACGAAACGGTCACCAGACCCGGGCGCTGCTCGCGCTCACCGGCTGGCAGCTGAGTGTCGGCGGGCTGCTGCTGGTGCCGTTGACGCTGCTCGGCGAGGGTGTGCCGGAGTCCGTCACCCTGGTGAACCTGGCGGGATTCGGGTATTTCGCCGTGGTCGGCGCGGCGGTGGCGTACCTGCTGTGGTTCCGGGGGGTCGCCCGGTTGACCTCCTCCCGGGTGTCGATCCTGGCGCTGCTGAGCCCTGTGGTCGCCGCGGCACTGGGCTGGATCGTGCTGGGACAGGCGCTCACGGTGTGGCAGTTGGTCGGTGCCCTGCTCGTACTGGGTGCGGTCGCGGTGGGGTCCGCCTCGGGGCGGGACACCGGCTGACCCCCGGCGGATCGGTCCGCCGGGGCCGGTACGTCAACCCACGCTCTTGTGCACCCCTCCGTCGATCACGTAGTCGGCTCCTGTGATGTTCCCGGCCCGCCGTGAGACCAGGAACGCGACCAGGTCCGCGACCTCGTCCGGCTCACTGACCCGTCCCGTCGTGGCGTTCATCGTCTCCGGCAGCAACCGGTCCATCACGTCGTCGACGGTCGTGCCCGCCTGCGCCGCGAACAGGTGCGCGAACCCGCCAGGGTCGGTCCACAACGGGGTACGAACCGGACCGGGCGAGACCGTGTTCACCCGGATGCCCTGCGGCCCCAGCTCCTCCGCCAGCGACTTGGTGAAGTTCGCCAACGCGGCCTTCGCCGCGCTGTACGGCGCGATCATCGCCGCCGGCAGCCGGGCATTGAGTGAGCTGATGGTGATCACCGACGCGCCCTGGCGGCCGAGCATCGCCGGCACGGCGCCGCGTACGGTACGCACCGCGCTGAAGAAGCTGACCGCGAAGATGCGCTCCCACTGCTCGTCGGTGAATTCCCCGATCGACGGCGCCGGCTCGCTGGCCGCCACGTTGTTGACCAGAATGTCGATCCCGCCGTACGTGTCGACCGCGTCGCGTACCAGCCGTCCGGGGCCGTCCAGGGTTGCCAGGTCGACCATGACGGGGGTCACGTCGTAGTCGGCCGCCAACTGGTCCAGCCGCGGACTGCCGTCCCGCGAGCCCACCACCACCTTCACGCCCTGCTCGGCGAGCGTGGTCGCGATCGCGAGTCCGATTCCCTTACTCCCGCCGGTGATCACGGCGGTGCTGTCTTTCAGTTCCAGATCCATCACCACACCGTCGCCGCACCGATGGTGAATGTCTGGCGGGAATCCGTCGTCGCGTTCCCGGTGCCGGGCGGCTACGCCTGGGACGGTACGCACTGGGCGGCAAGCCCACAGGTCGCCAGGCTGCACCACTTCCGCATCCCGGTCTGGTCCAGGAAGAGCCAGCCGCAGTGTTCGCTGGGGCACGCCCGTACGGTGTAGCGCCGGGGGTCGGTGAGCAGGTCAGCGGCGGCGCGGGCGGCCGCGTGCAGCGGGATCCGGAGCCCGGCGCCGGGGGTGAGGCTCCACTGTCCGAGCCCGTCGTCGTCGCGGCGGAACACAGACACCCGCGCGGCCGCCTCCACGTACCGGGCCACCACCTCGAACGCGGCGTGGTTCCCCGGGTCGGTGAGGTACGCGTACAGCTGGGTACGCAGCGTCCGCGCCTCGTGGAGTACCACGGCCGCCTCGTCCGGGGTGCGCCGCGCCTCCTCCACCAACCGGGTCACGGTCGGCTCGTCGGCCAGGTCCATGTACCCGGTCCACACCGCGAGCGTGGAGTACCCCCGGAGCCACTCCGATCCCGGCATCGGGGGCCGGCCCCACCCCGCGTACGTGTTGCAGAACTCCAGCGCCGGATGGCCGCCGACGTGCCACGGCAGGTAGTGACCGCGGACCTGCACCGCGTACACCGGTGCGGGTGTTTTCCGCAGCAGGTCTGGTTCGTTGCGCAGGATCCGCTGGTGCAACTCGCCGAGCTCGGGCCCTGGTTCGATCCCGAGTTCGCTGACCAGGGTCTGTCGGGTGTCGCGGTACA
>JBOGDK010000518.1:0-2488 GCA_050701795.1 Micromonosporaceae bacterium
AACTCCTCCCGCCACTTCCGGAGCAGGACGTACGACAGCACCATTGACACCAGCAGGGCGATCATCAGCGTGAGGAACAGGTTCAGTCGCAACGGCAGCAACACCACGGCGACCAGGGCGAACAGGCCGACCCGTCCGAGCGTGTATTTCACGGCAGCACTCACACCACGAGTCTGACACCGTGGCCGGCCCGCCCCGACGGCACCCACCACTGGACCGTGGCGGCAGGGCAACGGCGGCCCCGGATGTCGCCCACCACACCGCCGCACTGGCAGCCCCTGCCGACTCGACAAGCCCGGCCCGCTCGACAAGCCCGACCCACTCGGCGAAAGCGAGGAAACCTACATGCACAACAGGGCTGGCGAAAGTAACTGACAGTCGCGATAGCGGGCGGTACACCATCCTGCACCTGGGAGGACACGATGAAACCTCGACCCCGTGCGGCGGCGGTCGTCCCGCTGAATCCGGCCCGCTGGTCGCCGCGTGACGCCGCGGCCGGCGGGTCGTCGCCTGCCCACCGCCCGTCAGGGCACCCGCCGGCCGGCGGGCAACCCCGGGCAGGCTTCCCGGTCAGGCTTCCCGGTCGACGGCGCGGCGGATCCCGAAGAACCACAGCGGTGCGTAGCAGAACGCCGCCACGGCGACCCCGAGCGCGCCGCTGATCAGCGCCGGCAGGAACGTCAGCAGCAGCCCGACCGCCACCCCGACCCCGAGCGACACCAGACCCGCCGCGAGCGCGATCAGAGCCCGGCTGCTGGTGCCACGCCAGGAGCGGAACTCCTCCACGTACAGCCAGAACGCCATGATCCCGGCGAGCCAACCACTGGTCTCACCGAGTGAGCCGAGGGCGCCCCACGCGGAGAGCGCGTCGATCACCGCGACCGCGAGCGCCCCGACCACCAGTAGTACGGCCTCGACCTCCAGCAGGTGCCGGAACTCGGTGATCCGACCCAGGTCGTTACGCCGCGGCCACTTGGTGGCCCGTTGCGCGTTCTGCTTCTCGTCACGGGAGTACGCGTACGCCAACTCCTCGTCGGTGAGACGGTCCTCAGGGCGCTCGTTCATCCGACACCGCCTCCTGGTGATCGGTCGACTACAGGGTGATCGGCTGGGGCTCGGCGCGTCGCTCCGCCTGGGAGTCGGGCGGGCCGTACTCGTGGACGACCTCGTACCGGGTGTTGCGCTCCACCGGGGTGAAGCCCGCGTCCCAGATCAGGTGCAGCAGGTCTTCGCGACGCATCGTGTCCGGGGTGCCGTACGAGTCCGCATCGTGCGTGATCTTGTACTCGACGACGGAGCCGTCCAGGTCGTCAGCGCCGAAGTTGAGCGAAATCTGGGCCAGCGACACCCCGTGCATCACCCAGAAGCACTTCACGTGCGGCACGTTGTCGAACATCAACCGGGACACCGCGAACGTCTTCAGCGACTCCGCCGGCGAGGCCATCGTGGTACGCGCCTGCAGCCGGTTACGGATCACGCCGTCCTTGGAGTCGACGAAGTCGTGCTGGTATCGCAACGGGATGAACACCGCGAAGCCGCCGGTCTCGTCCTGCAGCTCGCGGAGCCGCATCACGTGGTCGACCCGGTGCCTGGGCTCTTCGATGTGGCCGTACAACATCGTGGCGGGGGTTTTCAGGCCCTTGGCGTGCGCCAGCCGGTGGATCCGGGACCAGTCCTCCCAGTGGGTGTCGTGATCGACGATGTGCTGGCGTACCTCCCAGTCGAAGATCTCGGCGCCGCCGCCGGTCAGCGACGCGAGCCCGGCGTCGATCAGTTCGTCGAGGATCTCGTCAGCGGGCAGGCCGGAGATTTTCTCGAACCACTGGATCTCCGTGGCGGTGAAGCACTTCAGCGAGACGTCCGGCAGCGCGGCCTTCAGCTCCCGCAACACCTTCGGGTAGTACTTCCACGGCAGCGTCGGGTGCAGGCCGTTGACGATGTGCAACTCGGTGAGCTGCTCGCCCTCCATCTCCCTGGCGAGCTTCACCGCCTCCTCGACCCGCATCGTGTACGCGTCCTTCTCCCCCGGTTTGCGCTGGAAGGAGCAGTACGCGCAAGACGCGCTGCACACGTTGGTGAGGTTGAGGTGCCGGTTGACGTTGAACATCACCCGGTCACCGTTCAGCTCGGTGCGCTTGCCGTGGGCGAGTCGGCCGAGCCAGGCCAACTCGTCACACTCGTAGAGCGCGACCCCGTCCTCGCGAGTCAGTCGCTCACCCGCGGTGACCTTGGCCTCGATGTCCCGTTTGAGTCCTGCGTCCATGAGCGCGAGCCTAACCCTCGAACAGGCCGCCGGTACGCGTTGGAAGGGTGGGAGTGTGGCGCGGCCCGCACCCCGGAATCCCGGTAGCCGCAACGGAAACGTCGAATCGGACTGTTGGCCAGATCCGGTCACAGGCCCTAGAACGAACAGACAAACCGTCGTACGGTGGACAGCGGCACGGCCTCGGGGGCCGTGTCTTCATCATCGGCGAAGATCGGGCGACAC
>JBOGDK010000519.1:0-2481 GCA_050701795.1 Micromonosporaceae bacterium
CGGCACCAGGCCGACCCAGAACCACACGTACAGCCACGTCGGGGCGATGTTGTCGGAGGGATTGGCCGGGCCGAACCAGGCGGCCGCCAGGGTGACGCCGAACAGCACCAGCCCGATCGTGCGCAACACCCATCGGGTGAGCCGGGACTCGGCGGGCCGCCGCAGCACCGGCGGGAGCGGACGGCCCGCCGCGGACCCGGTCAGCTTCGGCCTGGTCCAGAAGATTCCCAGCGCGAAGAACGAGATCAGGACCGCGAAGGCGCCGCCGTACACCGCGAGCCACAGTGGCACCGGCAGGTCGGAACGGCCACCGATGCCGTGGGCCAGGATCATCACTGGACCTGCAGCTCACAGAGCAGGAGCCCGGACTCGTGCAGCTCGACTTCGAAGACTCCGGGGACATCAGCGGCGAACCCGATGCGGCTGGGTCTGCCGGGTTTGAGTACGGCTTTCTCGTCGTACCCGTGGACGTGCACCTCGTCCGCGGAGTCGGAGACGATTTCGAGCACCACATTCGCGCCCTGCTGCACGGTGTGCCTGCCGTCGCCGGCGATCACCTTGCCGTCCTTCACCTCGACGCGGATGGTCTCGGCGTCGGCCGCCGGTGACCCGGACGGGCTCGCGGCGGAGGATGCGGGAGCGGTCGGGGAGGGGCTGTCGTCGGCCTCCGGCCCGGTGGTGCCGCCGCAACCTGCGAGCCCGATCAGGGCCGCCACCGAGATTCCCGCTGCTGCCTTACGCCACATTGGCTCGCTCCTCGCGATCTAAGCGTCTGTGGAGACTCGGCCGGGGGTTGCTCAACAGACGCTGGCCGGCACGTCAGGTGGGTAGTCGTTCGGCACCCGGCGGGAGTTCCGGCAGGATGACGGGTGTGGAGTTCTCCGACGTGGTACGCCGTCGTCGCATGGTACGTAACTACGATCCCGACCGGCCCGTACCACCCGAGGTGCTGGACCGGATCCTGGACAACGCGATCCGGGCACCCAGCGCCGGTTTCTCGCAGGGTTGGGGTTTTCTGGTGCTGGACCGGCCTGAGGACGTGGCGCGGTTCTGGGTCAGCGCGAGCCCCGAAGACCACGTCAAGCACCGGTGGCTGTCGGGGATGACCAAGGCACCCGTGGTGGTGGTGCCGCACGCCAACAAGACGGCGTACCTGGACCGGTACGCGCAACCCGACAAAGGCTGGACGGACCGGGACGAGAGCCGGTGGCCGGTGCCGTACTGGCACATCGACACCGGATTCGCGGCGCTGTTGATGTTGTTGACGGTGGCCGACGCGGAGCTGGGGGCGTGCTTCTTCGGGATCATGCCGGAGCGGATCGCACCGTACCGGCAGGAGTTCGGGGTGCCTGACGAATTCCATCCGATCGGTGCGATCACCATCGGCTACCCCGCGCCCGATGCCCGTTCACCCTCGTTGAAACGGGGTCGCCGTAGCGCAGCGGAAGTGGTCCACCGCGGCGCGTGGCGGTCGTAGCGGGAAAAGCGTCGGATACCCTGAGGGGCCAGTGAGTGACCAGCGCCAGGCGGGTGCGTAGTCGCGGGCGTGACATCGAGGGAGTCGGCACCTACGGAAAGGGGAGCAGGCTCGTGATTTTCCGAGCGGTACGCGAGGGGAAGCCGTACCCGGATCACGGCCTGACGACGCGGGAGTGGGCCCAGATTCCACCCCGCCCGGTGCGCCTCGACCAACTGATCACCGTGAAGCGCAATCTCGCTCTTGACCGGCTGCTCGCTGAGGACTCGACGTTCTACGGCGATCTGTTTCCGCACGTGGTGCAGTGGGAGGGCGGCCTGTACCTGGAGGACGGTCTGCACCGCGCGCTGCGTGCGGCGCTGCAGCAACGTACCTCGATCCACGCCCGGGTCCTGCTGCTTCCGCTGGCCGGCCGCGCGCCACGGCATGCCGCGGTGATGCAGGCGCCGCACGATCCACGCCGCTGATCAGCGCGCCGCGGGGTCGGCAGGGCGGCATGCCAGACGTCACATTTCACCGGTTATCGGCGGAACAGGCGACCACCCGATACGACGACCTGCGGGCGCTCTACGCCGAGGTGTACGCGGAGCCGCCGCACCGTCTTGGTGACGAGGACGTCGAGGCGTTCCGTACCCAGTTCGACGAGCATCTGGCCTTGCCAGGGTTCACGTTGCTCACCGTGGAGTCCGGTGACGAGCTGGCCGGGTTCAGCTACTGCGTCAGCTTTCCGCCCGGGGCCTGGTGGGTGGGTACGGTCACGCCGCCCCCGCTGGCGTTGGTGCTCAGCACCAAGATCGCGGTGATCGAGCTGCTGCTGCGCAAGCCGTACCGCGGTGCGGGTCTGGGGCGGCGGTTGATGGACACGCTGCTCGCCGGTCGCCCGGAGCGGTACGCGATCCTGCTGGCGAACCCGGAACCTGCGGCCCGGGCCATCTACCGGCACTGGGGGTGGCAGGAGGCCGGCACGGTCCAGGTGCGCCCGCACTGGCCGCTGAGCACGGCAC
>JBOGDK010000520.1:0-2476 GCA_050701795.1 Micromonosporaceae bacterium
GCCACCAGGCTGATCCGCGACGCCGGGCTGCCGGTCGAGGTGTACGGCGACCACATCGTGGTCTCCGACCTCGCCGACCCCGCCTGGATCTCCGAGACCCTCGCCAAACGGCGGATGTACGTCTCCGAGCTCACTCCTATGGCGCCGAACCTGGAGAACGTCTTCCTGAAGCTGACCGGCACCACCCCGGAGCCCGGCGTACGCCGCCAGGTGGACGACGCGTACCGCCCGACAGACGGCGAGGCGGGACAACGCCTGCAGATCATGGAGCCGGCGACGATCAGTGTCGAGGTCGACGAGGTGCTGGAGCGGGACACCGCCGTTCCGGAGGCCACACCGGACGCGACACCGGAGGCGGTGCCGTTCGCGACCAGCTGGCCGGAGTCCGACCCCGCTCCGGCAGCGCCCCCCGAAGCCACCTGGCCTGAGGCCACACCCGCAGCGGCAGCCGCGGACGTACCGCAGACCGCACCGGCCGGGCCAGTGCCCACCTCCGGGGGCGCCGCCACCACCGCCGAGTCCGACGGCGCGCTCAGCACCCCGTACATACCCGTGTCACCTGCTCCGACCGGCACACCACCGGACGCACCGACCTCACCAGCACCGTCCGGGGACACCGCGTCCGCGGGGACAGGACCACACGCCGACAGCGACCAGGAGGGGGCACGATGAGGCTGTTCCGCGCCGAGCTGACCCGGCTGTTCGCCCGCCGGTTCACCAAGATCATGCTGCTGGTTATGGTGCTCGCGCTCGGGGTGATCGGCGCCGTCACCGCGTCCCAGACACATCCCCCCACGGACGCGGAGATCTCCCGCGCGAGGAGCGAGGCGGCCGACCTGCGTGCCGAGTGCGAGCGGGCCCAGCTGGGCACACCGGCCGAGGACCGATCGTCCTGCACCTACGAGACAGAGCATTTCCTGCCGTACGTGCTCGAATTTCGTGATGCCGCGTCTACGCTGTTGTTCGTGTTCTTCGGGCTGCTGACCTTGTTCGCCTTCCTGGTCGGCGCATCGTTCGTGGGTGCTGAATGGTCGTCCGGCGGTATGACCAACCTGCTGCTGTGGCGCAACCAGCGACTCCGGGTGTTGTTCGGCAAGCTCACCGCCCTCAGCTTCGGGATTCTGCTGACCGGCGCCCTACTGGGCGGTGGCTGGATGGCGTCGATCTGGGCGATCGCCCGGTTCCGTGGTGTCTTCGGCGACCTGACACCAGGATTCTGGAACTCCCTCGCCCTTGATGGCGCGCGCGGAATGGGCCTCGCCCTGCTCGCCGTACTCACCGGCGCCGCTCTCGCCTCGCTCGGGCGGCGTACCGCGGCGGCACTCGGGGTCCTGATCGGCTACCTGGTGGTGTGGGAAATCGGAGCCATGCAGGTGATGAGGGGGCTGCGGGTGGATCCCGAACCATTCATGCTCTCGTCGTACATCGCGGCGTCCGTGGTGAAGGAATACCGCATCTACTTCAATAGGGAAGCCTGCTACGACCACACCTGCGACTCGCTCATGCTCACCTGGCAATGGGGGCTGGCGGCATTAGGTGGCGTCACGGTGCTCACCATCCTGGCGGCGGCGGTCTCGTTCCGGCGCCGGGACATAGCCTGATGCGATCCCGCGGTACGACACACGTCGTGATGCGAGTATCGGTCATGTGACCCACCACCACGGACCCGCCGCGGCCAGTAACCACCTGCGGCCCGGTAGCCCGTACCCGCTCGGTGCCACGGTCACCGACGATGGCGTCAACTTCGCGCTGTGGAGCGCCGGCGCCGAGGCGGTCGAGCTGTGCCTTTTCGATGCCCGGGGCGGGGCCGGTGGACACCAGCGGGTGTTGTGGCTGAACGAGCAGACGTACCACGTGTGGCACGGCTTCGTGCCGGGGGTGAAACCTGGCCAGCGGTACGGCTATCGGGTGCACGGCCCGTGGCAGCCCGAGCAGGGACACCGCTTCAACCCGGCGAAACTGCTGGCCGACCCGTACGCGCGGGCGTACGCCGGCGAGCTGATCCACCACGACGCCCTGTACGCCGCCGGCCACGACGGCCCGGACCAGCGCGACTCCGCCCCGTACGTGCCGCGCTCGGTGGTGGTGGCCCCAGCGGACGACCCGCTGCCGCCGGGGCCACGTACCCCCTGGGCCGACACGGTGATCTACGAGCTGCACGTGCGGGGGTTCACGAAACTGCACCCGAAGATCCCCGAGCCGCTCCGGGGTACGTACGCCGGGCTCGCCCACCCCGCCGCGATCGACCACCTGCAGCGGCTCGGGGTCACCGCCGTGGAGCTGCTTCCGGTGCACCACAGCGTCACCGAACCGGCGGTGGCGGCCCGCGGGCTGACCAACTACTGGGGTTACAACTCGCTCGGCTACTTCGCGCCGGACGCCCGGTTCAGCTCCTCCGGTGACGCCGGGGAGCAGGTCACCGAGTTCCGCGAGATGGTCCGGGCGTTGCACTCCGCCGGTATCGAGGTGATCCTCG
>JBOGDK010000521.1:0-2457 GCA_050701795.1 Micromonosporaceae bacterium
AGGGAGCTGTCGGGACACCCGCGGGCCACATCGCGTACCGATCGTTTTGTCGTTTGTACGGCCGATGCTCGTTACGTGCTATATCGGCATATTCCTAATGCAACTTCGCTGAACGGTCGATGGAGCCTCACCCAAACGGACGAGAGTCGCGACTAGGCGCAACAGCCGCACAAAATGTGCGACACGGTGTGTAGCGGCTCCAACACAATCTTCCCGAGAGTAATGAAGTCCGCACGCAAAGCAGGCGTTGCCGGCTTACCATCGGTCGGTCGGCTTCGCCAAATGCCCTTGGGAAACCGACCCCTCGCCCCGAGGAGGCTGAGTGCCAGTGCAAGCACCGCCGTACCACCTCACCACGGACGGCTGCTCACAAGTAGGCGGAGCCCGCCGTCGAAGGGAGGAGCGCCGGTGACCGGGTACGCCGCGACAACTGGATTCCCCGCTCAACACCCCCCGATCAGTGAAGCCCTGAACGCCCTCCGGGCCATGCTTGCCGCGGCCCTCGGTTCAGGCACCTCCACCCGGGTACGCGGGGCGCAACCAGGCAAGCCTCGTCCACGTACCGGCTCGGAGCAGGGCACCGGTTCCCCCGACTCCGCACCCGAGCCCGACGACGGCCGTACCAAACCGGCCGCCGCGGTGGGCTCAGTGGAGGTCTGGCGCCTGGTGGAACGCGCCCAGGCCGGCGATGTGGACGCGTTCGGGCAGCTCTACGACCGCTACCTGGACACCGTCTTCCGGTATGTCTACTTCCGCGTCGGCTCCCGCACCCTGGCCGAGGACCTGACTCAGGAGGCGTTTCTCCGCGCCCTGCGCCGGATCAACAGCTTCACCTGGCAGGGCCGGGACATCGGCGCCTGGCTGGTCACCATCGCCCGGAACCTGGTCGCCGACCATTTCAAGTCCGGCCGCTACCGCCTGGAGATGTCCACCTCGGAGGTGCTCGACGCGGACCGGGAAGACCGTGGACCGGAGGGCAGTCCGGAAGCCGCCGTGGTCAGCAAGCTGACCAACAAGACGCTCCTGGAGGCGGTGCTGCGGCTCGGCGCCGAGCAGCAGGAGTGCATCGTGCTGCGCTTCCTGCAGGGCTTCTCGGTCGCCGAGACCGCTCGGGCCATGGGGAAGAACGAGGGGGCGATCAAGGCACTGCAGTACCGCGCGGTACGGGCGCTGGCCCGGCTGCTGCCGGAAGGCTTCACGCCGTGACCACCAGGACGCGGCCTGGCCCGGTCGACAGCTCCGCCTCATTCGTGGTGAGTCACTTCACAGCGCGCGGCCCCGGTGTCGTGGCACTCGTCCGATCGCCAGGCCCGCCCGTAACCCTCTGCGCCCCCGGCGCGTTGCTCAGTATGCGGTCGAGCTTCATCGATCCGGCGCTGCGGCGCAGGCGAGGTGGCTCCCGGGCAATCCGATGTACCGGGCCAGGTCAGATGAGGAGGTGCGTGCGGTGATACCGAATCCGATTGGGCGCCGGCGAGCCGGACGCTTCGCCCAGCTCCTCGACGAGGCCGAAGGCGGGCGGCGGCACCATGCCCGCTCGCCGTACGACGAGGAGCTGGCCGAACTCGTCGCGGTGGCCCGTACCAGCACAGCACAGATGTCCACCGTCGCCGCACAGGTGACGGCGGATCCGGCGTACCGGAGCCGGTTGCGGCAACGTCTGCTGGCCGTCGCGGCGACCCGGGGGATCGGCGAGGACGCCGACGCCGGCCACGAACCCGAGCCCGGGCTCCTGACGCCCTCCCGGCGGCACCTGAAGTTGGCCGTCGCGGTCGGTGCCACCGCCGGCGTACTTGCGCTTTCGGGGGTCTCCACCGCGAGCGGTGACGCCGTCCCTGGCGACACGCTCTACACGGTGAAGCGGCAGACCGAGCGGGCCCAGTTGGCGCTCGCCGGGTCGGATGTGAACCGGGGGCAGCTGCATCTGAGCTTCGCCCGTACCCGGCTCGCCGAAGCGCGGGCCGTGGCCGACGGCCCGGAGTCCCTCACCGCCGCACTCGACGACATGGACGCCGATGTCCGCGACGGCGTACGTCTGCTGACCGGTGCCGCGGTGGAACGTGGCGACGCGGGGGTGCTCGGCGGCGTCGACAGCTTCGTACCGACGCAGCGACGGCACGTCGTGGACCTGGTGTCCAGTCTCGGCGGCGAATCCCGCAACCGGGCGCTGCGCTCCCTGGAGCTGCTCGACAAGGTGGCCGACCGCTCCGCCGAACTCCGGCAGTCCGTGTTGTGCACCGGTCAGGGCAACGGGTACGCCGACTCTCTCGGCCCCGTACCGCAACGGTGTACGGCGCTGCCGGACCCCGGGCAGCCAGGGGTGGACGGAAGTGGGAGCGAGAGCCGTACCGGCAGTGGCGACACCACATCCCGTGGCGCCGGTACGTCGGACAGCCCGCACCGGGAGTCGAGCCGGCCAGCCGGTCCGTCGCCGAGTGGTGTGTTGCCGAGCCAGCC
>JBOGDK010000522.1:0-2451 GCA_050701795.1 Micromonosporaceae bacterium
GGGGCAGCCGCCGCGAATACCTCATCGACCATAGGGATCGCGGACCCAACAGGAACGTCACTCTCCCCCACCCGCCGCACCAGGTGACATGCGGCACCGGACATCCAGAGCTATCCGAAGTCTTGACCAGCTCCACTACTCGGCTCACCCAAAGGCGGAAATCGCATTGCGTGACCAGGCGATCTATTCGATCGTTCGTCGCGCCTCATGACCTGCACATCACACTTACCGAATCTGCGTCGAGCGTGGTCCGGAACCTAACCCCAAAGACATTGAGTCCTCCCGAGAACGTCAGCCCCACCCTCACGAGCAGCAGGCCCCACCCCGAGGGCGACGCACCACCCTGGCGCCACCGGCCGGCGCACCTGGGACACCGAATCGGACGGACGAGGGCGGGCTGATCAAAAGCGGGGCAGGACACTCCGCCCGGTCCGGGGCGGATGACCCAACCACGCCAAGACCCCGCAGACGTACGGGATCGTCACAGACCACGTCGCCACGTAGGACGAGCGGACGGGGGTCGACCCGACCCCGGAATCGGAGACGCCCGCGATCGCAAGCCAGGTACGGGTGCGACAGATTCGGACCGGGGCTCAACTCTGACAAGAGTCAGTACGCAAATGAGCCGCGATCTTGCAGCTGCATTCAACGGCGACGGGGGGCGCCTCACGCAACTGCAAGATCGCGGCCGAGGGGGCAGGGCTGCGATCGCTCGCCGGGGCCAGGAAAGCGATCCGCCGCAGAATAACGATCTGCAGTCTTACGACTACTAATAGATGATAGAACCAGTGGCGCCTCAGCACTAGTCGCACAGGTGGTGCGACTTTCGGCCCATCGCGGGACAGCCCCAAAAGGCGTGGGCTGGAAATGATCCACATTTCCTCACACCCGGTCTCGGAGTGTGCTGTAGATCTTTCGGGTCCAGGCGACTACCGAGGTTCGCGACCTCCGGCCAGCCCGGGCGAGAGACACCCTGGACGGCGTGGCCGTGATCGACGGGAACTGACCTTCGGTGCGGGGCATCGCGTGTGAGCCGCCACCGCGGCAACGGCGAGATTCAGGTCCCTCGGCCAACAGGGAAGGACTCGTCCCGGATACCGGTGTTGTCGGCCGGACGATGCCGTGGTCGCCCGGATCCGTACGGCCTAGTGACGGTCTACCGGACACCCCTTAGCCAGTCCAGGGCGACTGCGGCGGTCCACGACTGGTCAGCGCTGCCGAGGGCCTCACCCGTGATCGGCTCGTAGTACTCGCCGAAGCGGCCGTCGGACACCAGGCGAAGGCCGGCGTCCCGGAGGGCGTCCGCACGTACGGTGATGCCACGGCGACGCAGTGCCCACTCGTACCACCAGATGATCACAGGCCAGAGCGGACCGCGCCAGTAGCGACGGCGGTCCAGGGCTACGGACGCCAGCGATGTGGACGGCGGCGCGGGCACCGCCAGATCCGGATGGCCACACCAGGCGGGGCCGTCGAACACCGCGAGCATCCGCTGCTCCGCCTCGTACGGCAGGCCACCGCACAGCAGCGGCGCGAACCCGGCGACGGTCTCCGAGGCGACCCACTGACCAGCACGGATGTCGTAGTCCCGGGCGAGCCCGGTGGCCGGGTCGAACGTCGCCGCCACGGCGGCACGCAGCTCCCCACACCACCGTCGCAGGTCACCCACCACCCGTGGGTCCAGCGCGGGAGTCAGCCCCTCGGCGAGGTCCGCGAGCACCTCGCACGCCACCGCGAGCACCGCCGTGAAGAACACGTCCCCGACCCGGAAGCTGCCGGTACGGGCAATCGCGGCGTCGTCGTACTCGGCGTGCTTGAGTTCTTCGACCAGCCAGAGGTAGCGGTTGTACTCCTCGCTGCCGGGCCGCTGCGACTCGTCGGCGACCACACCGATGTCGCGACGCCGGTACGGCGGCAACGGCCCGGTCGGCACCGCCCGGTACGGCTCGTCCCAGCGCGGCGAGTTGTCCAGCCCGGACTCCCAACTGTGCACGATCGCGATCAGCCCGGTGCTCTCGTCCCGGCGCGTGGTGACCAGCCAGCGGTGCCAGGCGTACAGGGCGGGCCAGGCGCGGCGAGCGAACTCCTCCGCGCCCCGCAGGTCGTCCCGGTCGGCGCTGGAAGTGGCACCGTCGGCCTTGGAGGAGGCACGGTCGGCGCTGGACGTGGCACCGTCGGCGTTGGATCGGTCAGCGTTGGAGGGGCTGGAGGAGGCGCGGTCACGGGCGATCCGCAGGATCTGATGCAGCCCGATCGCGTGCACCGGCGGCTGACAGATCCCGGAGGTACGCGGCTTACGCGGCGCCGCCTCGGCCAGCTCGTGCGCCCGCCACCACTCGGGCCCGGGGAAGTACGGTGCCTCCACGTCGTCCGAGAACACGATGTGCGGGATCATGCCGGTACGCCACTGCCCGGCGAGCAGTGAATCCAGCTCGATGCACGCGCGAGGGA
>JBOGDK010000523.1:0-2448 GCA_050701795.1 Micromonosporaceae bacterium
TGCGGCACAGCAACCGCAGGTGCGCTGGCGCGTCAAGGTTGATCCGCTCAGCGACCACGACGAGATCGGTCGCCTCCGGCCCTTCCCGCCGCTGAGCGGTGCGGCATCTACGTGATGACGGGGCCGGCGTTGGCGGAGGTCGGCCTGGTGCTCACCGTCGTACCGCTGATCCTCGGTGTCTGACCTTGTGCTGTTCAGGTTGGACAGTCCTCCACCCGCTTACCCGCTCGCCGACTGACACGGACTGCTTCGAACGCGCCACGCCGGGGGGCTGTGACATTTGGGATGGACTAGCGATAATTGGGATACAGATGATGGGCGGTGATCACGGCAGGTAACCGTACGTGGTCACTGAGGGAGTGGGGGGAGGCGACACATGGCGCAAAGCCCCGAGTATCCGGATCTACGGTGGATTCCGCCCCGTTCGTACACGAAAGGCCGGCCATCGCACGACTGCTCGGCAACGGGCATCACGTACCCGGGAGGTGCCCGGTTCATCACCGTGCACTACACCGCGGGCGCGGAGGGCTACGACGACGCGGAGCAGGGCGCGTTGTACGACCAGCGGCGTACGGACGGCACCTCGGCGCACTACTACGTCGACGCCGATTCGGTGGTGCAGTGCGTACGGACCACCGACCGGGCACATACGGCGTTGTTCCACGGCAACATGTGGGGACTTCACTACGAGTTGTGCGGCACCCGGCAATCGCGATCGGAGTGGCTGGACACGGTGTCGCGCCGGACGATCCGAAACGCGGCACGACAGATGGCCCGCGACATGGACAAGTACTCGATCCCGCTGACCCGGCTGACCGACCGGGAACTCCGCGCCCGCACCGTCAAAGGCGTCTGCGGTCACGCCGACTGGACCGACGGGTGGCCCGAGGACGGCGGCAGCCACACCGACCCGGGCGGCGGATTTCCCTGGGACGTCCTGTTCGACGACATCGCATCTTTCAGGGAGGACGACATGCCGATCCGTACCAGCCTCGGCAAAAGCAAGATACAGAGCCTCGCCTGGGGCGAGTTCAACGTACTCAAGTGGGACGTCGAGCACAGCGACAGCGGCGACCAGCATGCCGACGGCGACTACCCGGGCTTCGTACCGGACAACACCTCCTGGCTGGACTGTCAGATGCAGGTACGGATCACCGGCCTACGGCCGGGAGACTGGTACCAGGTCCAGTACCAGCTGCATGACTGGCAGGACGGCCACTCCACCGGAGAGTGGACGGAGATCGTCACGGACATGCCGGCCACCGACGGAGACCAGTACGCGGTCGGCGCGATGTCCAAACACGTCAAGGAAGGCCAGCACCTGTGGGTGGCGGTCGCCGTGTTCCCCGCCGATGGCTCGGGGAACCGTCCCGTGCCCACGGCGGTGTCAGGTCGCTGGACGCTACGCCAGGATCGCTGAGCCCCCGCCTAGGATCCACCACGCATTGCGACCTCCCTATCAGTCGGGAGGTCGCAAGGACCAGTTATCCACATTGGGGGTCCGCACGCGCCGGACGGAAAGATTCGGCCGGAAGTTTGCCGGACAACGTCGGGTCAGTCTGGGCTGGCTCGATCGCGTGGTGCGCTGTTGATGTTGGCAAACTGACCGCATGACAGGTCTGACCGCCGAACTCGTGGTTGATGGTCGCGCCCCGCAGACCCCCGCTCTCGCCCCGAACGGGCATCTGCTCTGCTACGTTCTCGCTTCCACAAGCCGGATCGGTGACCACCTCGACACCGAAGTCTGGCTCGTCGACATCGATGGCGCCGTCGCGCCGCGCCGGGCGACCGCCGACACCTCGACGGAGTCTCGGCCACGCTGGTCTGCTGACTCGGGCACGCTGTTCTTTCTCTCCGACCGCGCCGAGCGCGGTACCCCGCAGGTGCACCGGCTTACCCTCGCCGATGGCACGATGACCGCGTTGACCAGCTGGCGTGCTGGGGTCATCGACCACCTGCCGCTCGCTCACCCCAACCTGGTCGCTCTGCTCGCCGAGGACGAACCCACCGAGCAGGACGCGCGCCGCGCCCGGGACCGCGACGACGCCATTGTCGTCGGTGAGCGCGAACCGCGTGCCCGGTTGCGTCTGCTCGACCTGCGCACGGGCCGGGTCACCGCGCCGGATGTGTTCGGTGACCGGCACGTCGTGGAACTGCGGCAACGGCCCGATGGTGGACCACTTGCTGTTCTGACCCAGGTCAGCGCCGACAACGACTACGGCCCCCGCACCCGCCAACTGCACCTGTTCGACCCCACCACCGGGACCGCAGAGGACCTCGGACCGGTCGAGGCCGAAGCACGCTCTCTGGCCTGGTGGCCGGCTGAGGACGGTTGGCACCTCGGTTACGTCGCACTCACCCCACCGGTTCTCCAAGCCGGCACCGCCGTGTTCGACCTTGCCCTGGCCAGCCGTGTCCTGCGCAACCGCACCGCTGGTCTGTCGATGT
>JBOGDK010000524.1:0-2438 GCA_050701795.1 Micromonosporaceae bacterium
ACCGCGAGTACGTACCCAAGGTATGTGGGACTTTCGGCCCTGGCAACAACAGGCCATGTGACCTGGCGCTCGGCCTCGGCAGGACGGCGCAGCGCCTCCCGCAGCTCCCCGGCATCCGCGCTTGACCTGCGAATACGCCCGCACGTGGGGTTGCGGAACGGAAAACCCTTCCCTTCCCGGTGGTCTATTGAGGTACGGATCACCTCCCGACTACTGTCCGGTAACGCCCGATCTGTGGGCGCTTCGGCATTCTGGGGAGGTCTTCCATGATCCGTGTCCTGGCGCGACTATCCGCGCTGTCCGCCGTGGCGGCGATGCTGTTCGTCGCGGCACCCGCGCAGGCAGAGCCCACCACCCAGGCGATACCCAACTCCATGGCGAGTCTCGGGGACTCGATCACCCGCGGATTCAACGCCTGCGGCTGGTACTCGGACTGCACGTCCCGCTCCTTTTCCACCGGCAGCGACAGCGGCGTCAACAGCCACTACCGGCGGATCCTCGCCAAGAACCCGGCGATCAACGGCCGCAACTACAACGACGCCCGTACCGGCGCGAAAGCCTCCGACGTCGCCGGACAGGCCGGCACCGCGGTCAGCCAGGGCGCGCAGTACGTGACGATCCTGATCGGCGCCAACGACGCGTGCACCAGCTCGGAAAGCACCATGACCTCGGTGTCGACCTTCCGCTCCCAGATCAACTCGGCAATGACCCGACTCAAGAGCGGACTGCCAGGTGCCAGCGTCCTGGTCGTCAGCATCCCCGACATCAAGCGGCTCTGGCAGGTGGGCAAGGACTCCAGTGGCGCCCGGTCAGCCTGGGACGCCTTCAACATCTGCCAGTCGATGCTCGCCAACCCGAGGTCCACCGATCCGGCGGACGTGGCGCGTCGCGACCGCGTACGGCAGCGGGTGGTCGACTTCAACACCCAGCTGGCCCAGGCGTGCGCGGCGTACGGGACCAACTGCAGGTTCGACGGCAACGCGGTGTTCACCTACCCGTTCCAGCTCTCACACCTGTCCGGATGGGACTTCTTCCACCCGGACAGCCAGGGGCAGGCGATCCTCGCCGACGTGAGCTATCGCGCCGGCTTCAACTGGTAGCCCTGTCTCTCAACTGGTAGCCGCGGGTGCGCTGACGGTGCCGCGCCACGAGAAGTGGCGCGGCACCGTCGTGTCCGGCGTACGCACCCAGCGGGTGCCTGCCTCGTACCGCAGCCGCCGGGCTGGTATGAAGAGCGGATGAGCGAGGACGCGGCCGAGGAAGTGGTCCGGATCTGCCAGGACCTGATCCGGATCGACACCACGAACACGGGAGACACCCGTACCAGCGCCGGCGAACGACAGGCCGCGGAGTACGTCGCCTCGCAACTCGCCGAGGTCGGGCTGGAACCGGTGCTGCACGACAGCGAACCCGGGCGTACCAGTGTGGTGGCGCGGTTTCCGGGCGCCGACCCTTCCCGGGACGCGCTGCTGATCCACGGACACCTCGACGTGGTGCCGGCCGACGCGTCGGAGTGGAGCGTGCACCCGTTCTCCGGTGAGGAACGCGACGGTTACCTGTGGGGCCGAGGCGCCGTCGACATGAAGGACTTCGACGCAATGACCCTCGCCCTGGTACGCCAGTGGCGGCGGGAAGGCCGGGTGCCGCCCCGGGACCTGGTGCTCGCGTTCCTCGCCGACGAAGAGGCCGGCGGCCGGTACGGCGCGCACCACCTGGTGGACCACCGTCCAGAGCTGTTCGACGGGGTCACCGAAGGGATCGGGGAGGTCGGCGGATTCTCCGTCTCGGTCAGCGACGACCTTCGGCTGTACCTGATCGAGACCGCCCAGAAGGGCATCAGCTGGATCCGGCTCACCGCCCAGGGGCGCCCCGGGCACGGCTCGATGGTGCATGACGACAACGCCGTGACCCGGCTCTGCGACGCGGTCGCGAGGCTCGGGCACCACAAGTTCCCGATCGAGCTGACCCCCACGGTACGGGCGTTCCTGGAGCAGGCCAGTGAGCTGCTCGGGATCGAATTCGACCCGGACAACCCGGAGCTCGCGGTCGCCAAACTGGGGCCGATCGCCCGTGTGGTCGGGTCGACCCTGCGCAACACCGTGAACCCGACCATGCTCGACGCCGGATACAAGGCGAACGTGATCCCCGGTCGCGCCACCGGGGTGGTCGACGGGCGTACGGTGCCGGGGCAGTCCGACGGCTTCCTGGAGCAGATCCGGGAGCTGATCGGGCCCGACGTGGAAGCCGAGTTCATCGAACACCAGCCCGCGCTGGAGACCAGCTTCGACGGCGCCCTGGTCGACGCGATGGCCGACGCGTTGCGCGCCGAGGACCCGGGAGCGCGGCCGGTGCCGTACATGCTCTCCGGCGGTACGGACGCCAAGGCGTTCCACCGTCTCGGGATCCGGTGCTTCGGGTTCGCACCGCTGAAGTTGCCG
>JBOGDK010000525.1:0-2431 GCA_050701795.1 Micromonosporaceae bacterium
TCCACAGGTTCTGATCATTGCTCGCAGTCCGCGTCGGAGCCTCGAGAAGGTCACTGGGTGAGATGCCCATCCGCGCCAGCAACAGCCGCGCCGCCTCCAATTCAGCACCCGGCACCACAGACCCGCTCATGGGATGTCACCCGCTTGCAACGACCGTGTGATCATCGCCTCCACCACCGCCGCAGGACACAGCACCAACAGGGCTCTTTCGCGGAACGCTGCCAGGAGCACCCGCTCCCCCACCACCAGCCCACGCCACCGCCGCACACCAGCCGACAACCGCAGGTACCCCTGACCCGACACAGACAGCAGGCCCCGTTGATCCGCCGTGATCAACAACAGACCGCCGCACTCTTCGAAGGCCAACCGCTCCCCCGGCAGCCAACCCAAGGCGTTCACCACAGAGCGGTCGGCGACCCTGCCATTGGCGTCCACAGCAGCGACTCCGCACACTGCCGATCCAGCCGACGCCGGCGGCGTCAGATCCGGCAGCGGCAACCCCCGCACGAAAGAGCCAGCTGCCGACGCGTCATCGGCGCGCCGCAGAGGTACGGCAGAAGGAACCAGAGGCGCCACGGAACCAGTCACCACTGCCACCCCGCATCGCCGCGGAAGGCACCGAGAACCACTGGGGATGCTGGGAAGGGGTGCTCAAGACCGCTTGAGCACAGCCACGTCAAACCCAGCACAGACGCTGGAAATCTGTGTCCGAGGGGGGACTTGAACCCCCACGCCCTATACCGGGCACTAGCACCTCAAGCTAGCGCGTCTGCCATTCCGCCACTCGGACTTGCGACCCATCCACCCTACCTGTGGGCGTCACCGCCCAGAGCACCGGTGTGAGGTACGCGAGCCGCCACTTTACACGTTCGACGGGAACGGTTCACACCGGTTCGGTACGGCGTGCCGCGCCGTGATCGCTGCGACGCGGCGGGCATCGTCCCAGCCCGGGTACGGGCACGAGGTTGGCCGGCGTGGCCACCAACTGACCATGGCCACCGACGGCAGGACGGCCGGGACACAAGGTGCTGATCTCGATCTTCGGTCTGGAGATCCGGCCTGCCCCTGTCGGTGCCGCATCCGCTCGGTGACGCACCAGCATTGCCATCGTGGCGGTCCGCCCCACCGCCAGGCCGAGGCGCACATGGGGCGTGGGTTGAGCCTCCTGCGGGTTCGCCCACGTGGATTATCCCGGTTCTGGCATCGCTTCGCGATTTGCCCATACACGTCTAGCTATCGACAAGGCAGGACCGATAGTTTCTCCCGTACCCGAGTCGCGATACGTCAACGACTGCCACCTGAACGCCGACCGGCAGTCGCTACCCGCTGGTAACGGCGGAGTCAGATACGCCGAAGACCTGAAAACTGTTCGGAAACACCCCGGAGGAGCCGCCATGGGTACTCGTCGCCTCATCGTCGGACTGGTGGCCACCGTCGTCGCACTGACTATGGCGGGTCCAAGCGGCGCGACCACCCCGGCCGGTGACTACGGCGAGGTGCTCAACGTGATGCCACCCGGGCAGTCCGGGACGATCGACGCCGCCGACCTGGTGAAGGTGCTGGCCGGTGACCCGGCCGGCCGGATCGCGGTCGACGGCAGGAACGCCCCTCGCAACTTCGCCAACCAGTGGGAGATGTACGACGCACTGAACCGGCTCACCCCCAGCCAGATCCGTACCGCGGACCTGACGAAGTACTACAAGGCGTCGGTGTTCGACGTACCGGACGACCAGGTGCTGAGAAGGGAGACCCCGAAGTCGGGGGTACGGATCACCTGGGACTCGTACGGGGTGCCGCACGTCAAGGGCGACACGTACTCGGATGTCGCCTGGGGGGCCGGGTACGCGGGCACCCGGGACCGGATGTTCCTGCAGGACGTACTGCGGCACACCGGCAAGGCACGCAGTGCCGAATTCCTCGGCGGCACCGAGGCGAACATCGCGATGGACCAGTCGATCCTGCGCAGCTCGTACTACACCGAGGCCGAGGCGCAGGCCCAGATCGAGCGGGTCGCTGACAAGTACGGCGAGGAAGGCGCCAGGCTGCTCGACGCCGGGAAGGCGTACGTGGCCGGGATCAACGCGGCGCAGAACAAGATGTGCCCACTCGGGTTGCCCACCGGCGCGCACTGTCCCGCGGAGTACGTCGCGCTCGGCAAGAAACCGACGGCGTGGAAGCTCAGCGACGTGGTCTACATCGCCGGCCTGGTGGGCGGGATCTTCGGCAAGGGCGGTGGCGCCGAGTACGGCAACGCCCTGCTGCTGCAGCGACTCCAGGACAGGTACGGCGCCGAGGAGGGCCGCGCGATCTACGAGGACCTGCGCGGTCGCGACGATCCGGAGGCGCCGACCACGACGACCACCCGGTGGTCGTACGGCGGTGGCGCGGTGGATCCGACCCTGGACGGGGTGGCGTTGCCCGACCCGGACGG
>JBOGDK010000526.1:0-2383 GCA_050701795.1 Micromonosporaceae bacterium
CCGTACGCGGAGGCGGGGATGGTCAGCCTGGTGTAGAAGAAGCCGTAACCACGTAGCCGGGGAAGCCAGTCTTCGAGGTCGATCAGCCGGATCGGGGTCACGCTACCGACGTGGCCTCCCTCCACGGCGGTGGTCGGGACGCCGCCGAAGAAGAAGAAGGCGTCGATCTCGCCGTCCCGCATAGCGTCCGCCGACTGTTCGACCCCGCGGTATCTGGGCTTGAGGTCGGACTCCGGGTCGACCCCGGCGGCGTGCAGCAGCCGGAACGCGGTACGTTGCGCCCCGGAGTCCTTGCCGCCGAACGAGACCCGCTTGCCACGGAGATCGCTGAGCTTGTGGATCGGGCCGTCGCGGCGTACCACGAGGTGCAGGTAGTCGTCGTAGATCCGGGCCAGGGTCGCCAGCTTCGAGGTCTGGACGCTCGGCAGGTGCGCGATCGTCTCCGCGCTGGCGAACCCGAGCTGGGCTTTCCCTTCGGTCAGCAGCTTCACGTTGTGGCGGTCGGACGGTGTCACCGTCAGGTACGGGTCAAGCTCGGGGAGGGCATTCCCAGCCCCGTTCAGCAGGGCCAGACCGTACGAGTAGTAGACCGTGGTGCGATCTCCGGTGGCGATCGGTAACGGCCCCGGGGGGTACGCAGGTCCGGGTGGGCGTGCCACGCCACCACTGAGACTGACGGTGGCGACCACCAGCAGCGCCGCTATCGGCACCACCACCCGCCACCGCGACCGGCGCCGATGGGAACGCAGCCGACCTCGACCGAGGGTGGCCAGCCGGCCAGGGCCGGACCCCGGCGTCCGGCCGCCAGAGTGCGGTCGGCCGGGCGGATTCGAGGTTCCCACGCCACGCATAGTAGCCAGCCGCAAGTTTTGCTCAAGGTACGCGCGGAGCTGTTTCCAGCGGGGTGTGCCCCGCGACACAGTGACTCCGGCAGCGAAAGTCACGGCGTTGTGACCCGCGTGTACGACAAACCGGCCGGCCCGGGTCACCCACGGTGTGACCGCTCGGCGGCGGTCTTGAAGCCAGCATGGTGACGGTGGTGAAGTGGCATGACAACGACAATCGCCAACCAACGGCGTTCCTGGACGCCTGTCGGACGGCCTTCTCGGGGGGTCACCAGGCCCGGTGGAGTACGTGCGGTGCGCCCGGTCGGCAAGGGCGCACCCCCGAACCTCAATCCGCTCAAGTCCGCCAATCGGATCGCGGCCTTCGAGGTGGTGATGATGATGCGGTGCACGGCCCCGATCGCCGCCCGGCGGCGGGTCACCAGTGACCAGCAGGGTTACCGGTCCACTCCGGACTCCAGCGGAGTGCTCAACGAGTTCAACCAGGCGGCGCCGGCGTACCGGCTGGTGCGGCTACTGGGGGCGTTGGACATCGAGGCGCGGGTCGACCAGCGGTTCGAAGGTGGCCGGCACCGGTACCAGGTGTACCGGGTGATCGTCTCGCCGGGAGCTGGCAGGGCGATGCGGGCGCTGCTCGACGAAGCGTGGCGTTCCGGTTATCTGCTGCTCTGCCGAGCCGGTGACCGGGCGTTGCCGCGATGGCAGCAGCAGGACCGCCGGGCGTTGGCGGTGGCGGCCTGGCGGGCCGCCCTGATGTCCGCCGGACGGCGTCGCAGTTCCTCGTTGGCGTTGCGGCTCGCCGACCCCGACACCACCTCGGTCCTGGTCAACGCCGCCCGCGCGATGGGCGTACACACCCGGGCGCAGACCCGGCCGGGCTACCAGTTGCTTTCGGTCAGCCCGAACTCCCAGTACGAGCAGCTGCTCGCTGTCGCCAGCGGCACCGAAACGCTGGAGGATGCGGTCTGAGATCACGACGCACCGGCGGCCCCAGGTCACCGATCCCCTGCCCGGCTCGACCCGTCCCGGAGCCGGACATCGACGAGGTGACACATATGTACAGCCGGGGCTGGTTGTGCCCACGACGGAGGGCTGTCTAGGCACACCAGCCAGCACCCCGGCTCATGGTCGCCGACCGACCGCAACGGGGGACAGCGAGTAGCGCACCGGGGCACCGGCCCCGACTCCTGCCGAATCTGGTACGGAGTCGGGGCCGGTGCTCGTACCGGCAAGCCCGTATCCTTGCTGTTTGCTCGCTCTCTGCGATGATTGGGAGCCGAGTTGGGGAGGTTTGCGTGAGATTCACGGTAAGCCGAGCGTTAGACACCATCGAGCGGCGCCTCACGACTGATCCGATGGTCGCGTCCGCTGTTGTCGACCTCGCCTCGGTGGTACGCCACACCGGGCTCGGCGACGGCCGTCCCGCGAATCTGCTCCGGCTCGGCATGGTGATCGACGCGCTGGCGCGGCACCTCTCCGACGACAGTGTGATGGTGTATCCGGTAGCGGATCGTGGACTGCTCTCGGACCTGGAGCTG
>JBOGDK010000527.1:0-2375 GCA_050701795.1 Micromonosporaceae bacterium
GCGCGGAACCATCCGGAGTAGACCGTCACCGGGGTGGTGGTGAAATCCTTCCCTCCGTAGGTGACCGCATTCGCCAGCTCGCCCGACTCGATCCACCAGAACGCCACCGTGGCGCCCGCGACGAACAGCGCCCCGAAGAAAGCTGCCCCGACCAATGGCGTCGTTACTGCGACCAGGACACGCCATGGCGTCCACGGGATCTCCGCCAGCAGCAGGGCGGCGGCCAGGATCACCAACGCCTGCAGCAGCCGGCCCACCCGGCGGGGCGCCACGTCGAGCGCGAGCAGTTGCGGCAGCACCCCCAGCGGCCGGATCAGTACGGCGTCCAGCAGCCCGGTACGCACGTACACCCGGAGCCGTTCCACGTTGCCCACCACGAGATCGGCCACTGCGAACCCGGTCAGCGCCAGCCCTGCCATCAGTAGCACCTCGACCGGCACGAACCCACCCAACGCCGGGGTCACCAGGAACATCACCATCACCCCGGCCAGGTCCAGCAGCCCGAACACGACACTCGAAGCCAGGTCAGTCAGGAACGACGCCCGGTACTGGGTCTGGCTGCGAACCTGGGCCGCGAGCAGATGCCGGTAGGCGTTCCACCGACCGGCCCCAGGGCGGCGTGGCCGGGTCGCCTCAGCCACCCTGGATCACCAGCTTGCGCTCCGCGCGGCGCTGCACCAGGCGACAGAGCGCCAGACCGGCGACCGCCCAGGCCACCTGGTCGGCCAGCAGCAGCGCCTGGCTCCGTACGCCGCCGTACTCGAGGAAGATGTCGATCGGCGCCTGCACCATGGCCGGGAACGGGGTCGCCAGCCACAGTGCCAGCTGCGCCCAGTCCGGCAGGAACCGGATCGGGAACACCAGCCCGGACAGCAGGCTCGTGCCCAACGCCCAGGCGGTCAGCACCCCCCGGATGTCCAGCAGCCAGAACGCCGTCAGGTTGCTCAGGTAACGGAATCCGAAGCACACGAGGACGGCGAGCAGCACGCTCACCGCGAACACCGGATAGGTCGCGAGCCGGCGCGGCGCCGCCATCCCGAACGCCAGCGCACCGGCCACCACCGGGACGGTGAACCTCACCAGCATCGCGTGTCCGGCCCGGCCCAGGTCCGCGGCGAGATAGCTCCACACCGGATCCACAGGACGAAGTAGGTCGGCGGTGACCTCGCCGGTGCGTACCCGGTCGGCCAGGTCACTCCAGCCCCACAGCTGGGTCACACCGATCAGGCCCTGGCCCAGCCACACGAACCCGACCAGCATCGCAGGGTCGTACCCGGCCGCGACGCCGCCGGCACCCGCGGCGGCGGCGAGCAGCACGTACGTTTTGAGAAACCCGAAGACGGTGTTGGTGAACGCCGCCGCCACGGTCGCCTGCCGGTACGTCGACCAGCGGCGGAACCCGGCACCGGCGAGTGCGAGAAAAGTCTGGAGAGCCACCTCAGTCGGGTGGCAGCAGGCTCATGTCGTACTCGACCCGGTCGTCCTCGACGAGCACCACTTTGGCGACGCCGGTGGCAGCCAGGTCGCGCCAGGCCTGCCCGAGCCACGACTCGGCGTCGGACTGGCTGCTGAACACCTCGGCGGGCCCCACAGCGGGTTCGCCCTCCGTGTCCTCGTACCGCCACGACCACGGCATACGTCGCTCCCCTCCGCCCGGTGCCGGATCAGCCTAGCGGGCTACCGTCGGTGCGGAGGTAGCGACCGGCGGGAGTGGTGACCAATGCACACCTTGGTGCTGGGGGGCACGCGGTCCGGCAAGTCGGCGTACGCGGAGGGGCTGCTCGCCGGTACGTCCCGGGTGAGGTACCTCGCCACCGCCGCCGACCGGGCCGACGACACCGAGTGGCAGGCGCGACTGCGCGCCCACCGTCACCGCCGGCCGGACAGTTGGCGCACCCTCGAATGCGGCGAGGCGCCGGAGTCCGTCCCGCAACTGCTGCGCGAGGCGGCCGACGGCGACGCGTACCTGGTGGACGACCTGGGCGGCTGGGTCACCGCGATCTGCGACGCCGCCGGATGGCATCCGGGTGCCATCGACCGCCCACTCACTGAGCTGTCGGACGCGCTGCACACCACCCGGGGCACGGTGGTGCTGGTCAGCCCCGAGGTGGGCCTGTCGGTGGTGCCGGACAACCGGGCGGCGCGGTTGTTCGCCGACGCGCTGGGGACGGTGAACCGTACCGTCGCCGGGGTGTGTTCCGGGGTGGTGCTCGTGGTGGCGGGCCAGCCGCTGTGGATCAAACGCGCCGAGGGCTCTAACCTCAGCCCGTGACCATCGCCGAACCGCTCGACGTACCGCTGCCCGACGACACGGCACGCTCCGAGGCCGCCAGCCGGCTCGCCAGTCTCGACCTCCCGGGGGCCGGGTTCGGGGC
>JBOGDK010000528.1:0-2370 GCA_050701795.1 Micromonosporaceae bacterium
GCCCCGTACCGGCCCGGTGGTTCAGGACTCGTCGGCCGGTGCGGCCTCCACCTTCGAGGTCTCGGGCTCCTCGTCGGTCTGAGTCTTGGCGCCGTTGCCCTTCCCGGCGCCCTTGACAGGGGCGTAACCACTGTCCCGCAGCACTCCGGCAAGGACGTGCTGGTCCAGTTCGGCGACCAGCGGCTCCTTACGCAGTTCCTTCATCAGGCCCCAGCACGCCCCCACCATGATCAGCAGGAACGGGAACGCGGCGATGATGCACAGCGTCTTCAACGCCGGCAAACCACCGGCGAGCAGCAGCACCGCCGCGACCAGCCCGGTCAGCACGCCCCACATGATCGTGACGCCCTTGCCGGGTTCGAGGGCACCGCGGGAGGACAGCGTCCCCATCACGATCGACGCGGCGTCGGCACCACTGATGAAGAACAGCGCCACCAGGATCATCACCACGATCGCGGTGACCGTGAACATCGGGTATTCGGCGAGCAGGTTGTACAGGATCCCGTCTTCGGCCGCTTTGCCGCCGTCAGTGAGGTCAGTGCCGCCACGCTGGACGTCGATCGCGGCACCACCGAGCACCGAGAACCACACGAAGCTCACCACGCTCGGGACCAGCACCACGCCCACGATGAACTCCCGGATCGTGCGGCCCCGGGAGATCCTGGCGATGAACGTACCGACGAACGGGGTCCAGGAGATCCACCACGCCCAGTAGAAGATCGACCAGGCGGCGAGCCAGTCCTGACCGCCGAAGGCTCCGGCCCGGAAGCTCATCGGCACCAGCTCGAAGAGGTAGTCGCCGAGCGACTCACTGAACGTGTTGAGGATGAACACGGTCGGTCCCACGACGAACAGGAACGCCAGCAGCACTATCGCGAGCACCATGTTGGTGTTGGACAGGAACTGGATACCGCGGTGCACCCCGCTGACCGCGGAGGCTACGAACGCGACGGTCAGCACGAGGATGATCCCGATCGCCAGGGCGTCGGACTTCGGGAAGTCCCACAGGGTCGTCAGGCCGCTGTTGATCTGCAGCGCGCCGAGGCCCAGCGAGACAGCGGAACCGAACAGTGTGGCGAAGATCGCGAAGATGTCGATCGCCTTGCCGATACCACCGCGGGACTTCTCCCCGATCAGCGGGAAGAACGCGGTGCTGATCAGGTTCGGCTTGCCCTTCCGGAAGCAGAAGTACGCAAGAGCGAGGCCGACCACGGCGTACATCGCCCACGGGTGGAACGCCCAGTGGAAGAACGAGTACTCCATCGCCTGCTGGGCACGCTCAGTGGAGCCGGGCGCGGTGGTGGGGTCGATGAAGCGCCCTTCGCCCTTACTGGGCGCGGTGAGGTGGAACAGCGGTTCGGCGGCGCCGTAGAACATCAGCCCGATGCCCATACCGGCGCTGAACATCATCGCCACCCACGACACGGTGCTGAACTCGGGTCGCTCGTCATCGCCGCCGAGTCGGATCCGCCCGTACCGGCTGACCGCCAGGTAGATGGACAGCACCACGAAGCCGGTGCTGACGAGGACGAACACCCAACCGAAGCTGTTGATCACCCAGCCCTGCACACTGGTCGTGATACTGGACAGGGATTCGGTGGCGACGACCCCCAGGATGACGAAAACCGCCGCGACAGCCGCGGCGATCCACAACACCGTGGGGTCAATGGACGACTTTTTCGCGAGTTCGGGTAGATCGGGGGGTTTCGTGGTGGTCATGTATGCGGTCCCTCCTGTACTGAGCTGGTGGCACCGGGCGCCCGGGGGGCACGCCCGACATCGATCCCGATGACGGACACGTCCGGTGCGGCGTGGCCCTCGGGCACTGGACGCTCAAGTGGGGATCATGGTCAAACTCGTTGCCCAGTATGGTCGAGGTTGCGTGGATCGCAACCCCCCTCTGGTTACGGAGTGAAATCGACGGCGGTCGGTTCAGCGGTCCCCAGCCGCGTACTCAGTCGTCGCATCCACCAGCCAACGCGCCAGATAGTCGGCGTACGAAGCGCGTACCGATACACGGTATGTCGACTCCCCGGTATGGTGCAGCACCACCTGGGCCTTGGCCAGAGTGGCCTGAGCGCACGTACCCACCCCGAACGCCCGGGGATGCAGATCCAGCGAGCATCCGTGTTCGAGCACGGTACGGGCGTACCGCCCGGTCAGCTCCAGGGTGGTGCGGTGCGCTGAGACATCCACCACTGACGCCTCGCCACCCGCTGCATCACGCAGCGTAGTCACCAATGCCGGCTCCAAGCCGCCCGCCAGGTCGGGGGCGTCGACCACGAGCCACCAGTCCGGCCCCAGCCACAGCACCCACCGCTGCCCGCCACCAGGCCCGGTCACCTCACCGGCCCTGGTGGCAGGCACAGG
>JBOGDK010000529.1:0-2368 GCA_050701795.1 Micromonosporaceae bacterium
AAGAGCATCCGCCCGAAGCCGCGTTGTTTGTGGTGCCCGTGGCCGTGGTGCCCCCAGCCAGGTGCGCCGTACCCGGCGGCCGGTGGCGGCTGCGCGTAGTGGCCCTCCATCTGGTTGAGGTGTTCCAACTCGCCGTAGTCGAGGAAGATCCCGCGACAACTGTCGCACTGCTCGATATGAACGCCGTTGCGGTTGTACGTGCGCATCGCTCCGTGGCATTTCGGACACTGCATCTGGGTAGCCCTCCCGTCGTCCCCCTCAGGGTACGTCCACCCCGCAGCTGTCCGCGATGATCATCCGGCAGGTCTCGACAAGGCTCCGCTCCACCTCGTCGAGCGCCCGCTGTTGACGTACCCCGTCGACCACCGAGAGTGCCGCCATCTGCACCACCAACGCCCGCGCCACCACGTCGAGAGACGGCCACGGATCGCGGTCGGCCGGGACCGCGGGCCCCCCGTGCCGCCGGTAGCTGTCCAGAAACCGGCGCCAGGCCGCCGGCGGCATCAGCCCGGTGGCGTACCAGGCGGCCGGCCGGGCGAGGTCCCAGGCGGGGTCGCCGTACCCGAGGTCGTCGACGTCCACCAGCCGCCAGCCGTCCGGTACGCGTACCAGTTGCCCCAGGTGCCAGTCGCCGTGGCAGAGCGTACGGGGGCGGCCGGTGGGCGCCGGGGCCTCACCGTACGCCCAGGGCGGCAGGGTGGCGGCCGCGTCCCGTACCACCGCGCTGGCCGGATGCCGGCCCGCGTCCTCCAGCCGCGCCAGAGCCCGGATCACCCGTGCCGGGCCGCCGGCCACGAGAGCGCGGTCGCAGAGGCCGGTCAGCGTGGCGTCACCGGTCGGGGCGGCATCACCGGGGCCGGTCGGGGTGGCATGGTGCAACCGGGCCAGCAGGACGCCCGCGTGTGACCAGGGTGCGAGGTCCGGCTGATCCGGATCGACCGGCTCCCCCGCTGGCCAGGCCGTCACCGGGTACCCGGCGAGCCGCGCTACCAGGCCCCCGTCCGGCTGCGGCAACGCACGGAGCAGTACGCCGTCCAGATCAGGTGCGGCGGCCAGCCGCAGCCGGGCTTCGAGCTGGCCCGGGTCGGTGTCGGGGGCGTGCGCCTTGACCACCACCCCGGCCAGCCGCACCACGGCGCCGCGGGACCGCCGGGAGAGCACCTGCACCTCCCCCTTGGGCAGATCGGCGAGCAGCCGCGCCCGTTCGGTCAACGCGGTGACCAACAGGGCGTCGCGCCCGGCATCGACCATCCGGAAAGTCAAGCACGCGACATCACCCCCCGCCCGGCCCGCCCTCACCCTCGCCTGCGCCACCAAGATCCCTGTTGGTAATCGACAACCAGCGGTCTCCACGCGGAGGGAAACAGCTGGTTTCCGGTATCCAGCGTGGATCTTGGGCGCTGGTGGCGATGACGGGGTCTGCAAGGGGGTGCCGAAACTTGCTGCAATGTCTTGCAGGCTCCTCGTGGATCTCGATACCGTGCGGCGATCAATCGGCACCACCAGCCGTCGCCCCTCGCCCTGCCAGGAGTCGCCATGGCGCTGTCCGTACGCCCCCGCGTGGTCGCCGTACTGCTCGTCGGCATCGTCGCCCTGCCGCTGTTGTCGGGATCGGTGCCACACATCGCGGACACCACCGGCCCGGTGGACCCGGTCGCCGCCCCGTCCGGGCTGCCGCCCGGCGCCGAGGTGGTCAGCCGGGACTCCGAGGGACGACCAGAACGGGTGCGCTCGGCGTACTCCCGGAAATCGGAACCGGGGGACCGCCAGCTGGCCCGGCACTCGCTCCGCCGGGACCTCACCCGGGAACGGTTCTACTTCGCGATGACCGACAGGTTCGGCAACGGAGATCCCGGAAACGACCGGGGCGGGCTGTCCGGAGACCGGCTCGCCACCGGGTACGACCCCACCGACAAGGGGTTCTACTTCGGCGGGGACCTCAAAGGACTGATCGACAAGCTCGACTACATCCAAGGCCTCGGCAGTACGGCGGTGTGGCTCACCCCGTCGTTCACGAACCGACCGGTACAGGGCGAGGGTGACGACGCCTCGGCGGGCTACCACGGGTACTGGATCACCGACTTCACCCGGATCGACCCCCACCTCGGCAGCAACGCCGACATGAAAACCCTGGTACGCGAGGCCCACAAGCGCGGCATGAAGGTGTTCTTCGACGTCATCACCAACCACACCGCCGACGTGGTCGACTACGCCGAGGGCCGGTACGGCTACCGCTCCAAGGGCGGGTATCCCTACCTGGACGCCGAGGGGCGGCCGTTCGACGACCGGGAGTACGCCAGCGGCGAGCGGTTCCCGGAGATGACCGCGGAGGGCTTCCCGTACACCCCGGAATTCCGGAGTGACGCCG
>JBOGDK010000530.1:0-2318 GCA_050701795.1 Micromonosporaceae bacterium
GGGTCACGACGACGAGCAGATAGGGAATCAGCCAGAGGCTGGCACGGTACGGGTCGAACCGTACCGACTCCGGATCAGGGTGGTCAGGTGCGGTCACGTACCGATGGTAGAAAGCCCCGACAACGTGGTGATCAATGTCGCCGGTCGGTGAGGACGCCGTACACGAACATCGGGTTGCCGACCAGGTAGCGCTTCCAGAGCCGGCGTGGCTCGGTGGCCAACCGGTACGCCCACTCCAGGCCGTAGCGCTGGACGAACGCCGGCGCCATCGGCTTGACCCCGGACCAGAAGTCGAACGCGGCACCCACCGGCACCAGGGTGCACTCCAGTCGGTCGGCGTACTCAGCTACGAACCGGTCCTGGGTGGGCGTCCCGAGACCGACCCAGAAGATGTCGGGTTTGCGCTCACGTACCCGCCGGGCCAGGTCGTCGGACTCGGCGTCGGTGAGTGGCCGGAACGGCGGAGACTCGGCGGCCACGATCTCCACCCCGGGCAGCCGCTCCCGCAGCGCCTCGGCCAGCTTCGCCACGGTCGAGGGCGACGCGCCGTAGAGATAGTGCCGCAGGCCGCGTTCCCGCCCGCGGTCCAGGGTGTCGAGCATCAGGGTCGGCCCGTACACCCGGGCGGCCATCTGCGGTTGACCACGACGGCGGCCCACCATCGCGACGTAGTGGCCGTCGGAGAAGTTCACGTCGGAGGCGTTCAGCAGCTCCCGGTACTCCCGGTCCCGCAGCGCCAGCGACAGCGTGTAGGCGTTACACAGGTGGGTACGGCGTGGCTGACCGTGCCGGGAGTCGAGCAGGGTCTCGACCGCCGTGTCGGGGGTCAGGCCGTTGATCCGTACCCGGCAGCAGACGAAGCTGTCGGAGGATTCCGGAGTACTGGACATCGCGCGGAAGCTTACTCGCCGTACGATCTCGTGCCGCGACCGCCACGTACGATTCTGCGGTGACCCTCCCCGATGTGCTCACCCGGATCGAGCGCGGCTACGACCAGATCGCCCGGCAGCAGGGGCGCTGCGAGCCGTACGGCCCGCTGGTGTTGTTCGTGCAGGAGGGCCCCGGCCATCCGCTCTACGCCCGTCCGACCCCCGCCGCCGCCTGGAGTGCCACCGCCGACGACATCGCCACGGTCCGCGCCCGGCAGCGCGAGCTCGGGGTGCCGGAGACGTTCGAGTGGCTGCACGATGCCGACCCCGCACTGCTGGGCATCGCCGAAGCCTCGGGGCTTCAGGTGCTGCGAGCCCCGCTGCTGGTACTCGACCCGGCGTCGCTGCCGGCTCCTTCGGCACCGGTACGGGTGCTCGATCCGGACGATCCGTCGTACCCGCGGGATCTCGCGTACTGCAAGGCCATCGGTACGGTCGGGTTCGGCAACCCGGGGACCGCGTCCGGGAACCCCGGAGCAGCGGAACGGGACGCCGCCACCACCCCGCCGGACCCCACGACGGTGGCCGCCGAGGCGGCACGTACCAGGGCCGGCGAGATCGCCAGGGCGCTGCTGGTCTCGGACGCCGACGGACCGGTCGCCACCGGGGCCCTGCTCCGGGGCGGCGACGTCGCCGAGATCGGGGGCGTCGCCACCTTGCCGACGGCGAGGCGGCAGGGTCTGGGCGCCGCCGTCACGGCCGCGCTGGCCCGAAGCGCCCTGAAGTCCGGGGTCGACCTGGTGTTCATCTCCGCAGGCAGTGAGGACATCGCGCGGATCTACCAGCGGATCGGTTTCACCCGGGTCGGTACGGCGTGTATCGCGGAGCTGGCCGGCAGCTGAGCCACCGGATCGCAGACCGGGAACTGTGCCCGCCGCAGCGGCGTGCGACGACGGCAACAGGATGGCAACAGCCTCTCGACACCATGGCGGCCTACACCAGCTGTCATGTGCGGCCGATCCCGGCCGTACCACCACGGGGGGACCTGCGATGGAAGATGACCACGGCTACGGCGGCGGGTCATCGAGCGACACGCTTGACGTTGACACCGACTCGTTGGCCGAGTTCGGCGACGCCGCCGAGAAGGAAAGTGAAGATTACGGCACCGAGGTCGCCAACAACCTTGTCGCAGCCGTACTCACGGCCGACAAGTCAAAGCTCGATGCTGGTGACATCATCCCCACGTGGGGCACCGGTTTCGAGGAAGGCGAGTACGTCCGAGGGCTCCACGACCGGCAACTTGAGCTGGCCCGTTCGTTTGCCAGCAACATCCACGGTGGTCTGAAGGCTTTCGCGTACGGCTCCAGGCTGATCGCGCGCGACTACAGCGACACCGACTCGTACAACGGGATCACGCTGACCGCTGTGGACACCGCGATGCCCGAGACC
>JBOGDK010000531.1:0-2295 GCA_050701795.1 Micromonosporaceae bacterium
CTGACGGGTCCTCACGCCCGCCCGAGACCGGACGGTCCAGGGCGCTGACCGCACCCGTGGTCACGGTGTTCTGCAGGCCGAGCGGAGCCCCGACAGCGATCACCGGATCGCCCACCGCGACCTTGTCGGAGTCACCGAACGTCACCGGCTTGAGGTTGGTACGGGAGACCTTCAGCACCGCGATGTCCGACTCCGGGGAACTGCCCACCACCGAGGCCCTGGCGCTGGAACCGTCGCTGAAGACCACGTTCAACGTGGCGTTACGGCCAGCTCCCATCGCCACGTGCTCGTTCGTCACGACGTACCCGTCGGAGGAGATCACGAAGCCGGAACCGTTGCCGCCCTTGTCACCGCTGCGGATGGTCACCGTCACCAGGCTCGGCATCGTCTCCTTCACCACGCCCGCCCAGCTGTCCGGCGGACGTTTCGTCAACGACGGGGCCTCGCCTTCACCGGGGAGCGTGGCGATCCCGTTCCGGGCCGCCACGACGTACCCGATGGCGCCGCCCAGACCACCGGCAAGCAACGCGGTGAGCAGCGAGACCAACAGGACCAGGCGTAACCCCGGACCGGCCACCGGTGTCGGGGACTCCTCCAGAGGCTCCAGTGGCGGACCGGGGTCGTCGGGCACCGCCGGTACGGTCACCGCGGCGGGCGCCTGCGGATCCCGCCACGGATCGTGCAGCGCGTCCGTCCACCAGGCAGACCCGGACGACCCGGACGATCCGTTCACCGGCCCGGCCGGCACGTTCGGACCGGCGTACGAATGGCTGGCCGGGGCCCCATAGGGGTTGCCACGGTCGGTCACGCTCTTCCACACCTCCTGGGCACCACAGCTGCAGTACCCAGCATCGCACGCCGCTGCACCTCACCGTCCAGCCGCCGATGCCGGGCCAGGCCAGGGGCCGTCAGCGGGGTGGCGCCCGCCCGACCGCGGGTCGCTGACCGCCCGGTGGTGGACCGCTTCATAGACTTCCGTGACAGGAGGTGCGCCATCGACAAGCCGACACTCACCCCGGCGGTACGCGCATTCACTGAGTCGTACACCGCCGAGGATTCCGTGATCGCCGCGGCACGGGGGCGCGCTGCCGAGGTCGGTGTGGTGCCGATCCAGCCCGGAAGCGGCGCCGCACTTCGCCTGTTCGCCACGGTGATCGGCGCGAAATCGGTGGTCGAGGTCGGCACCGGCACCGGGGTCAGCACGCTGTGGCTGCTGTCCGGGATGCGCCGCGATGGCGTACTCACCACGATCGACATCGAACCCGAATTCCAGCGGATGGCGCGCAAATCGATCAACGAAGCCGGGTACGCACCGTCACGTACCCGGCTGATCGCTGGACGAGCACTCGACGTACTTCCCCGCCTCGCCGACGGCGCGTACGACCTGGTGTACATCGGCGCCGACCGGACGGGGTTCGACCAGTACGTGGCGGAGGCGCACCGGCTGCTGCGCCCCGGTGGGGTGTTGGCGATCGACAACGCACTCGGGGGCGGCAAGGTCATCGACCCCGCCGCCCGGGACCCGGAGTCAGTGGCGCTACGCGAGGTGGTCAAGTCGCTGCGCGACACTGACGAATGGACGTCCTCCCTGCTCCCGGTCGGCGACGGCCTGCTGATCGCGGTGAAGCGCTGATTGCGGCTCGCTGCCACCGCCGTCCAGTGCCGCCACTCCACTCCGCCGGCTGCCCACAGAGATCCACACTCGTAACCGGAAACAAGCGGTTTCGGGTGGCGCCGAAGCAGCTTGTTTCCGGTTACCAGCGTTGATCATGAGGAGGTACTTCGCCGATGTCCTTGAGCTGCCTGCGGCTACGCGTATTACTACTGCTCGGCATCGCCTTCTTCGGTTACATGGTGATCGCCAGTGGGCAGCGGGTCGCGACCGGGCAGCTTCCGGACACCTCACCAGCACGGCTGCTCGGTGTCGCCGCCATCGGCCTGGTGCTGGTGGGCCTGCTGGTGCTGCTGGTCGGCGGGCTGACCGCACGCGTTCTTCTGGACGATGACGGCGTCCACCTGGCGTGGTTCTCCAACCGCCGCAGCTTCGGCTGGGACGAGATCGACGACATCACGCTCTCGATGCGGCCGGTGGTGGGCGCCGTATCTGCACACGTCCAGCGGCAGCCACAAGGTGGTGGCGCTGATGTGCCCGATCCTGTTCAGCCTGCGGTGGTCGAACCACGATTTCTCTTCAGCCGCCGGAGTTCACCCCAGGGTCGCTGCGAAGGCCGTACCTGCGGCTGCGCGAGGAGTGGCTGCGCCGCCGCGCCGGGGCGCCAGCCTGCCTGAGACTCA
>JBOGDK010000532.1:0-2272 GCA_050701795.1 Micromonosporaceae bacterium
CTCATGGTGTTTCTCCAGGTCCGGGCAACAACAACGCGGCAAATTTAGAGACCGAGGAGGCGCTCGGGCGTCGGGCAGATGTCGACAGTTCCCCCTAAGTTCCGGGTACGTGGGCATACGTACGGGGGCGACATCCGGTGTCGACACGGAGCGGATGCCCCGTACCGGCCGCTCGCATAGCCTGGCTGCCGTGGTGGGACGTGCGGACCGGCCCCGGTGGACTCCGGCGCTGCTGCTCGATGTCGCCCTGGGCGTCTCGGTCGCGCTCGTCGTGGCAGCGGCGATCACGGTGAATGTGGACGGGCAACGCCGCCCGGACCTGATCGCGTACCTGTTCGCCGCCGGGCTTGGGGCGTTGATGCTGGTACGGCGCCAGTTCCCGGTACTCGCGCTGGTCGCGACCGCCGTCGGGCTGGTCACGTACTACATCGTGGGCTACCCCGCGATCGGGCTCGCGATCCCGGTCGCCGCCGCCCTGTACTCGGCGGCGGAGGCGGGCCGGCAGTACGTCGCACTGGCGGTCGCCGCCGGGCTGGTACTGATCTCGACGGTGTTCCGTGTCGCCGAAGGAGACAGCATCGCGTTCCTGCTCGGATACGAACTCTCCGCCACGGTGGGTCTGATGGGCGCGGCGATCGCGATCGGCGACGGGGCGCGTTCCCGCCGGCTGTGGCGTGCCGGAAAGGCCGAGCGGCTCCGCGAGTCGGAGCTGGCGCGGGAGCGGGAGGCCGTCCGCCGGGTCGAGGCCGAGCGGCTGCGGATCGCGCGGGAGTTGCACGACGTACTGGCCCACACCGTGTCGGTGGTGACCCTGCACGCCGATGTCGCGGCGGAGGCGCTGCCGGACGACCTGGACGAAGCCGGGAAGGCGGTGCAGCAGATCCGGACGGTCAGCGGCGATGCGATGCGGGAACTGCGTACCACCGTGAACCTGCTACGGGCGCCGGCGGAACAATCGGAGCTCGCGCCGGTCGGCGGCCTGGCGCAGCTGGACCGGCTGGTCGCCGCCACCACGGACAGCGGACTGCCCACCACCGTACGCACCGAGGGCGAGCCGACACCGCTGCCGGGGGTGGTGGACGCCACCGCGTACCGGATCGTGCAGGAGTCGTTGACCAACGCGCTGCGGCACTCCCAGGCCAACCGGGTCGACGTGGTGGTCAGATACACCGACGACACCCTGGTGGTACGGGTCGACGACGACGGCCGGGGCAGTACCGCGCCGCCCCGCCCGGACGGGAGTGGGATCGCCGGGATGCGCGAGCGGGTGGCGCTGCTGGGCGGCTCGGTGCACGCCGGAAACCGGGAAGCCGGCGGCTTCACGGTGGAGGCGTCCCTCCCACTGGTGGTGGCGGGGTGATCAGGGTGGTGATCGTGGATGACCAGCAGCTGGTGCGTACCGGCATCCGGTCGTTGCTGGAACGCTCCGACGACATCACCGTCGTCGGGGATGCCGACGACGGCGCTTCCGGGGTGAGGCTCGTGGTGGCCGAGCGCCCCGACGTGGTGCTGATGGACATCCGGATGCCCGGGATGGACGGCCTGAAAGCGACCCGGCAGATCATCGCCAAGCCGCGACTGCGGGACGTACGGGTCATCATGTTGACCACGTTCGACACGGACGACCACATCTTCGAGGCGATCCGGGTGGGTGCGGCCGGGTTCCTGCTCAAGGACACCACCCCGGAAGAACTTCGCCGGGCGGTACGCGTCGCCGCGGCCGGTGAGGCGTTGCTTTCGCCGTCGGTCACCCGGCGCGTGATGGACGCCGCGACCCGACCCCACCGGCCGGCCAGCTCCCCCGCGCTGCAGCGGTTGACCACCCGGGAACGGGAACTGCTGACCCAGGTGGCGACAGGGCGTTCCAACGACGAGATCGCCGAAGTCCTGTTCATCAGCCCCGCCACGGTACGCACGTACGTCAGCCGGCTGTTGACCAAACTCGACGCCCGTGACCGTTCGCAGCTGGTCGTCTTCGCGTACGAGGCGGGCCTGGTCACACCGGGGAGCCAGTGACCGGCCACCCGCCCGGCGTCAACCGATCCCGAGCAGCACCACGGCTACCGCCGCCAACAGCAGGCCACCGACCTGCGGTTTCGTCGGGCGTTCCCGCAGCACGGTGATTCCGAGCAGCACCGGGATCACCGGGTACAGGGAGGCCACGACAACGGTGGCGGGCGCCGACGGGCAACGGTTCGCCCCGTGGGTGTACGTGATGACTCGACGCCGCCGTCGACCGGCTCCGCGGTACCGGCGTCACGGTCGTCGAGGA
>JBOGDK010000533.1:0-2226 GCA_050701795.1 Micromonosporaceae bacterium
CTCAAGTCGGTGCGGCAGCTGATCGAGTCGGTCAACGACACCCTCAAGGGCCAACTCGACCTCGAACAACACGGGGGACGGACCTTCCAGGGCGTTGCCGCCCGTGTCGCCCAACGCGTCCTCGCCCGGTGGCGGCGTGGCGGCCGGTGGCGTAGCGGCCGGTGTTACGGTCGCGCGATGGACCGCCCCGCGCCGCAGCCACTGCCACGGGGGCGGCACCGGTTGACCCGGGAGCAGGTCAGCGCGTCGCAGCGGGGAAGGCTGCTGCTCGGGATGGCCGCGGTGGTGGCGGATAAGGGGTACGCGCGTACCTCCGTCGCCGACGTACTGGCCCGGGTGCACGTCTCGCGGGACACCTTCTACCAGCAGTTCAGCGGCAAGGAGGAGTGCTTCCTCGCCGCGCTGGACCAGAGTGCGGAGCTGCTCGCCGGGGTGATCGACGGTGGGCTCGCGGAGGTCCGCGGTACGCCGTGGGAGACCTTCGAACAGGGGCTGGCGGTGTATCTGGGGCGGCTCGCCAGTCGCCCTGAGCAGACCCGGGTGTTCTTCATCGAGAGCCTGGCAGCCGGGCGGGCCGCACAGCGTCGCCGGTTCGCCGTACAGCGGCGGTACGCGGCGGCGGTGGCGGAGCACTTCGCGGACGACCCCGCGTGGCGTACGTTGCCCGATCCCGGGTTCGCCGCCCGCGCCCTGGTGGCCTCGATCAGCGCCCTGGTCACCGCCGCGATCGCCGAGAACCGCATCACCGACCTCCCCGAGCTACACACCCCCCTAGTGGCGCTACTGCGCCATCTCGCTGGCGGTGGAAGGCTTTGCCGCGATCTTGAAGCACGGGTCGCGGAAACTGCGGACTGAGGCTTCAAGATCGCGGAGAAGCATGGCGCGGCCGTAGACTGCCGGGCGGGAGGTGCTCCGCGTGAAGTTGTCGATCCTGATGCCGGTCTACGACGAAGTTGACCGGGTCGCTAGCGCGGTGAAGCAGGCGCTCGATGTGGACTACCCGTGTGAGACCGAGCTGGTCATCGTGGACGACGGCAGCCGGGACGGCACCGACGAGGTGCTCACCCGGATGGACGATCCGCGGGCCCAGGTGGTGACCCATCCCCGCAACCAGGGCAAGGGCGCGGCGATCCGTACCGCCGCTGGGCACGCCACCGGCGACTACATGGTGATCCTCGACGCCGACCTGGAGTACGACCCCGAGAACATCCCCACCCTGCTGGCCCCGGTGCTCGACGGCCGCGCCGACGTGGTCTACGGCGTACGCGGCTTCGCCGGGCACAGCGCGTACTCCTTCTGGTACGTGATGGGCAACAAGGCCGTCACCACCGCCGCGAACGTGCTGTTCAACTGCTACCTCGGTGACCTGGAGACCTGCTTCAAGTTGATGCCGCTGGAGCTGTACCGCTCGCTCGGGGTCCGGTCGCAGGGCTTCGGCATGGAAGCGGAGATCACCGGCAAGCTGCTGGCCCGCGGAATCCGGCCGTTCGAGGTGCCGATCAGCTATCGGGCGCGTACCCGGGACGAGGGCAAGAAGATCACCTGGAAGGACGGGGTCGAGGCGGTCTGGATCCTGGGCCGGGAACGGCTGCGGAAACGCCGCTGAACATCCGGCTTCTCAAGTGGCACACCTGGTGTGACACGGCAGTATGGGAAACGTGACCACGACACCGGAGTACGCCCCACCGCCCCCGCCCGCGATGCTGTTCGACCTCGACGGCACGTTGATCGACAGCGTCTACCAGCACGTCATCGCCTGGCGGAACGCGCTGGCCCGGGTCGGCATCGACCTGTCGGTGTGGCGGATCCACCGCCGGATCGGGATGAGCGGCGGGCTGTTCGTCACGGCGTTGCAACGCGAAATGGGCATCCGGCTCTCCCCTGAGGAGATCGCGGAGCTGCAGGATCTGCACGCCACCGAGTACATCAAGCAGGCGGACTCGGTACGGCCCCTGCCCGGCGCGGTGGATCTGCTCCGGGCGCTCACTGACTGGCAGGTGAAGTGGGCGATCGCCACCAGCGGCTCGATCAGGACCGCCGGGCCGACCCTGGAGTCGCTGGGAGTGCCGGACGGCGTACCGATCATCACCCGGGACCTGGTGCACCGGGCCAAGCCGGATCCGGACCTGTTCCTCGCGGCCGCGCAGGCGTTGGGGGTCGAGCCGCTGCACGCCATGGTGGTCGGCGACAGCGTGTGGGATCTGCTCGCCGCACGGCGTGCCGGCG
>JBOGDK010000534.1:0-2185 GCA_050701795.1 Micromonosporaceae bacterium
CCTGATGTGCCGTCCCAGCCACTTCGCCGTGGAGTACGCGATCAACCCGTGGATGGATCCGGCGGTGCCAGTCGACACCGCACTGGCGGTGCGCCAGTGGTCGGCGCTGGCCGAGGCGTACCAGCGGGTGGGTCACACCGTCGAACTGATCGATCCGGTGCCGGGTCTGCCGGACATGGTGTTCGCCGCGAACGGGGCCTTCGTGGTGGACGGCATCGTCTACGGCGCCAGGTTCCGAAATCCGCAGCGGGCGGACGAGGGACCCGCCTACCAGTCCTGGTTCTCCGACCGCGGGTACGACGTACGGGTCCCCTCCCACGTCAACGAGGGCGAGGGCGACTTCCTGCTGGTGGATTCGCCGATCGGGGAGTTGGTGCTGGCCGGCACCGGATTCCGTACCGACATCGCCGCCCACGCCGAGACACAGGAGCTGTTCGGGCGCCCCGTCGTCTCGATGCACCTGATCGATCCGCGGTTCTACCACCTCGATACGGCGCTGTTCCCGACCGGCGACGGTAACGTTGCGTACTACCCGGGCGCCTTCTCCGACGGCAGTCTGCGGGTGCTCAAACAGATCTTTCCTGACGCGCTGATCGCGGCCGAGGCGGACGCCGCGGTGCTCGGGCTCAACGCCGTCACCGACGGCACGCACGTGGTGCTCAACGCGGAGGCGACCAGCCTCGCGGGACAGCTCGCCGAACGTGGGTTTGTGCCGGTGCCGGTTGATCTGTCGGAGTTGCGTAAGGCTGGAGGGGGACCGAAGTGCTGCACTCTGGAGATCAGATGACACACACCACCGCGTTCAGCGGGAACCAGCCGGGTGCCACCGGCGACAACGGCGCCGATTCGCCTGGTGCGGCCGTAGCCGACTCGGCGTCTTCGCTGACCAGGGACGCGATCGCGCTCGACGAGCGGGTCACCGCGCACAACTACCACCCGCTTCCGGTGGTGGTGGCCGAGGCCGACGGTGCCTGGGTGACCGACGTGGAGGGCCGGCGGTTCCTGGACTGCCTCGCCGGTTACTCGGCGCTCAACTTCGGGCATCGGCACCCGGCGCTGCTCTCGGCGGTACGTGAGCAGCTCGACCGGGTGACGCTGACCAGCCGGGCGTTCCACAACGACCAGCTCGGTCCGTTCGGCGCCGAGTTGGCGGAGCTCGCGGCGACCGCGGGGATGTCGGCCGACGCCGTGATGCTCCCGATGAATACCGGCGCCGAGGCGGTGGAGACGGCGATCAAGGTGGCCCGCAAGTGGGGCTACGAGGTCAAGGGCGTACCGGCGGACTCGGCGACGATCGTGGTCGCGGAAAACAACTTCCACGGGCGTACCACCACGATCGTCAGCTTCTCCACCGACCCGGTGGCCCACGACAACTACGGCCCGTACACCCCTGGATTCCGGATCGTCCCGTACGGGGACCTGGACGCGACCGCCGCGGCGGTCGACGACACCACCGTCGCGGTGCTGCTGGAGCCGATCCAGGGCGAGGCCGGCGTGATCATCCCGCCGGAGGGCTACCTCGCCGGGGTACGCCGGGTCTGCGACGAGCAGCGGGTGCTGTTCCTCGCCGATGAGGTCCAGTCCGGGCTGGGGCGTACCGGTGAGACGTTCGCCTGCCAGCACGAGGGCGTGGTGCCGGACATGTTCATCCTCGGCAAGGCGCTCGGCGGCGGCGTACTGCCGGTCTCCGCGGTGGTGGCCCCGCCGTCGGTACTGGGCGTGATCCAGCCCGGCCAGCACGGGTCTACGTTCGGTGGCAACCCGCTCGCGTGTGCGCTGGGCCGCGCGGTGATCCGGCTGCTCGCCACCGGTGAGTACCAGAAGCGTGCCCGCGATCTGGGGCACCGGCTAGCGGTACGCCTCAAGGACCTGATCGGTCAGGGTGTGGTCGGGGTACGTTGCCGCGGCCTGTGGGCCGGTGTCGATATCGATCCGTCCCTGATGACCGGGCGCGAGGCCTGTGAACGGCTCGCCGAGCGGGGCGTCCTGGTGAAGGACACCCACGGCTCCACGATCCGGATCGCGCCGCCGATGGTGGTCACCGGCGAGGAGCTGAACTGGGCGGTGGACCAGCTGGCCGCCGTACTGGCCGAAGCCCGGGGCTAGCGGGCACGGTCAGCGGCGTTCCTGCGCCGCGATGTTTCAGGCACCGTCAATGGACCCGGACCTTGAAACACGGATCGCG
>JBOGDK010000535.1:0-2168 GCA_050701795.1 Micromonosporaceae bacterium
CTCCCTGAGGCTCTCGATCTCCTTCGACGTGTCCTTCCGGGTGACCACCGACTGCGTGGTGCGCAGATACGGCTCGGAGAAGCTGACCGTACGCAGTCGCTCGCGCTCCGGTTTGATGCTGTAACTCGCCACCACCAGGTCCACCTGTATGTAGGAGAACCCGTTCTCGCTCAGCGCCTGCATGCTGTGCCGCTTCTCGCTGTCCAACGGGTAGAACTTCACCTCGGTGGGTCGAAAGCCCAGTTCGGCGGCTATCAGGTACGCGATGTCGATCTCGAAACCCTCGTACTGGCCGGTCTTGGCGTTCCGGTACGACAGGCCTGGACGGTCATCGTTGACGCCGATCAGCAACTCGCGGCGGCCGGTGAGACCAGCCTGGTCGCGTAGCTGCTCCTCCGTGGGGTCGAGCGATGCGTTCAGGATCGCCACACCAGCCACCACGCCCAGCACGATCACGGCGAGAACCGCGGCGAGCCGCAGGTACCGGAATCTCGGCTCGCCGTCGCCTGACGCGGGCGAACCGTCGCCCGGTACCGCCGTATCCTCACCCATCCCGCCCCTCCCGCATACCGAGATGCCGATACCTTAGCGCCGGGATGCTCCGAGTATGAGCTGGCTGGGTCGTTCCTCCCGTACGAGATCCGCCGTCCGGTTCCGGGGGCGGTTCAGGACCTACCGGGCGAGCATCGGGCCGAGTGGCCGGCCGCCGAGCACGTGCGCGTGTACGTGGAGGACCTCCTGCCCGGAGTGAGGACCGGTGTTGAGCAGCAGCCGCCATCCGGAGTCGGCGACCCCTTCGGACTCCGCCACCACGGCAGCGGCGGCGGCCACCTCGCCGGCGAGCTTCGGGTCGGCGGTCGCGAGCGCCGCGATGTTCTCGTGGTGCGCCTTCGGAATCACCAGCACGTGGACGGGTGCCTTCGGGTTGATGTCCCGGAAGGCGAGCGTGGAATCCGTCTCGTGTACGACATTCGCGGGAATCTCGCCGGCGACGATCCGGCAGAAGAGGCAGTCAGTCACGTACCGCATCGTAGGGCTCCGGCGAACGGTAGCGGCACCCCTACGCGCTGCTCAGGGGGGTTCTCATCACTGCCCGGTTGTGGTAACAACGTTGCAGATGTGAACAGAAATCGATTTCTCCCCTCACCCCCGGAGGGCCCCTTCATGGGCAGAGTCCACACCCCGTCCACCCGCACCATGGCCGCACTGCTCGGCATCGTGCTCGCCATCGGCCTCGCGGTCGCCGGAAGCTTCAGCAACCAGGCAGAGGCCGCCGAAAGCTCCGCCAACGGCCCCGTCGGCTGGGACGCCTACCGCAAGCTCAACAAGCTGCCCCAGCTCACCACGGGGGTACGCACCAAACAGTTCTCCAGCTTCGCCCGCGACGGCTCCAACAACGACGGGTTCAACGGCACGTACTCCTGCCTGCGTGAGTCCTCCGGCGGCTGCGTGATCGCCGAGGACTCCGGACCCGGTGAGGTGGGCGCGATCTGGTTCACCCGGGACGGTGGTGATGTCACCCGTACCGGCACCATCACGATCACCCTCGACGGCGAGAACGTGGTCAACGCGTCGCTGCAGGACGTGGTGGACGGCAAGCTGGGGGCGCCGTTCGCGTTCCCGCTGGTGGCCAACGCGGACCAGACCTCTGGCGGGGTCTACATCCGGGTGCCGATGCCGTACCGGGACTCGATGCGGATCACCGTGCAGCACAACCCATACTTCTACCACGTGACGTACCGGCAGTTCCCCGAGAAGACCGGGGTGGCCACCTTCGACCCGAGCGACAAGGCCGAAGACGTCATCAGCATGTTAAAGGCGGCGGGCACCAAGGACCCGAAGCCGGCGCAACCGGGCAGCGATACCGACACGACGCCGGTCGACCTGGCCGCCGGTAAGAGCCTGCAACTGGCCGACGTACGCGGCCCCGGCAATGTCAACGCGTTGCGGTTGAAGCTCCCGCAGATCCTCGGACACGAGCAGGAGTCCTTCTCCGACGACGGCAGAGCGTTCGCCGGTGCCGACGGCGCGAGCCAGTTCACCATGAAGATCGACCCTGACAACGACGGCGTGAAACTGACCCGGCGGTTGGACGCGAGCATCGGCAACCAACGCGCCAAGGTGCTCGTCGACGGCACCGAGGTCGGCGAGTGGAAGCCGATCGCGCC
>JBOGDK010000536.1:0-2165 GCA_050701795.1 Micromonosporaceae bacterium
CCACCGGGGGCCGGGTGTCGACCACCGGCGTGACCGGGCTGACCCTCGGGGGCGGCTCCGGCTGGCTGGAGCGCAAGTTCGGGTTGGCCTGCGACAACCTGCTCGCCGTCGAGCTGGTCACCGCCGACGGGAGTATGGTGACCGCCAGTCACACCGAGAACCAGGACCTGTTCTGGGCGCTGCACGGTGGCGGCGGAAACTTCGGTATCGCCACCTCGTTGACGTTCAAGCTGTACGAGGTCCCCACCACCACGCTGATGCTGCTGCTGTTCAGTCCCGACCGCGGCCCCGAGGTGGTACGCCGGTACCGCGACTTCATGGCCGACGCCCCGGACGAGGTGGGCGGCGGCATCATCTACCTCACCGGACCGCCGGAGGAGTTCGTACCGGCGCACCTGCAGAACTTGCTGACCCTCGGTGTCGGGATCACGTTCCTGGGTGACGAGGCCACGGCACGTCGTACCGTCTCGCCGCTGCTGAACCTGGAACACGAGGGCGAGATGATCGCCGAGATGCCGTACCCGGACCTGAACTCCGCCCTCGACGATCCGCCCGGATACCGCAACTACTGGTCGGTGGAGTATCTGGAGGACCTGCCCGACGAGGCGATCGACGCGTTCTGCGCCGCGGCGCACAACATGATCGTGCCGTCACCGTCACAGCACGCCATGTTCGCGTGGGGCGGCGGCGTGGCGCGGGGCACCGGGTCCGCGCTGGCCGACCGGCACGTCCGGTGGGGCGTACACCCGCTGGGATTGTGGGAGGACCCGGCCGACGACGCACGCGGCATCGCCTGGGCACGGGAGACCTGCGCCGCGGTGCGGCCGTACGCCACCGGCGCCGTCTACCTCAACTTCATGGGCGACGAAGGGCGGGACCGGCTGGTCGCCGGGTACGGCCAGGAAAACTACGACCTGCTGGTCGCCGTGAAGACCGCCTGGGACCCGGACAACGTGTTCCGGATCAACCACAACATCAGGCCCGCGACCCCGGTGATGTGACGACACACGACTGGAGAGTCCGTTACGGCTACACCCTCACCGGCTGACGTTCTCATCACTTCCCGTCCTGGTCCGGCGCCATCCCTCGCCGGTACGCGACAAGCAACGCTTCGTTCTCGTCGCCATCACCCGGCATGTCCTCCGGCAGCCACCCGGTTTCGCCGACTGTGCGGGCCACCAACGGTCCCAAACGCTGGACGCCTCGCAGGCCGAGCAACCGCGCGGTGTCCCGGCCGAGAAGTGCCGCACCGGCGAGACGGACGTCGAAGTCGTACGCCTCCAGCAGATCAGTGTGCTCGTACAAGCGGTCAATGTTCCAGGTTCCGCTGTACGCGGTCAGCAGCAGCTTGATGTCCGTACTGTCGTGCCGGGGCTTGACGGCGCCCCGTTCATCCCAGGCGGTCAATTTCAACACCATCTGTGCCGGCAGAGACGCGACTTTGCAGAGCAGTGCTGGACCGACCCGGACGGGAACGGCGTGGGGCAGGGCCTCGGCCATCCCGAAGGCCGACATGACCGAACCGTCGTCCGGCGGCCAGGCGATCGTCCGGTCCGGACGTTCCACCCCACCGAAGGGAACAAGGTCCACGAGCATGCCCCCGATACGTAACCGGTGTACCGGATCGCCGCGGCGGTGCTCGAACCCCGACCGGACCCGGTGATAAGTCTCCCAGTCGGCCACCGCCACGGCGATGTCAAGGTCCTCGGTCGCACGTCCGGCTGGAAACTCGTGACCGAAGCGCAGTAGGAGATCACGTGCGGCGGCTCCGACGATCAGGAACTCGACGCCGAGCTCGCGGGTCATCGCCTCAACGGCGACGAGTGGTGGTCGGAGGTAGTCGAGATCCGTACGGTCGGAGAAGTCAAACGAGATGCTGTCCACGTACCAACTCCGCGGTCTCGGCGGTACGCGAGTCGCCGACCGCCAGCAGGTCGGCGTACACCAGGGGGGCCGGTACGACGTCAGCCCGTGGACTCGGCAGGTCACGCCGCCAGAACCGTCGCCTGATCTCGACATCTCCGTCAGGGTCGCGCGTGAGGCGCTCCTGAATTATCAGGTCCTTCGGGAGCGCAGATGCGTAGACAGTGGTGACCTCGGGGCGCAGGTGACCGGTTAGCAATGCACCGGCCGTCTCGCCACCCCACAGGACGCGGTGGCCCGGC
>JBOGDK010000537.1:0-2165 GCA_050701795.1 Micromonosporaceae bacterium
CGCCACGTTCGCGCCGGTCTCCACTGTCGCCGGCTTGGTGCCGCCGCTGGAACGGTCTCCCTGCAGCCCTGGCTCGGTGTAGGTCACCTCGAGCACCACGCTCGCGGGGAGCTCCACGTACAGCGGGGTGCTCTCGTGAATCCCGATCACGACCTCCGCCTCAGGCAACAGGTACTTGGCGGCGTCGCCGACGGTGCTGGTCGGGACGGTGATCTGGTCGTAGGTATCCAGATCCATGAACACGAAGTCTTCGCCGTCGGCGTAGAGGTACTGGAAGGTCCGCTTGTCGACGGTGGCGGTCTCCACCTTGACGCCGGCGTTGAAGGTCTTGTCGACCACCTTGCCGGACAGCACGTTCTTCAGCGTGGTGCGTACGAATGCGCCCCCTTTACCGGGCTTGACGTGCTGGAACTCCACGACACTCCACAGCCCGCCGTCGAGGTTGAGCACCATGCCGTTCTTCAGGTCGTTCGTGGTGGCCATGCGGGTCGCGTCTCTCTCATCTCGATCGGCAAGGGGAATGGGCGGAAAGCCCTGAGAAGTCTAGCCACCACACCACCCCGCCCGCGCACGGGCCGCGACCGGCGGCCCCGACCAGGACCCCTGGGCGCGAGGTTGACAACGCCCGACAGGCGACTGGCCCCCAGCCACCCTTGAGTTATTAGGAAGGTTTCTTTATTGTTTTGGTTAACCGAGGAGGCCGCGATGATCCTGCGACCAGCCCAGACCGGCCACCGGCCACCGCTCCCGGGACCAGCGGGGGCCAGCCGCGGCGCCGCCTCCCCGCCACAGACCACCTGGCCCGCCGTGCTGCCACGCAAGCCTCGCCTGGGGAGATTCCGCATCCTCCAGCCACATCGGCGCCCGGACAGTGCCCGGCTCGCGCCTACGAGGAGGATTCCACGCCGCGGCGGGCCAGGTGCTCCAACGCCAGCCGGTAACCGTCCACGCCAAGCCCCACGATCACCCCGGTGGCCACCGCCGAGAGGTGCGACCTGCGCCGGAACTCCTCCCGGGCGTGCACGTTGGACATGTGCACCTCGATCAACGGGCCCTGGAGCGCAGCGCAGGCGTCACGTACCGCGATCGAGGTGTGGGTCCACGCCGCGGCGTTGAGCACCACCGCGGCGCCCGTGTCCGCCGCCTCGTGCAGCCAGCCGATCAGCTCGTGCTCCGCGTCCGTCTGGCGTACCTCGACGTCGAGCCCCAGGTCCTTACCCGTCGTCAGGCACAGCCCGACGAGATCGGCGTAGCTGGCGCGCCCGTACACCTCGGGTTCCCGGGTACCGAGCCGCCCCAGGTTCGGGCCGTTCAGCACGTACACCCTCACCGGCTCGCCACCTCCTGGTACGCCGCGCGCAACAACTCCGGGTCCGGGTCCGTCAGGATTCCGGGTACGCCCAGGCCGTCCAGCACCACGAACCTGAGCGTAGAACCGCGTGCCTTCTTGTCGACCCGCATCGCGGCCAACAGGTCGTCCCAGGCGTCCGCCCGATAGCCGGTCGGGAGTCCGAGCAGCTGCAGCACCTCGCGATGCCGTGCCGCCGACGACTCGTCGAGGCGGCCCGCCAACCGGGACAGCGCCCCCGCGTACACCAGCCCGACCGACACCGCGTGACCGTGTCGCCACCGGTACGCCTCACGCTTCTCGATCGCGTGGGCCAACGTGTGCCCGTAGTTGAGCACCTCCCGTACCGCCGACTCCCGTAGGTCAGCCGTCACCACGTCGGCCTTCACCTGGATCGACCGTACGATCAACTCCCGCAGCGCCGCCGAGGTCGGGTCCACCGCCGCGGCCGGATCCGCTTCGATCCGTTCCAGGATGACCGGGTCAGCGATGAAGCCGCACTTGACCACCTCGGCCAACCCGGCCACCAGTTCCTCAGCCGGAAGGCTCCGCAACGCCGCGAGATCGCACACCACGGCGACCGGCGGGTGGAACGCGCCCACCAGATTCTTCCCGGCCGCGGTGTTCACCCCGGTCTTGCCGCCCACAGCGGCGTCCACCATGCCGAGAACGTTCGTGGGCACCTGCAGCACCGCGGTGCCCCGTAGCCAGCACGCCGCGACGAATCCCGCCAGATCGGTGACAGCGCCGCCGCCGACCCCGATCACCGCGTCGGAACGCGTGAAGCCGGCCCGGCCCAGCGTCTCCCAACAGCGCT
>JBOGDK010000538.1:0-2150 GCA_050701795.1 Micromonosporaceae bacterium
GACCAGGGTGTCCTGTCGATCCTGGTCGAGCGAGGGCGGGATCCAGGCGACGGTCCGGCGAACTGGTTGCGCGGTGTCAGTCGGGGCGACGTTCCCCGAGCGCCCGCGCGCTCGCGCCGGCAAGCGCCGCGCCACCGGCGACCACCGCCACGGCCACCAGACCCACCAACCACCAGGTCGGACCGATCCGCGCCAGCTGACCGGATCCGAGCGGGCCGCTCGCCGCGAAGCTGCTGGCGCCGAGCACCACTGCCGCCACCGCCCCAGTGAGCCCCGACGCGGTGAACAGGGACGGCCACGGCATGTCCGGCCGGCGCCGCGCGGTCCCGACGCCCACCAGCACCGCCACCAACACCGGTACGGCGAGCAGCACCCCGACCGCGGCCGGCGCCGGCCCGGTCGGCAGCCCCGCGAGCACCGGCACCGCAGGCAGCGCACCCAGCGACACGTCGAACCCGGTCACCCCGGTGTCGACCCCGACAGCGAATCCCGGTCCGACGAGGTAGCTGGCGCCCCAGATCGCGAGGTTCGGTGCGTACAGAAGGCCCACCAGGGTGATCCCGGCGCCGCCGCCGACCCCCACGCCGTACCCGCGGTACAGGTCCACCGCGTCCTGGTACGCGATCGCCGTGGCCAGCCCGGCCAGCCCGGCACCCGCGGCGAGGATCCAGAGCGCGGCGAGGACGCCGCCGCGCACCCCTTCGCGTACCGGGTCGGAACATCGCTGCCAGATCCGCGGGGCGGCGCCGGTCTCGGCCAGCGCCCCGGGCAGGCTGGCGAGGCCGCCCACCAGTCCGGTGATCAGAAGTGCCTGCCACGGCACGATCGCGAAGTCTTCGGTGTCTGCGGCGATCCCGGCGACACACCCGATCAGTCCGTACGTTCCCGCCAGCGCACCCACCACGTACGGCACGTCACGTGGGGTGGCGGCGACCGCCCGGGCGGTGTGGGCGCCGGCTCGTACCAGCCGCCACACCACCAGTGCGGTGATCCCGAGCGGCACCAACCCGACCTGACCGTGCGGCGCGGTGAACGGTACGCCGTGCCCCAACAGCCAGGTGGTGACCGCGAATCGTACGGCGGTGCCACCCGAGACTGCTGAACTGCCGATCCATGCCAGCAACACCGCGGCCAGCAACGGTGCGAACGAAACGGTCGCCGCCCACCCGCCGGTGGCCGCGGCGGCGACCAGCATCGATCCGGCCCGCGGCTTCGGTGCTGGACCGGTGCGCCGGGAACTCCCCGCTGGCCGGTGGCCGCGGGTGTCAGGGCGTTCGGGTGACGGGTTCACGGGGGTGGCGGGTTCCTGGTGGTACGAGAGGTCCGAGTCCGGGTGCCCGGCGACCTGGGGCGGGGTGGTCTGGGACGGATGGTCGACGTCCGCGGGGATGCCGTCGACCGGTTCGGTGGTCTGCTGTTCGGCCTCCTCCGGTACGTCGTCGCGCGCCCCGTCGATCGCCGGGGCGTTCCGCGGGTCACCGGACAGGTTCCGCGGGTCGCCGGAGACCGCGGCCGGCTCGTCGGCGGTCAACCAGTCCGGGAGGGCGGCCACTCCTGTTGCCCTGTCGTGGACGGTGTCGATGGCAGTGCCAGCGTCGCCGTACCCAGATCCGGTACGTTCGTCGGTCGCCGCGCTGGCCGGCGCACCGGTCATGCTTTCCCTCGACGTCCCTGGTGGCAAGTCAGAATCCGGCGCGTCGTACGAGTGTGACTGAGGCGAGTCCGAGGGTGACACAAGGCCACTCTCTCAGTACGACTGGTAGCTACGCGGGTCGACACACCCGCGTGGCGCACTAGCCACCACCGCTGGTGACGAGCCGGCCGCCCGAGTCCGCCCGAGTGCCGCGGCGGACCGGGAAACACCGACGGGCCCGGGGAGCGTCACCCGAGCCCGTCGGACCGTACCTGTCTTACCGGCCCTGCATGATCTCCCGCATCAACTGCGCGGTCTCACTGGGCGTCTTACCGACCTTGACACCCACCGCCTCCAACGCCTGCTTCTTGGCGTCCGCCGTGCCGGACGAGCCGGAGATGATCGCGCCCGCGTGCCCCATTGTCTTGCCCTCAGGAGCGGTGAAGCCGGCGACGTAGCCGACCACGGCCTTGGTGATGTGGGCCTTGACGTACTCGGCGGCCCGCTCCTCGGCGTC
>JBOGDK010000539.1:0-2082 GCA_050701795.1 Micromonosporaceae bacterium
CCAGCACCCCGAGGCTCTGCAACGGCAGCAGGAACAGCGTGATGCCGTGGTACTTCACCGACGAAGCGGAGGTACGTGCGGCGCACAGTGCGATGTCCGCGACATGCGTCTTCATGCTGTAGATCTTCCGGCCGTACAGTCGCCACCCGTCGCCGTCCGGTTCGGCGCGTGTGGCCAGCGCGCTCAGGTCGGAGCCGATGTCCGGCTCGCTGAACAGGATCGTGGCGGCGGACCGGCCGCTGGCGAGCGGTGGCAGCAGCCGGCGCTTCTGCCGCTCCGTACCGTGCCGCAGCAGCGCGAGCCCGACGATGTCGATGCTGAGGGTGGACACCACGTCGGGGATGCCGTGGGTGATCAGTTCCTCGGTGACGATCGCCTTCTCCACCAGGCTCCCGCCGAGGCCGCCGTACTGTTTCGGCCAGTTCACGGCGAGCCAGCCACGGTCGCCGAGCCGCCGGTAGACCTCGAGCAGCCCAGGTTCCTCTGTCGCCGGCAGCCGCAGCGCGCCGGCGACCTCGTCGCGTACCGCCGGTCCGCAGAGCAGGGCGCAGACCTGGGCCCGGAAGTCCTCCTGCTCCGGAGTGAACGTTCCGATCACCGGGTGCCTCCGCGGGTGTGGTGGGGAGGTACCCGGTCCAGGCACCGACGGAGCACACCGGCGAGCACCGGCAGGTGCGGTGGCTGCAACATCGTGTAGTGGTTGCCGGGTACGGCGTGATGGCTGAACCCGTTGCCGGCCAGCGAGCGCCAGCGATCGACGTACCCGGGGTCAGCGTCGGGATCGCCGGCGGCGTGCAGCAGCACCAGGGGGCCGCGTGAGGCCTCGGGCCGGTGGTCCAGAAACGCGGTGGTGTTGGCGGTGAACACGGCGATCCGGGTACGTAGCTCGCCAGCCACGTCCGCCGGGGTGAGCCTGGCCGAGGCGACCACGTCCAGCACCGCCTCGACCTGTTCGGGGTCCGGCAACCGGCGCAGCGCCTCCAGATCGACCGGCGGCACCGGCGCCCCGACGATGCCGGCGAGGTCGCGTACGAACCAGGAGAGCACCTCGCCGCGGTCGGCCCGGTACGGCTCGGCCGGCAGACCGGTGTCGAGCGCCACGACGATCGTGTCGGCGGCTCCTCCGGTACCCGCTGAGGGGCCCCGTGCCGTGCCGGTTGTTGCCGCGCCCAGTTCGTGGGCCATCGCGAGGGCGATCGCGCCGCCGAGTGACCAGCCGCCGAGGTGGTACGGCCCCTCCGGGCTCACGGTGCGCACCGCGGCGGCGTACCGGGCCGCGGTGTCCGCCAGTCCGGTGGCCGGTGCGGCGCCGTGCAGTCCGGGGTCCTCGATGCCGTAGAACGGCTGGTCGGCGCCGAGCAGGGACGCCAGCCGTACGTACGGGGCGACCGATCCGCCGACCGGGTGGACGAAGAACAGCGGCGGCCGGGTGCCGCCGGAGTGGATCGGCACCACCGGTGACGTCGAGCGGACCACGGCGACGCCGCGGCGGGTCTCGTCCACCCGGGCGGCGAGCTGCTCGAGTACCGGGTACGTGAGCGTCTGGCGCGGGTCGAGAGTGACCCCGAGACGGTCCCGGATCCGGGTGATCAGCTGGGTGGCCTGCAGCGAGTTGCCGCCGAGGTCGAAGAAGTTGTGGTCCCGGCTCACGGTGTCCACGCCGAGCAGCCGTTGCCAGATTCCGGCGAGCTGTCGTTCGGTGTCGGTGGTGGGTGCGAGGTGTTCGCCGGTGCGTTCCGGTCGAGGGTCCGGGAGCCGTGCCTGGTCCAGCTTGCCGTTCCCGGTGAGCGGCAGCTCGGGCAGCGTCACCAGCGCGGTGGGGATCATGTGCATCGGGAGCCGGTCGGTCAGGTATTCCCGCAGCGCGTCGTGGTCGACGTTGGTGCCGGGGGCGGGCACCAGGTATCCGGCGAGGTACGCCTGGGGGGTGCCGGGTTCGCGGACGGTGACCACGGCTTGGCGTATGGCGGGGTGGCTGGTGAGGGTGTGTTCGATTTCGCCGAGTTCGATGCGGAGTCCGCGGATTTTGACTTGTCGGTCTGCTCGTCCGAGGAATTCGAGTTGGCCGTGGGTGTTCCATCG
>JBOGDK010000540.1:0-2071 GCA_050701795.1 Micromonosporaceae bacterium
CCAGGGGCAGACCAGGAGCGACCCGGAGTCCTCCAGCAGGTAGGCCTCGGTGGGCAGCTCGGGCAGCCGGGTCCAGCCCACCCCGAGCGCGTCGAGCACCAGGCTGCGCTGCAGCGCGGGCCCGTCGGCGGTGGACGGGGCACGGCCCTCTGCGGCGTACACCCGCCACTGTTGCTGCTGCTCCCGGGGGAACGCGGCGAGTGGCTCGTACACCCTCAGGTACGCGGAGAACGGTGACGGCACGGCGCCGATCCTTTCACGAGCCGGGTTCCGGGGCGGCCAGCACCACTGCGAGACTGGTCCGATGGATCTCGGACTCCAGGGCAAGGTGGCGTTGGTCGCCGGTGGCAGCAGCGGTCTCGGGTACGCGATCGCGGAGGGTCTGCTCGCCGAAGGCGCCAAGGTGTCGATCGGCGCCCGCGACCAGGGCCGACTCGACGCCGCGGTGACCCGCCTCTCGGCGGTCGGAGACGTCCACGGCCAGACCGTCGACGTCCGTGACGAAGCGGCCGTCACGAGCTGGGTGGACGCCGCCTCGCGGCAGTTCGGGGCGCTGCACATCGTGGTGGCCAACGCCGGTGGCCCGCCCGCCGGGTCGGCCACAGACTTCGACGTGGCGGCGTACCGGGACGCTGTCGAGCTGAACCTGCTCAGCTCGGTGTCCCTGGTGCAGCACGCGCTGCCGCACCTGAAGGCCGCCGGCTGGGGCCGGGTGCTGTTCGTGACCTCGTCGTCGGTACGTCAACCCATCCCCACTCTCGCACTGTCCAACACCGCGCGGGCCGGCGTGGTCGGGTACGCGAAGTCGCTGGTCAGCGCCCTGGGGTCGGGCGAGATCACGGTGAACGTGCTGGCGCCGGGGCTGACCCGTACCGCCCGGTTGAGCCACCTGTACGGCGAGCAGACAGCGGATCTGGGCAAGGACATCCCGGTCGGCCGGGTCGGCGAACCCGAGGAGTTCAGCGCGGTGGCGGTGTTCCTCGCCAGCGCCCGGGCCTCGTACGTCACCGGTGCCGTCGTACCGGTCGACGGCGGGGTCACCCGTTCGCTGTTGTAGCGACACAGGGCCACCGGCGGCGACAGTACGTCGTCGTGGCCGGGCGCGCCCGTAACGTCACCGTCTCATCACGCGGGCGGCGAGCCGCCATGGGATTCCCCCGGCGCCGGAACGGAATACGCTCATGCCATGCCGGCACACCCGCCGGCGGACGGCGTTGCCCCACAAGGGCGGCGCCCCCCAGGTTTCCCCACAGGAGCGATCATGGGCGTATTCACCACCACCGACCACAACGACGAGGTCGGGCACGAGCAGGTGGTCTTCTGCCAGGACGACCAGTCCGGACTTCGCGCGATCATCGCGATCTATTCCACGGCTCTCGGGCCGGCGCTGGGCGGCACCCGGTTCTATCCGTACCGCAGCGAGGAAGAAGCGCTGCACGACGTGCTGGAACTCTCCAAGGGCATGGCGTACAAGAACGCCCTCGCGGGGTTGGACCTCGGCGGCGGCAAGGCCGTGATCTGGGGCGATCCGATCAAGGACAAGAGCGAAGCCTCACTTCGGGCGTACGGACGGTTCGTGCAGTCCCTCGGCGGCCGCTACTACACCGCGTGTGACGTCGGTACGTACGTCGCCGACATGGACATCGTCGCCAAGGAGACCCGGTACGTCGTTGGCCGCTCGGTGGAGCATGGCGGCGCGGGCGACTCCTCGATCCTCACCGCCTGGGGCGTCTACCAGGGGATGCGGGCCGCCTCCCAGCACGTCTGGGGGGTGCCGGAGCTGGCAGGCCGTACGGTCGGCGTCGCCGGGGTCGGGAAGGTCGGCAAACACCTGGTGGAACACCTGGTCAGCGAGGGCGCAGAGGTCGTGGTCACCGACGTCTCCGCCACCGCCCTCGACTGGGTCCGTAGCCACTTCCCGCAGGTACGGATCGCCGGCGGCGAGCGCGAGCTGATCACCGGTGAGATCGACGTGTACGCCCCGTGCGCGCTGGGTGGCGCCCTCAACGACGACACCGTGCCCGCCTTGACCGCCAAGGTGGTCTGCGGGGCCGCGAACAACCAGCTCGCC
>JBOGDK010000541.1:0-2042 GCA_050701795.1 Micromonosporaceae bacterium
TGTCGGTGTCGGTGTCGGTGTCGGTGGCTGGGGCCGTGGCTGGGGCCGTGGCGGTGCTGGTGTGGGTGTCGCGGATGGTGGTGTGGAGGTAGGGGCGTAGCGCGAGGTCGGGTCCTTCGCCGGCCTGGAGTGTGGTCAGGACGTGGGTGAACGCGTCGTCGACGAGGCTGTCGGTGTTGGTGTCACTGGTGGTGAGGGTGGTGAGGGTGCGGGCCAGGCGGGTGGCGGTGTGGTGGTGGCGCCCGTAGAGAGTGGTGAAGGCGTCGGTGTCGCCGGCGCGTACGGCGCTGATCAGTTCCGGGTCGCTCAGGCCGTCGCGGGAACTGTCGCCGCTTGAGGGCACTTCAGTTGTCATCGTCCGCCGCTTCCGCACAGTGAGTTCGTCGTGGCACGCGGAGACAGATTACGGCGCTTTTGTCAGTCGCACAGCCCGTCTGGGTGGAGATTGGCGGTGTCGGACTCTTCCGGCACCGCCTCGCCGGGTACGAGCGGTCGGCGGCCACCGGGCGGCGCCACCCCAGCGGTCATCCGGTCGTTTCACGTACCCGGTCGGACGGCAACGTGGTCGCCACCGTGCATTCGGGATGGCGTCAGGCTTTGGGTATGTCGAACAGCTGCGACAGGCTGGCGGCGAATCCGATGTCTCCAGCCAGTTTGAGCTTGCCGCTGAAGAACATCATCGTCGGGGAGCCGTTGCCGGAGGCCAGTTTCAGGAACTCAGGCCCGGTGATGCTGATGGTGACCCGGGGTTCCGTGGTCTGCTCTCTGTTCACGGTGCAGGACCCGTCTGCGAGAACGTTCTCGTACAGGTCGTGCCCTCCGCCCGGCTTGTCCAGGATCTTCCAGTGAATCACCGCGTTAGTGGAGGCGCTTCCCCGGTAGCGGCTGCCCATCCGTGCGAACACCTCGTCAAGCACCTTGGACCGGACCTTCTCGTCGGTCATCGCTTCCTTCAGCTGGTTGCTGGACGCGCTCTTGACCAGGTTGGCGAAGTCCTCCGGGGTCACCGCGCTGAGGTCAGCAGCCTGGATCAGCTCGTTGTCGTCGGGCATTCGGGTCTCCATTCGGGGAACTTACCGCAGAGTAAGATTACGCACGGGTAGGTTATTCTGACATGGTGACTCAGGCTAAGCGAGTACCTCGCGCGGTACGCGAGCAGCAGATGCTCGACGCGGCCGCGAAGATCTTCTCCCGGCGTGGTTACCACGAGTCCACCGTGGACGAGATCGCCGATGCCGCGGGAATCTCCAAGCCGATGGTCTACCTCTACTTCGGGTCCAAGGAAGAACTGTTCGTGGCCGTGGTGCAACGGGAGGCGGCACGGCTGAACGACATGATCACAGACGCGGTCGGGATCGGGCTCACCCCGTACGAACAGCTACATCGCGGCCTGGAGGCGTTTCTCAGCTTCGTCGCAGAGCACCGTGACGGCTGGTCGGTGCTTTACCGGCGGGCACGGGCACAGGGTGACCCCGTCGCCAGTGGGATCAACGCAATCCGGCGCCGTACGGTCGATGTGGTGGCGGCGCTGTTGGAACGTGCGGTGACCGAGGCCGACGTACCGCTGCCGCCTCAACTGGAGTTGATCGCGATGGGGCACGCGATCGTCGGCGGCTGCGAGGCGCTCGCCGACTGGATGTTGGACGAGGAACACGTCGATCCGCGCGCCACCGCGCGGCGGGCGATGGACCTCGCCTGGCTCGGGCTCTCCGGGCTGTTCGACATCCCTCAGGGCCCCGCCAGCGCCGACCGCTCAGGCACGACGAGCGCCGACCGCTCGGGCACGACGAGCGCCGACCGCTCGGGCGCCACCACCAGCGCCGAGCGTCCGGGCACCGATCAGGCAACCTGACGGTGCCGCCGCACTGACTCGGGTGCCGCTGGCTACAGCGCGGTTACCGCCCCCGTGACGTACGTCTTCTCACCGGTGCGGCGGTGCACCCCGATGGCCCATCCGGCGCCGTCCCGGTCGGCCCGGAATCCGACGGTCGACGGCAGGGAGATCGGGCGGCGGAAGGCCACCTCCACCCGGTACCGATCGG